>NZ_JBPXRQ010000017.1:0-109645 GCF_051842895.1 Cytobacillus sp. Hm23
CTCGAAATTTCATATTTACGAACAACCTCACGTTGAGAGTATTCCCCTGACAAATAATCTTTAACTGCAGCTTCCTTTAATTCTTTGGAGTAGTTTTTCCATGTTTTAGAGTCAATTAATCCATCAATTCCACTTTTCTCAAATCGCTCTACCCATTTATAAATAGTATTTTTAGGAATTTGGTACATTGTTGTTAGCTCTTTTAGAGTGAAGTTTTCGTTGTTATATGCCCTCACCACTTCATGTTTAAATTCAATAGAGAAAAATTTATTGGACATAAAAAAGCCCCCTTAAGGTAATCAGATTTTATTTTTTAATCTGTCTACCTTAAGGGGAGCATATCATTATTTAGTCAACCTCTTTTCATTTAGAATAGTTGAACATATACAATATAAGTTCCATCGTTCTAGAAAGAAAAGATAATATAAAAATGCCATTATCAATGTTCTTTTCATAGTTGGAAAAATTAATATGACTCCAAACTTTTTTCTTTACCTCATGTCAAAACCGAGTAATGATCTTCTGTTACACATTAAGTTTCTCTTGTTGGTGAAGAGGAAATATTCACTCCTATTATCCCTCCAAAAATAGAAGTAACTAAAAAGCCAGTGTGGAATAACAACTGCTGTAATGTAAATGGAGAATCGTATCCTAAGTATTGTACGAGGAAAACAATTAAAGTATACACAATACTAGTCATGGCTCCGACTAGCCACCCTTTTTCTTTTCCTTTACCTCCTGAAACGAATCCTCCAATAAAGACAGCGATGAACCCAACAATTGTAATGACCCAAGAAAGAGACAATTCATTTAAGTTAGTAAACCTAAGAAGTAAGGAAAATAACATGCTCATTCCCAAGACAATAATTAAAATTGTTAATACTCCATAGAGTACTGCTCCACTCATTTTTTTTGTTTCCATTTTCACCATTCCCCTTCCATATATAATGAACATTCGACTCCGCTTTTCTTAATGTCCAGCTCCAACGCCTATCCCCTCGTGCTCACTTCACTATTTGATTCCAAGGCGAAAAATGCCTTCAAAAAAATTGTTCCAGTGTTTGTCGGGGATAATCCAAGGCGTCTCCGCTTTTCTTATAGTACGAGCATATTCAGTAAATAAAAAAATAGAATATAAATATTTTTTTGGATAAGCATCATATGATTATAAAGAAGGTGTTCAAAAAGTAGGAGAAAGATAAATAACATAACTGTACTGGAGCTTTATTTACCCATCTATATTCGCTATGAAACATTACAGCTCCTCGTAAAAATTTCTTTTTGAACAAGATATTTAAAGGGGACAAGGAAGGAGAAATGGAATGAGTTCTATGCTTGCTCTCATTATTTTTATTATTTCCTATATCGTCATTATGACTGAAAAGCTAGATCGGACCCTTGTTGCAGGACTTGGGGGAGTAACAATGCTAATAGTGGGGATTTTTGATATTGACGCTGCATTTTTAGAGTATATAGATTGGAATACGATTGCGTTATTGTTTTCCATGATGATTCTCATCTCAATTACGGGTCAAACAGGGGTATTTGAATATGTTGCGATTGTCGTTGCAAAATTAGTAGGTGGGAAGGCGATTCCATTATTAATCGTTATCTCTTTAATAACTGCGGTTGGGTCTGCATTATTAGCTAATGTTACGACGGTATTACTACTAGTTCCAGTCGTCTTAACGTTAACTAAATTACTACATATCCCTGCTGTGCCTTATTTGATTGCAATTATCATATCATCGAATATAGGTGGGACAGCTACATTAATTGGAGATCCACCGAATATTATGATTGGTCAAGCAGTCAAACATTTAACGTTTAATTCTTTTATTATCCATCTCTCTCCAATCGTCTTAGTCATTTTTACATTAATTATTGGTGGTTTAGCTTTAATTTATGGAAAACAATTACATGTTAAAGAAGAATATAGGCAGCGATTAATGGAAATTGATCCTGTTGAATATTTACAAAAAAATGCTACGTTAGTAAAGGCGTTAACTGTTTTATGTATGACGTTTACTGGATTCATTTTGCATCCGTTTTTACATATTGACTTAACTAGCGTGGCATTGGCAGGTGCCCTGTTATTATTATTATTGACCCATAAAGAACACAAACCAGAAGATGTTTTTAAACAGGTAGAATGGGGAACTTTATTTTTTTTCATTGGGTTATTTCTATTAGTAGGTGGGTTAGAAGAGGTAGGTATAATTAATGAAATGGCTAGAGGGATTATGTATTATACAGAAGGAGATTTACCTAAAACAGCCATGTTAATTTTATGGCTAACAGGAATTTTTTCAGGATTTGTAGATAATATCCCATTTGTAGCAGCAATGATTCCAGTTATTGTGGAGTTTCAGGATTATGGAATGACTAATGTTGATCCATTATGGTGGTCGTTAGCGTTAGGAGCTTGTTTAGGAGGAAATGGTACGCTATTGGGGGCATCCTCAAATTTAGTCGTTGCTGGTTTAGCTGCAAAAGCGAAGCAACAAGTGAATTTTCTAGAATTTTTAAAAATAGGGTTTCCAGTTGTTGTAGTGTCACTATTTATTTCATCTATTTATGTTTATTATCGCTATCTAATAGAATTTTTATAAAGCTGGGATACGAACGAAGTTTAGTAAGGCTCCTTTCGTAAATATTGTTGCTAATGTTATCAAATTAGTACGTTGTAGTACAGAAGAAAATTTGCACGAACTATAGTTGTGTACGTGTTTGGTTCTAAGTACGAAAAGGAACAATTAATACGAAAACAGCCATTGCAAATAAGTTTATGGAAATCATCCTTGCAAAAGGATGATTTTTTTAAGGTTTAATGGGATTTTATGTTAAAATAAAAAATAATTTGTATGATAGAAATGAATATAGTAGGAAATGAGGGAGAGATAATGAACATTCGTATTTTGGCTGAGTCTGATGCTCCTATCTATCAAGAATTTCGATTAAAAGCCTTACAAACAAATCCTGAAGCGTTTGGCTCAACATATGAAAGAGAAGTCCAATTTTCAATCGATACCGTTGTAGAGCGAATAAAACCATCTAAAGACAAGTTTGTTTTAGGGTCTTTTGATAATGATGGTTCATTATTTGGAACTGTTACTTTTATTCGTGAAATTAATGTTAAAACTGCTCATAAAGGAAATGTTTTTGGTATGTGTGTAGCTCCTGAGGTAAGAGGGCAAGGTATCGGAAAAGAACTTATGATGGAACTTATAAAAAAGGCAAAAGGGTACGAAGGATTAGAACAAATTAATTTAACCGTAGAACATAATAACAAATATGCTAAAAAGTTATATGAAGCTGTTGGATTTAAAATTTATGGAACAGAGCTTAAATCATTAAAGTTTAATGGTGAATACTTTGATGAAGATTTAATGGTATTTGTTTTATAAACTCTTCAACTACAAATTTGGGTGAATTTAAAATTTTATTACTTAGGATAGAAAAGACCGACTTAACAGAAGTCGGACTTTTTGTGTAAATTGCAATGTGAATTAGTAAGTGTTTCTTTTGCGAAGTCATATATAATTTGCTTTAAGGATAACTCTTCATCAATAAATAGACTCGCTTTCAATGCCGTGGATAACGATTGCTCGACTTTCATTTTTCTACCTTTTAAATTACTTGCCGCTAGTTGTAAATAATTTTCTTAAAATAGGTACCCGAGCGAGCTCATCAGGTTTGATTAAGTTAAAGATAATTAGTAATAGAAAATATGTGAGAGATGTACTAATGATCGCAAATAACGTTTTAAATATTAATGAATCCATAGTTAATAGATAAGAAAATACATAGTGTCCAACAATACCTGAAATGACAATTGTTAAACCTGTTTTTATATAATCCTTTACGTAAAAAGTATAGGAAATGACTTTTAATACTGTTGAAAAATGAAGTAGAGTAACTAGCATCATTGATACGACAATAGCGAGTGCAGCTCCCATTATCCCTATTTCTGGCTGAGTTGCTAAGGCAAATATCGCAGCTAATTTAACGATTGCCCCTATTAAACTATTAATCATAGCGGCTTTTGCCAAATCAAGAGCTTGAAGTGTTGCTTGTAATGGACCTTGAAAATAATGTAAAATAAAAAAAGGAGCCATTAATTTTACATATATTGCTGCATTGCTAGTCCCGTACATAATCTCCATAAGAGGTGTTGCAAAAATATAAAGAACAACTACAGCTAAACCTCCAGTAACAAAAGATAGACGTAATGCTTGCTGTAGCCTATATTCCACGATCTGCATTTTGTTATTTGCAGCAGCCTCACTAATAGCAGGTACTAGTGCAACTTGTAATGAATGAGTAATAAAAGAGGGTAAGAACATTAATGGAAGGGCATATCCTGTTAATTCCCCGTATTGTCTTGTAGCAAGAGATATTGAGAGCCCTGCTATAGCGAGGCTTTGCGCAACGACAATGGGTTCAAAAAACCATGAAATTGAACCAATTAATCTGCTTCCAGTAGTAGGCAGTGCTATTCTCATCAACCCATTAAACGTTTCTTTTCCACCTTTCATTGATTTAAAAAAATGTCTGCGAACTCTTATTCTCTTATTTAGCTTAAACATCGTTATCATATAAATAAGTGAAGCAAATTCGCCTATCACTACAGAAATCATTGCTCCTGCAGCAGCAAATTCAATCCCATAAGGTAAAAAAGCTTTTGTAAAGACTGCTACGAGTGTAATTCGAACGATTTGTTCTATCACCTGTGAAATAGCTGGTGGTTTCATATTCTGCTTCCCTTGAAAATATCCTCTCATAACCGATGACAATGCAACAATTGGAACAATTGGAGAAATCGCTAACAAAGGATAAAGTGTTCTTGAATCGGTTAATAGCGTATTGGAGAGTAATGGGGCAAATCCAATCATTCCACTTGTAAAAATAACGCTCGTAATAAGAGTGATTGACAACGAGATAACTAATATTTTTTTGATTTTTCTTCTGTCACCAACTGCTTCAGCTTCTGCTACGAGCTTTGATATTGCAACAGGAAGTCCAAGCTGGGTTAAATTAATTGTTAGAATTAATGTCGGCACGGCCATCATATATAAGCCGACGCCTTCTTCACCAATCATTCTAGCAATTACTACTCTGTTAATAAATCCTAGAATTCTTGTTATTAAACCAGCTATAACTAGTATAAGCGTACCTTTCAAAAATGTTTGTTTTGTCATCTTGGTCCCTACCTTCTCAAAAAGGGTGATATCATATACAATTAACTATATGCATGTGGGTTGGCCAAGCATGACAAGTATGGGAAAAGAAATACGAGGTTGTTTCATAACATTTAAACGTTTTCTATTTCTAACGTAGGAGTGGATAATATTGAATAATAAATTGGATGTTCTTGAACAATTTAAAGCAATTTGTCAACCTGCTCTAACGAGTAAATTAGAAGAGTTCTGCATGTTTGGTTATGAAGATGTAACTGAGGAGCTGCTATGGGAGTGCTTAAAGAGAAAAAAGTGGAAGCGTGTAAAAGAAGGAAAGAAACTTTACGAAATGGTAAATGATATTTTGACGCTTACGATAAGCGAATATATGAGCTATATAACAATTGAAGCATATAAAGCACCAAATTTATTTAGTGAAGAAGGAAAAGATGTTTTAAATCAACTATTATAGGCGGGTATATCTTTTATTGTGGAACAATGCACATTTAGTATGAAATTGACAGGTAGTTAAATATGTTTCATAATTGTTTTGTTAGCGAAGGTTACCGACACATAAGATATACATTATTAACCCAAAGAATAGTTCTAAGGTGCTTATGCTTTTTTGTTAATTTTAAGGAGGATTTTTAGTTATGGTAAAAAGAGGTCGCATCGTAGCGTTTTTTTTGCTCGTGCTAGTGATTGGCAGCACGATGGGCTATACGCTAAAAGGAATAACCAACGACATTAAGTTAGGTCTTGACCTACAGGGTGGCTTTGAAGTTTTATATGAAGCTATACCTGTACATGAGGATGAAGAAATAACCAACTCAATTTTAGAAAGTACAGCTGCAGCTCTGGACCGACGTGTGAATGTTTTAGGTGTGAGTGAACCTAGTATTCAGATTGAAGGTACAGATCGAATTCGTGTGCAATTAGCAGGTGTTGAGGATCAAAATAAAGCAAGAGAAATCCTATCAACAGGTGCAAAGTTAACGATTAGAGATGTTAATGATAATATCATGCTAGATGGTACAGATTTAGAAGAGGGTGGTGCGAGTTCATCTTTTGATGAAAATGGCGCGCCGATTGTATCCCTTACAATAAAAGATGCAGATAAATTTGGTCAAGTTACTGAACAAATTTTAAATATGGCTCCAAATAATCAATTAGTTATGTGGCTTGATTTTGAAGAAGGTGTAGACTCATTTGAAGAGTTAAAGAACACGAATAGTGACAAAATTTTATCAGTTGCAAATGTAAATGAAGTATTGAATATTAAAAATCCAATGATAACAGGAAACTTTACGGTAACTCAGACGAAAGAGCTTTCTGATTTGTTGAATGCCGGAGCGCTACCAGTTGACCTAAAAGAGATTTATTCTACATCGGTTGGTGCAAAATTCGGTGAACAAGCAATGGAAAAAACGATATTTGCAGGGATTGTCGGAATTGCAATCATCTTTATATTTATGATCAGTTATTATCGTTTTCCTGGATTAATCGCGACCATTACTTTAAGCATCTATATTTTCCTTATTCTGCTCGTTTTTGATTTAATGAATGGTGTTTTAACTTTACCAGGTATCGCTGCGTTAATCCTAGGTGTAGGTATGGCTGTTGATGCAAATATCATTACATATGAGCGAATTAAGGAAGAAATTAAGCTAGGTAAATCGACGATGTCTGCTTTCCGGGCTGGAAACCGCAGGTCGTTATCAACAATTCTAGACGCTAACATAACTACATTGTTGGCAGCAACAGTATTGTTTGTTTATGGGACAAGCTCAGTTAAAGGGTTTGCAACGATGTTAATCGTAAGTATTATCGTCAGCTTTATTACGGCTGTATATGGCTCAAGAATTTTGCTTGGCTTATGGGTGAATAGCCGTTTCTTAAATAAAAAGCCTGGCTATTTTGGTGTTAAGCAAGCTGATATATTAGATATTGCAGAAGTAACAGATGATACAGAATTGTCGACAAAATTTGATAAGGTTGATTTTGTAAAGCATCGGAAGAAATTTTTCCTATTCTCAGGGGCTATGGTCGTAGTTGGAGGGATTCTCCTATTAACAATGAAACTTAATCTCGGCATAGACTTTGAAAGTGGAACGAGGGTAGAAATCGGTGCTAGTCAATCGCTCACAGCGAAAGAAGTAACTGAAGAGCTTGGTCAGATAGGTTTAGTACCAGATGATGAGATCGTACTTTCAGGAACAAATAATGAAATTGCAGTTGCACGCTTTTTAGGAGTACTTGAGCAAGCTAAAATTAATGAACTTAAGTCTCATTTTATTGACAAATACGGTCAAGAGCCTAATGTAAGTACGGTTTCTCCAACTATCGGTAAGGAACTAGCTCGTAATGCATTCATATCTGTATTGATTGCATCTATAGGTATCATCATTTATGTTACCATTCGATTTGAAATGACGATGGCGTTAGCGGCCATTGTAGCATTGTTACACGACTCATTTTTCATTATTGCATTCTTTAGTTTAACTAGACTCGAAGTCGATTTAACATTTATCGCAGCGGTCTTAACGATCGTAGGTTATTCGATTAATGATACGATTGTTACATTTGATCGCATACGTGAAAACTACAAGAAGAACAAGAAAATTAAAACATTTGAGGATCTAGCAGCTGTTGTAAACAAAAGTCTACAACAGACGTTAGCAAGGTCTATTAATACGGTGCTTACTGTAGTTGTTGCTGTAGGTGCATTGTTAATATTCGGAAGTGAATCCATAACAAACTTCTCATTTGCGTTACTGATCGGTTTAGTTGCAGGAACATATTCATCTATGTTTATCGCATCTCAGCTTTGGTTAGTTTGGAAAAGCAAGAAGCTAGGTCTTAGAAATCCTTCAAAACAACTGTAAGAGAACAATTTGAGCTAAATTAAAGTTTTTGCAGAGACTCTTTTCGTATAATTTGTTGCTGTTTTTACCAAATTAAACAGCTGAGAAACAACAAGCAATGCGAAATAACCCTTTGTAATAGCCGTGGTACATGTACTGCGGCTTTTTTTATGTAGGCTCTTTTCGTAAACTTTTTTCTTCATAAAATACAAGAAAAGATGCGACTAAAACTATTTTTTACATGTTTATTTTTTAGTAATAAAAACAACATTCTATATGAAAACAGACTTATGTATTAGAAAAGGTGTAAGGTTAAGACAAGAAATTAATAATGTCTTAGCAGGCAATAGATTGAATTTGAAACACAACTAGCTCTCTAGTATAATAGGGCTTGTTTTAATAAAGGGGAGATAGTATGCTACAGTCTAAAACTCGATGGAAAATAAATGAATGTAATGAAGAACAAGTACAGCAGCTTGCCGGTGCACTAAGTATTACCCCTCTTGTTGCAAAATTACTCATCAATCGTGGCATAGATACTGTTGAAGATGCTCATGCCTTTCTAAATATAGAAAATCAAGAATTTCATGACCCGTTTTTATTAGAAGATATGGATGTTGCTATTGAAAGAATAAAGCAAGCGGTTGAACTTGAAGAAAAGATTCTCATTTTTGGTGACTATGACGCAGATGGTGTAAGTAGTACAGCAGTCCTACTATCAACTCTTAAAGATATGGGAGCTAAAGTAGACTTTTATATACCCAATCGGTTCACAGAAGGATATGGTCCGAACGAGGAAGCTTTTAAATGGGCAAAAGAAGAAGGGTTTTCGCTAATCATAACTGTTGATACTGGAATTGCTGCTTTAAATGAAGCAGCTGTTGCAAGGAAATTAGGGTTAGATTTAATTATAACTGATCATCATGAGCCAGGTCCTGAGCTTCCTGATGCGTTAGCAATTATCCACCCTAAAAAGCCAAATAGCGTATATCCGTGCAAAGAGTTGGCAGGGGTTGGTGTTGCATTTAAAGTGGCCCACGCATTACTTGGCGAGGTACCGACATCACTTTTAGATATTGTCGCCATTGGAACAATTGCAGATTTAGTCCCTCTATCAGGAGAAAATCGTCTAATTGCATATAAAGGAATTAAAAAGCTTCAAGTGACATCTAGAAAAGGAATAAAAGAATTATTGAAAGTTTGTCGTGTTGATGCAAATGAAATTAATGAAGATACAATTGGCTTTGCTATAGCACCAAGACTTAACGCAGTTGGTAGGTTGGATTCAGCTGATCCAGCAGTTCACTTACTTATGACTGATAATGTAGAGGAAGCCGCCCACCTTGCTAATGAAATAGATCTGTTAAATAAGCAACGTCAGCAGCTAGTAAATAAAACAACAGAAGAAGCGATAAAACAAGTTGAAGAACAATACCCTCTAGAGGAAAATGCTGTGCTTATTGTTGCAGATGAAGGTTGGAATTCAGGGATTATCGGTATCGTTGCATCTCGACTTGTAGATAAATTCTACCGTCCAACCATTGTTTTAAGTGTAGATGAAGAAAATGGACTAGCAAAAGGGTCTGCTAGAAGCATCGAAGGTTTTGATTTATTTGCAAATTTATCAAAATGTCGTGATATTTTACCTCATTTTGGTGGTCATCCTATGGCTGCAGGGATGACACTACAGCTTGATGATATTGAAGATTTACGCTACCGTTTAAATGCTATAGCTCAAGATGTTTTAATCGAAGACGAATATGTCCCTATTACCAACATCGATACAACATGTTCAATTGACGAAGTGACGATTTCAACAATTGAGCAAATTGGAAAGTTGGCACCATATGGAATGAACAATCCAAAGCCAAAGTTTTTAATAGATAATGTCAATATTAGCGACATGCGTAAGATTGGGGCTGATCAAGCACACTTGAAAGTAGTGCTTGAAAAAGCTGGGAGTCAATTAGATACAATTGCTTTTAGATTTGGTTATTTGTATGATGATATATCTCCCCTTTCTCGAGTATCTGTCGTAGGAGATTTATCTATTAATGAGTGGAACAATAATCGAAAAGCTCAATTAATGCTGCAAGATATTAGTGTGAATGAGTGGCAACTTTTTGATTATAGGGGTACAAAAGATGTAGAAAAATTGATCGAACTTATTCCATCACATAAACTACAGCTAATCATCTTTAACGAGCAAACGATTGGTAAATTACAACTTAGCAAGTACGAGAATGTTATTTATAAAGTTGAAGCGCACGATGATGTTATCGATATAAGTTCAAAACACGTTATTTTAGTAGACCTACCATCATCGATTGAGCAAATAAGTTTGCTCCAACATGCTGGTTTACCTGAACGAATATACGCATTGTTCCACCATGAACAAGATCATTTTTTTACTACAATACCAACTCGGAAGCATTTTTCTTGGTATTATCGCTTTTTAGTACAAAAAGGCTCTTTCGATTTGAATCGTTACGCTGAAAAGTTAGCTATTCATAAAGGATGGACAAAAGAAACGATAGAATTTATGTCAAAGGTGTTTTTTGAATTAGAATTTGTTAAAATAGACAATGGATTCATTTCTATATCAAATCATACAGAAAAAAGAGATTTGACTGAGTCAATAACGTATCGCTCAAAACAAGCACAGCTTGAACTTGAACGTACATTTTCGTATTCATCATATCAACAATTGAAGCATTGGTTTGATAACAATAATAATAAAGGTTCGCAGGAGGCAGTGAACGAATGGATTTAAAAAAATATGTTACCGTAGTACCAGATTTTCCTAAAGAAGGAATACAATTTAAAGATATCACCACGATTATGGATAAAGGTGAAGTCTATAAATATGCAACAGACCAAATTGTGAAATATGCAAGTGAAAGAAGAATTGATTTAGTAGTTGGACCAGAAGCAAGAGGATTTATTATTGGTTGTCCAGTAGCATATGCTTTAGAAGTAGGGTTTGCACCTGTAAGAAAAGAAGGTAAATTACCTCGTGAAGTGATACAGGTCGATTATGGATTAGAGTATGGAAAAGATGTGCTTACGATTCATAAAGACGCGATAAAGCCAGGACAAAGAGTATTAATAACTGACGACTTATTAGCAACTGGTGGTACAATTGAAGCAACAATCAAACTTGTAGAAGAATTAGGTGGAGTAGTGGCAGGAATTGCCTTTTTAATCGAACTTTCGTATTTAGATGGTCGAGAAAAGATTGATAATTATGATGTTCTTTCATTAATGGAATTTTAAGTTCTTCCACACGCTAAACATAGAATTTAAGAGAGCGCTCATTTTGAAGAGGGCTCTTTTTTAAAGCTTTATCAATTAAATAGGCTCTTTTTAAACTTTGTTGCTATTGTTATCCAATTAGTACAAAAATTAGAGGTTTTATATGGTTAGTCATTGTTGTATAGAAGGAAAGATACCACGAAATCTAGTTATGTATGTGTTTGGTTCTTAGTACGAAAAGCAACAATTAATGCGAAAGAACCCATTAAATAAGATAAATCTATGTCTACATCTTTCATAAATCCCCCCAACGTCACTTCATCATATCGTAAAAAGGTAAAACACCTTCATGGCGATATAATTCTAATGATTGTTGTTTGGGGGTAATGGAGATGCTTGAAATTGTTTTTCAGATGTCTAGCGATTGAGCCTAGGCACGGCTAAAAAGTGGAAGAGCATGCTTTTCGGGAAGAATCATGGATGGTGACATTCTGCCATTATCATGTGTTGGCTCGCTTTTCCGTTTAAACAATACTTTACATCTACTCGAAATTTCATGATAATAAATACAATACTTATTGTAAAGGTGATATCATGGCTAATGAACATGTGTTAACAGCTGAACAGGTAATTGACAAGGCAAGAGCTTACTTGTCACAAGACGATATTGAATTTATCGCAAATGCATATCAGTTTGCGGAGCAAGCTCATCATGATCAATTTCGAAAATCTGGTGAGCCATATATTATTCATCCTATTCAAGTAGCAGGAATACTCGTTGATTTAGAGTTAGATCCTGCAACGATTGCAGCAGGTTTTCTTCACGATGTTATAGAGGATACTGATACTTCCATTGAAAAAATGACAACTGAGTTTGGCAAAGAAGTTGCTATGCTTGTAGATGGTGTAACAAAGCTCGGTAAAATTAAATATAAATCTCATGAACAACAGCAGGCTGAGAATCACCGAAAAATGTTTGTTGCTATGGCAAAGGATATACGCGTAATTTTAATAAAACTAGCAGATCGCTTGCATAATATGCGTACATTAAAGCATTTACCACATGAGAAGCAAATGCGTATATCAAATGAAACTCTTGAAATTTTTGCCCCATTGGCTCATCGCCTTGGAATATCAAAAATAAAATGGGAGCTGGAAGATACTGCGTTACGTTATTTAAACCCTCAGCAATACTATCGTATTGTGAACTTGATGAAGAAAAAACGGGCTGAAAGAGAGCAATACTTAGCTGAAACGATACAGGACTTAAAAACAAAGATAAATGATGTATCGATTAAGTCAGAAATATATGGACGCCCTAAACATATTTACAGCATTTATCGAAAAATGATTCTACAAAATAAACAATTTAATGAAATCTATGATTTATTAGCTTTGAGAATTATTGTAAATAGCATCAAGGATTGTTATGCGGTCTTAGGTATTATTCATACGTGTTGGAAGCCTATGCCAGGCAGATTTAAGGATTATATAGCAATGCCAAAGCCTAATATGTATCAGTCCCTTCATACGACTGTTATAGGCCCAAAAGGTGAGCCTATGGAAGTACAAATACGAACGACTGAAATGCATCAAATTGCAGAATTCGGGATAGCGGCACATTGGTCGTATAAAGAAGGTAAAACTGTTAGTGACAAATCCTCATTTGAAACAAAAATGACTTGGTTCCGGGAAATTTTAGAGTGGCAAAATGATGCAACTAATGCAGAAGAATTTATGGAATCATTAAAAATTGATTTGTTCTCGGATATGGTATATATCTTTACACCAAAGGGTGATGTAATCGAGTTACCATCAGGTTCTGTTCCTATTGATTTTGCTTATCGTATTCATTCAGAAATTGGTAATAAGACAATTGGTGCAAAAGTTAATGGAAAGATGGTAACACTTGATTATAAATTAAGAACAGGTGACATTATTGAAATATTAACGTCGAAGCATTCTTATGGTCCAAGTCAAGACTGGTTAAAGCTTGCTCAAACTTCTCAAGCGAAAAATAAGATTAGACAATTTTTCAAGAAACAGCGACGTGAAGAGCATATTGAAAAAGGACAGGAACTTATTGAGAAAGAAATTAAGAACCTTGAGTTTGAAGTGAAAGAAGTATTATCACCAGAAAATTTAAAAGTTGTTGCTGAAAAGTTCAACTTCAATAATGAAGAAGATATGTATGCAGCTGTTGGATTTAATGGAATTACAGCTGCTCAAGTTGTTACTCGTCTTACTGATAAATGGCGCAAAAAGAAAGATGAAGAACTAGAGAAGAATATTACAGAAGCTGCATCGGAAGTAAGACAAATTCCTATTCCTCAAGCCAAAAAACGTGATGCAGGAGTTCGTGTGCAAGGAATTGACAACTTGCTCATTAGATTATCAAAATGTTGTAATCCTGTACCAGGTGATGAAATTGTTGGCTTTATAACAAAAGGGCGAGGTGTGTCCATACACCGTGCTGACTGTCCCAACATAAATACTGAAGACGCTGAGAAAAGACTTATTCCTGTCGAGTGGGAAGGTCATGCTAAAGAAAGTCGCGAATACAATGTGGAGATTGAGATAACAGGGTTTGATCGCAGAGGTCTGCTCAATGAAGTTCTGCAGGCTGTTAATGAATCAAAAACGAATATTTCATCTGTCACAGGGAAAACAGACCGTAATAAAATGGCTATGATTAATATGGCCATTTTTATAAAAAACATTAGTCATTTACAAAAAGTAGTAGAAAGAATTAAGCAGATTCCTGATGTGTATTCTGTTAGAAGGATCATGAATTAGAGAGGGTATAACGATATGAGAGTAGTCGTGCAACGCGCTAAAAACGGAAAGGTCATCGTAAATGAACAAAAAGTTGGCGAAGTTTCTCATGGGCTTTTATTGCTAGTAGGTATAACTCATGCTGATACAGAAGAAGATGCCAAATATTTAGCTGAAAAAATTGTTAATCTTCGAATTTTTGAAGATGACAATGGAAAAATGAATCTTTCATTATTAGATGTCGGAGGGCAAGTACTTTCTGTATCACAATTTACATTATATGGTGATTGCCGTAAAGGACGGAGACCTAATTTCATGGACGCAGCTAAACCTGATCATGCGAAAGGCATTTATGATATATTTAATAAACAATTAATAAATAATGGTGCTAGTGTTGAGACAGGTCAATTCGGACAAATGATGGATGTTGATTTTGTTAATGATGGGCCAGTGACATTAATCATTGAGAGTGAGAGAGCGTAAATGAAGAGGTTGTCCAGAAAGTCAATGAATGACTTTCTGACAGCCTCTAATTTTTGTTAAAATATTGTGCAAGCCCATAATAGAGTGCATTCCCTATCGCTTCTTGAAAGTGTGTTGAATTGATCATTAATTCTTCTTCGTTATTGCTTAAAAACCCTAATTCGAGAAGGGCTGATGGCTGCTTGTTTTCTCTTAATACATGATAATTGCCAAATCGGGCACTTCGATCATTTAAATTAGTATAGTTAATAAGTTGTTCATGTAAAGATACTGCTAATTGTTTATCTTTTGTTTCGTCATAGAAAAATGAAGTAATGCCACTTACACCTCGATCAGTTGTACTGTCGTAATGTAAACTAATAAAGGCATCAGCATTATAATAATGTGAAATACTTACTCTGTTTCTTAACGATACGTAAATATCTTCTTCTCTAGTTAAAAAGACTGTAGCTCCAGCAGCAGATAGCTTGTCTTCTAAGATGTTTGCAGTCCTAACAGTAATGTTCTTTTCGAGCGAACCTTTTAAACCAGTTGTTCCGCCGTCACGTCCACCATGTCCAGGGTCGATGACGATAATTTTATCCTTTAAATATTGCTCAATGCCATTTTTTTCTATAATGGGTACATTTGTAGATGCTTTGACAATCCAGCCTGCAACATATGCAGTGCTTTCATTAGGTAATTGAATTTTATACCAATCTCCATCAATATCAAGGATTGGATAAGTATCACCTTCATTTGCACGTACGACTATATTTGCAGTCGTAGATGGCTTATCTCGTAAATTTGTACCATTATGTAAAATACGAATAGTATTTTCTTCCTCTTTAAGATCATTTACTGGGTTAGGGTTATCTTGTTCTTCTAAAAGCTTGACGTACCAGCTAGCAACCCAGCCTTCACCTCCGAGCCAATTGATTTTGTACCACTTGTTATTTTCTTCTAATATGAGTATTTCTTCCCCTTGAGGTATATTACCTACAATGTTTCCATCTAATGAATAATCGCTCCTTATGTTAAGTGTCGTTGCTGTTACTACACCTTTTATATTTGTATGTTGTTGCTCCTCTTGTTCCGATTGAGAGCCATCGGTGTCCTCGTTTGGGTTTAATGAGTCCAATTCCTGTCGTTGTTCATTAATAATATTGACAAATGATCGATGAATCCAGCCAGAAGTATTCATGTATGAAATTTCAAGCCAACTTTCTTTTTCGCTTATTATTGCATTCACTTCTCCGTTATGAAGCTGGCCGATAATTTCTGACTCTAAAGAAGGTTCACTTCTAACATTTAAGCTATCCACAGAGATTTGAGCAATGATTTGCGCTTGTTCCATAGGAGTGGATAAATCAGATTCAGATGGTGACAAGTATTGTGAATAGACCCATCCAACTTGATTGGCAAATGAAATTTTTGTCCAATCCCCTTGTTGCTCAATTACATTAGCATAATCACCCTGATTCATGGAACCAATAATTTGAAAATCACTTCCTGGACCTTGTCGTATACGTAGCTCATCTACATTTGCTGTAACTTTTGATGGCGAGCTATATTCTTCTGTAATGAGATTTTGGCTGACCAACCATGAGGCAACCCAACCAGTTTGTTGATTTGGTAATTGAATTTGAATCCAATCGTCTTTTGTTGCTATTAATGTAAAGTGTTCATCCTGTTTAATATTTGTAATGACCTCATATGATAAACCAGGTCCTGTACGTACATTTAATGTTGGAACATTCACTGCTATTGTGTCTGTTACAGCATAAGTAATTTTATTATTAGGTATAAGAATAACAAGAATTAGGACAAATAAACATATCTTCTTGAACAAATAATGTACCTCCTCTATTAGCTTTTTGCCACCTTTACTCTTTCGCTAACTTTTTTATATTTCCTTGTATTTTTAATGAAATATTTTCAGCTAGAAGGGAAAACTACTACTATTACATGGAGAAATATAGATGCAGCAGAAAATGGTATAGAAAGGAAGTTTTATTGTGAGATATAGTGAGAAAAGTGCGATTAGTGGAAAAGAAGGCAACCAATTATTCGGTGTGGACTTCCACGACTTTATTCAAAGAGAGAATGATTCTACATTAATAGAATTAGCGTCGGAGTATGGATTAGCAGTGAAAGATATAAAAAAACTAAAAAAACATCTGCACAGATCATAATAATTATCGAATTCTCTTGACAAGTTTTCTGTTCATACGTATGATAATATAAAATTCTTTCTGAAAATAATATTGAAGCAACCAGTGAAAGAGAATAGTAGTTAAGGATTCACATGAAAAGAGAAGAAATGCCATTAGGCTGAAAGCATTTCATCATGCTGACTTAACGAATGAACACTCTGGAGGTTTCTCTCTGAAAAATTATTAATTGTTATTTGAAAGTGGTCAACTGTTTTTGAGCATTTACAATTAACAAGTTTTGACTAGGAGAAGGACGTAATCAGGCGTTAACTGACTAAGTGGGAGCAGATGTAATTTGCTTCAACTAGGGTGGCACCACGGGTAAATGATAACTCTCGTCCCTACGAATAGTAGGGATGGGAGTTTTTTATTTTGGTTAATTTAGGAGGAAAATGTATGTCTTATCAAATACCAAGGGGAACACAGGATATTCTCCCAGATGAAGTTGAGCGATGGCAATATGTTGAAGAAAAAGCTAGAGAGTTGTGTGGAAAATATAATTACAAGGAACTCCGGACGCCAGTTTTTGAACATACAGAGCTATTCGCTAGAGGGGTAGGAGAAACAACAGATATCGTTCAAAAAGAGATGTATACATTTGAAGACAGAGGTCAAAGAAGTTTAACTTTAAGGCCTGAGGGTACAGCATCGGTTGTTCGAGCTTTCGTAGAAAAAAAGATGTACGGGAGTCCTAATCAACCTACAAAACTATTTTATATTGGTCCAATGTTTCGTTACGAAAGACCGCAATCAGGAAGGTTTCGTCAATTTGTACAGTTTGGCATAGAAGCGCTCGGTAGTAATGACCCTGCAATTGATGCTGAAGTAATTGGGATAGCAATGGACTTATACAAAAGCTTAGGGCTTACTAATTTAAAGCTTGTTATCAACAGCTTAGGTGATCAAGAAAGTAGAGTGGCTCATCGTGATGCCCTTATTAAGCACTTTGAACCTAAAATTGAAGAGTTTTGCACCGATTGTCAAACTAGATTAGAGAAAAATCCATTAAGAATTTTAGATTGTAAAAAGGATCAAGGTCATGAATTGATGAATTCAGCACCTTCCATATTGGAATATTTAAATGAAGAATCAAAAATATATTTTGATAAAGTTCAAACGTATTTAACAAGCTTACACATTCCCTTTGAAGTAGATGCTCGCCTAGTTCGAGGATTGGATTATTATAATCATACCGCATTTGAAATAATGAGTAATGCAGAAGGCTTTGGCTCTATTACAACTTTATGTGGTGGTGGTAGATATAACGGTTTAGTACAGAGTATTGGTGGGCCAGAAACACCTGGTGTTGGGTTTGCGCTAAGTATAGAACGGCTGTTAGCAGCAATTGATGCCGAGAAAATACAGCTTCCTATAACGAGTCACATCGATTGTTACGTTGTTACGCTAGGAGACAAAGCGAAGGATATGTCAGTATCCCTAGTACATCAATTACGGAATGCTGGATTAATTGCGGAGAAAGATTATCAAGATAAGAAGTTAAAAGCTCAATTCAAAGCGGCTGACAGGTTACAAGCAAAATTTGTTGCTGTATTAGGTGACGAAGAGATAGAGAGAAACGTAATTAATGTAAAAAATATGAGTACTGGTGAACAAAATGAAATAAATCTGAATGATTTTACGTCATATGTAATGGAAAACATACAATAGGGGGATTCTTATGTTTGGAAGATCATATTTTTGTGGGCAAGTAACAGAGCAGGCAATTGGAGAGAAAGTAAAATTAAAAGGGTGGGTACAAAAAAGACGTGACCTAGGTGGCTTAATATTTATTGATTTACGTGACCGTACGGGAATCGTTCAAGTAGTATTTAATCCAAAAATGTCTCCTGAAGCTTTAAGTATAGCAGAGAAAGTAAGAAATGAATTTGTTCTTCATATAGATGGTAATGTAGTAGCTCGTGAAGAGGGCACGATTAACGAAAACCTTAGTACTGGAAAAATTGAAGTACACGCAGAACAGGTTACAATTATTAATTCAGCAAAAACACCTCCTTTTGTAATTGCTGATCAATCAGAGGTTTCTGAAGATACCCGCTTAAAGTATCGCTACCTAGATTTTCGAAGACCGGTTATATTTGATACGTTAAAAATGCGCCATAATATTACGAAATCAATTAGATCATATTTAGATGGTGAAGAGTTTATAGATATTGAAACGCCAATTCTAACAAAGAGTACACCAGAAGGAGCGCGTGATTATTTAGTACCTAGTCGTGTTCATGAGGGAGAGTTTTATGCGCTGCCACAATCACCTCAATTATTTAAACAATTGTTAATGGTAGGTGGCATCGAAAAATATTATCAAATTGCACGTTGTTTCAGAGATGAAGATTTACGAGCAGATCGCCAACCTGAATTTACTCAAATTGATATTGAAACTTCCTTTATGGATCAAGAGGATATTATTTCGATGACAGAGCAAATGATGTCAAAAGTCATGAGTGATGTAAAGGGCCTGGAAGTATCGCTTCCGTTCCCACGTATGACCTATGACGAAGCTATGAATAGGTTCGGTTCTGATAAACCTGATACGCGCTTTGAGATGGAGCTAATAGACTTATCGGAACAAGTTCAGGACTGCGGATTTAAAGTGTTTTCAGGGGCTGTTAATTCTGGTGGTCAAGTCAAAGCACTTAATGTGAAAGGTGCTGCGAACTCTTTTTCTCGAAAAGATATAGATGCTCTTGCTGATTTTGTTAGTGTTTATGGCGCAAAAGGGTTAGCTTGGTTAAAAGTAGAAGAAGAAGGGCTTAAAGGACCTATTGCAAAGTTTTTCAGTGAGGAAGAACAAAGTGGCTTTATTTCTTCTTTAGAAGCTGTTGCAGGAGACTTATTATTATTCGTAGCTGATAAAAAAGCAGTTGTGGCAGATGCTCTTGGTGCATTGCGCATAAAGCTAGGAAAAGAATTAAACTTAATTGATGAAAATAAGTTTAATTTCCTGTGGGTAACAGACTGGCCTTTATTAGAGCATGATGATGAAGAAGGGCGTTATTACGCAGCACATCATCCTTTTACAATGCCTGCTCGAGAAGATATTGAATTGTTAGATACAGACCCTTCTCGCGTAAAAGCTGTAGCATATGATTTGGTGTTAAACGGCTATGAATTAGGTGGAGGGTCACTGCGTATATATGAAAGAGAGTTACAAGAAAAAATGTTTAAAGCTTTAGGCTTTACAGAGGAAGAAGCTAACGAACAATTTGGCTTTTTGATGGAAGCATTTGAATATGGGACACCACCTCACGGAGGTATTGCTTTAGGTTTAGATCGAATTGTCATGATCTTAGCAGGTCGTTCAAATTTACGTGATACGATTGCTTTTCCGAAAACTGCTAGTGCTAGCTGTTTACTAACAGATGCACCTGGAGAAGTAAGCATTGAACAATTAGCTGAACTTAATTTAGCGCTAACTGTGAAAAAAAGCTAATATGTCCAATATTTCCTCAACTTGATAACTGTAAATTGGTGTGATATTATAATAACAGAACTTGAAAGTCCTGATGTGTTCGTCTTATAACCTATTGTTTTGACCGAACAATAAGTTATACGGGAGCTTGAGTTTTCAAACAGCGTACATGCCTTCTGGATTTTAAGGACGTACTAACATTTGGAACAGGGCACCCACCTGCGGAGTGCGGGATCAAAACGAAGGCATCGACGGCACAATTGGGACTTCCGTTATAATAAAATAAAAAAGGTAAACCCTATACATGATGTGTAGGGTTTTTGTATCTATTAAAAGTACATAAATACTATACATTTGTAACAGACATAGCTTGAAAATCATACAATGGGCTGTTTTCCTAATAAATAAAAATGTTTACAGCTACAGTTTGTTGCAACTTTTGTTCTAGATTACGATGGCAACGGTCCAAAACGACTTTTTGCCAATACTGTTACATTTTGTATCTTGACGAAAAAATGATGTTCAAATCTTGTATTTATTATAATTTATGATATTATTTTTATCGGAAAACCTTGAATAAGTTTGTGACAAACGGAGTTGAGAATATGCTACATCAATTTTCTAGAAATGAATTAGCGATTGGGATAGAAGGATTAAACATTTTAAAAAATAGCACAGTGGCAGTACTTGGAATTGGTGGTGTAGGGTCATTTGCAGCTGAAGCACTAGCTCGATCTGGTGTAGGAAGGCTTGTATTAGTTGATAAGGATGATGTTGATATTACAAATGTAAATCGACAAATTCACGCGTTACTCTCAACAGTTGGTAAGCCGAAAGCTGACCTTATGAAGGACCGTATAAAAGATATTAATCCAGAGTGTCAAGTGATTGCGTTGAAAATGTTTTATACAGAGGAGACGTATGAGGAGTTTTTTAGTTATGGAATAGATTTTGTTATAGATGCGTCTGATACGATTTGTTACAAAATCCATTTAATGAAGGAATGCTTGCAGAGGGAGATTCCAATTATTTCAAGTATGGGTGCAGCAAATAAAATGGATCCTACACGTTTTAAAATAGCTGATATTTCTAAAACGCACACTGATCCTATTGCAAAAGTTATTCGAACGAAATTACGTAAAGAGGGTATCCGTAAGGGGATTAGAGTAGTGTTTTCTGATGAGAGTCCTATTGTGATTCGGGAGGATATTCGCAAGAAAATTGTTCCTGATGAAAATACGCCTATTAGAAAAGCTAAAATGCCACCATCATCCAATGCATTTGTTCCATCAGTAGCAGGGCTAATAATGGCAAGTCATGTGGTTACTGAACTGTTAACAGATATACCAATTAAACGAGTAAATCAGGGTTAAACATACTCTACATTTAACGGAGCTCGGCTTGGACCTTCTCGTTTCGACAATGACAAAAGCGTGGTCTAAAGATAGACCACGTTTTTTATTTAGCTAATTGTTCCAAGTTTCCGTTTTTATCCATTCTGAAAGCCGGAGACGGTCTTTCTTCATTATCATCAAATAAAACCATTTTCCGTGCTCGATCCATAATTTGTACTAATGCTTGATAGTCTTCTTGTATCATAGATTGCTTTTCGGACATTTTTTCAAGCTTTATAACTAGTTCTTTATTTTGCTTTGAAAGAGTTTGGTTTTCTTGTTGCAATTGTACATTTTCTTGCTGTAATCTCATTGAATGTTGATCTTGTACTTTAAGTTCTTTTAAATAAGAAATGCAATCTTCTAGAGATATTGAATTTGATCCAGCTGATGATTCTATAGGAGGCACTGATGTAGTCACTGGCGTAGTCAACAACTCTGTCGTGAACTCATTATTTAGATTATAGGTCTCTACTGGATTGCTATCATCAACTGTAGTAATCTGTGGTAGTGAAATTGTACTAGGAAGCTCATCTTGCTTCTTTAATCTGTCTAACGCTCTCTTTCTTTCTTTTCTTTGCTTTTTCGCAATGGCGATAGCTTGATCATACTTTCCTCTTACTTCCGCGTTCCACCGAAAACCACAAGCAGCAGAAGTTCGGTTAAGCTTATCACCTACTTCTTCGAAGGCTGATAACTGAGTTCCACCTTCACGAATATAGCGAAGTACTGTTTCTGCAAGTAATAGGTCTTCTTCATGAGACCATGCATCTTGACGAACTTTCACATAAACACTCCTATCTTCTGAAAAATTTAATTTACTATATAGTAGATTTTCTATTAATAGAATGGACGGCTATTATAATTTTTATACATTTACTAGTTTTTTTAAACATTAAAAGGTGTAAAAAGTGGGGAATATAAGTTTAATAATGTATGTGAAATTATTCACAATGTCGTCAAATTTAATGTAACTATTCACAACATATCGATAGTATAATAAATGTGTAAGATAATTAGTTAATTTAGTAAAAAACGTAGGTATCAAGTAAGTAGCTTTTTTTTAACACTCACATGTGAAAACATTCACAAACTTTAAGCGAGAAATTAGGAGGAGTTTCAAATGGCTGTTGAAGAAAAAGTATTAAAACAACAACAAGATGTTTCAAAAATGATTAATTCTTTAGTTGATCGTGGTTCTAAAGCGTTAAAGGAATTTCGCAATTATGATCAAGAAATGATCAATGACATAGTAAAAGAAATGGCTTTAGCAGGATTAGATCAACATATGCAATTAGCTAAGCTAGCAGTTGATGAAACAAAACGTGGTGTTTATGAGGATAAAATTATTAAAAATATTTTTGCTACAGAATATATTTATCATAACGTTAAATATGATAAAACTGTCGGCATTATTAATGATAATGAACACGAAGGGGTAATCGAAGTTGCAGAGCCAGTTGGTGTTGTTGCTGGTGTAACACCCGTAACAAATCCAACATCAACAACGATGTTTAAAGCAATTATTGCAATTAAAACTAGAAACCCAATTATTTTTGCTTTCCACCCATCTGCACAAAAATGTAGTAGTGAAGCTGCAAGAATTCTTCGTGACGCAGCAGTAAAAGCAGGAGCACCTGAAGGTTGTATTCAATGGATAGAAACGCCATCTATCGAAGCAACAAAACAATTAATGAATCATGATGGGGTTGCGATCGTCTTAGCAACAGGTGGTCCAGGAATGGTTAAATCAGCTTATAGTACTGGTAAACCTGCGTTAGGTGTAGGTGCTGGTAACGTACCTTGTTATATTGAAAAATCTGCTGAGGTGAAACGTTCTGTAAATGATTTAATCTTATCAAAAACATTTGATAATGGTATGATTTGTGCTTCTGAACAAGCTGTTATTATCGATAAAGAAATTTATGATGAAGTGAAAAAAGAAATGATATATCATTCTTGTTATTTCTTATCAGAAAACGAGAAGAAAAAAGTAGAAAAACTTGTTATTGATGAAAACAAATGTGCTGTTAATCCAAACATCGTAGGTAAACCAGCTTATGAAATTGCCAAAATGGCTGGTGTAGAAGTACCAAAAGATACTAAAATTCTAATGGCTGAATTAAAAGGTGTAGGTGAAGCTCACCCACTTTCAAGAGAAAAGCTTAGTCCAGTTCTAGCATGTTATAAAGTTAATAATACAGAAGAAGGGATTACTCGTGCAGAAGAAATGCTAGAGTTTGGAGGTCTAGGTCACTCTGCTGTAATCCATTCTGAAGACCAAGAAACCATTGAAGCTTATGGAAAACGTATGAAAGCATGTCGTGTCATTGTGAATGCTCCATCTTCACAAGGGGCAATCGGAGATATTTATAATGCATATATTCCTTCATTAACATTAGGATGTGGATCTTACGGTAAGAACTCTGTATCTTCAAATGTTGGAACAGCGAACTTATTAAATGTCAAAAAAATTGCGAAAAGGAATGTCAATATGCAATGGTTTAAGCTTCCACCAAAAGTTTACTTTGAAAAGCATTCTACTCAATATTTAGCAAAAATGCCTGAAATCTCAAAAGCTTTGATTGTAACGGACCCAGGTATGGTGAAGCTTGGCTATGTTGATAAAGTTCTTTATTATTTACGTAAACGTCAAGATTACGTCCATTGTGAAATTTTCTCAAATGTTGAGCCAGATCCATCTATTGAAACAGTGATGAAGGGTGCAGAAATGATGAAGGAATTCCAACCTGATGTCATCATTGCACTTGGCGGTGGATCAGCGATGGATGCTGCAAAAGGAATGTGGTTATTTTACGAACACCCAGAAACAACGTTCCATGGCTTAAAACAGAAATTTTTAGACATCCGTAAACGTACGTTCAAATATCCTAAACTAGGAAACAAAGCTAAATTTGTTGCAATACCAACAACTTCAGGAACTGGATCTGAGGTAACACCATTCTCTGTTATTACAGACAAGAAAAACAATGTCAAGTATCCGTTAGCAGATTATGAATTAACACCAGATGTTGCAATCGTAGATCCACAGTTTGTTATGACAGTTCCGAAGCACGTAACTGCAGATACTGGTATGGATGTTTTAACACATGCAATTGAAGCATACGTTTCTAATATGGCAAATGATTATACGGATGGTTTAGCGATTAAAGCTATTCAACTAGTATTTGAATATTTACCAAAAGCTTATCATAATGGTGCAGATGAACTTGCAAGGGAGAAAATGCACAATGCATCTACAATTGCAGGTATGGCATTTGCAAATGCATTCTTAGGTATTAATCATAGCTTGGCACATAAAATGGGTGCAGAGTTCCATATTGCACACGGTAGAGCAAATACATTATTAATGCCACATGTTATTCGTTTCAATGCAACAAAACCGAAAAAGTTTACAGCATTCCCTAAATATAAACATTTCATTGCTGATCAACGTTATGCTGAAATTGCTAAAGCATTAGGTTTACCAGCACGTACAACTGAAGAAGGTGTAGAGAGCTTAATCCAAGCGGTAATTAAATTAGCGAAAGAACTAAATATTCCTATGAGTTTACCTGAAAATGGTGTAGATAAAAAAGAATTTGAGGAAAAAGTGGCAATTTTGGCAGACAGAGCATTTGAAGATCAATGTACACCAGCAAATCCAAAGTTACCATTAGTTACTGAATTAGAAGAAATTTATCGTCAAACATTCAAAGGAGTATAATTTGGGGGGATTAGGATGAACAGGTTGAGTACGATTCCAACGGAAGTTGCTTGGAAGAACTTCAAAGAAGGAAAATGGCTGGATTCCATAGATGTACGAGATTTTATTCAAACAAATGTTACACCCTATACGGGCAAGGAAGATTTCCTTGCCCCCCCAACTCTAAAAACCACTCAACTTTGGGATAGAGTATTAGAGTTGATGAAAAAGGAACGGGACAATGGTGATGTACTTGATATTGATACACGGACAGTATCAACCATTACTTCACATGAGCCAGGGTATATTGATAAAAATCTAGAAAGCGTTGTAGGGCTCCAAACGGATGAGCCTTTAAAACGTTCCATCCAACCTTTTGGTGGTATCCGTATGGTAAAAGATGCTTGCGAGGCTTATGGGTATGATCTCGATACAGAAGTAGAGAAAACGTTTACTGAGTATCGAAAAACACATAATCAAGGGGTCTTCGATGCTTATACTCCAGAAATGAGGAAGGCACGTAAAGCTGGTATCATTACTGGGTTACCAGATGCATACGGACGAGGAAGAATTATCGGTGATTATCGCAGAGTAGCATTATATGGTGTCGACCGTTTGATGGATGAAAAAAGAAAGGCTCATGCTCGATTAGAGAATGATTTAATGAGTGACACAGTTATCCGTGATCGTGAAGAGATTTCTGAACAATTTAGAGCATTACAAGAGTTGAAAGATATGGCTGCATCATACGGGTATGATATATCAAAACCTGCAGTAAACGCTAGGGAAGCAATTCAATGGCTATATTTTGCATACCTTGCAGCGATAAAAGAACAAAATGGCGCTGCGATGAGTCTCGGTCGTGTATCTACATTTTTAGATATATATTTTGAAAGAGACTTACACAATGGGGTACTAACTGAATCAGAAGTCCAAGAATTAGTTGATCATTTTGTAATGAAGCTACGTCTTGTGAAATTTTTGCGTACTCCTGATTATAACGAATTGTTTAGTGGTGACCCGACGTGGGTAACAGAATCGATTGGTGGTATGAGTCTTGACGGACGTCCACTCGTTTCCAAAACATCATTCCGCTTCCTACACACGCTTGACAATCTTGGACCAGCTCCTGAACCTAACTTAACAGTACTTTGGTCGACTGAGCTTCCAGATCATTTCACAAGATATTGTTCAAAAATGTCAATAAAAACAAGTTCCATTCAATATGAAAATGATGATTTAATGCGTAAAGAATACGGTGATGATTACGGTATTGCATGTTGTGTTTCTGCCATGAAAATAGGTAAACAAATGCAGTTTTTTGGAGCACGTGCTAACTTGGCGAAGGCATTACTATATGCAATTAACGGTGGGATAGATGAAAAATCAGGTGTACAAGTTGGACCAAGCCTTGATCCAATTACTTCAAATATCTTAGATTATGAAGAAGTATTGAAAAACTATGATGAAATGTTAAATTGGCTAGCGAAGCTTTATATGAATACCTTAAATATTATACATTACATGCATGATAAGTATTCTTATGAGCGCATTGAAATGGCACTACATGATGAGGAAATATTACGTACTATGGCTTGTGGCATCGCTGGCTTATCGGTTGTAGCAGATTCTTTAAGCGCAATAAAATACGCAAAAGTAAGACCTATTCGAAATGAATATGGAATCGCGGTTGATTTTGAAATTGACGGAGATTATCCACAGTTCGGTAACGATGACGATCGTGTTGACACGATTGCAACAGAGTTAGTTGAGACATTTATGAATAAACTTCGTCTGTATCCGACGTATCGTTCTTCTGTGCCGACACAATCTATATTAACTATAACTTCAAACGTTGTGTACGGGAAAAAAACAGGTACAACACCTGATGGAAGGAAAGCCGGCGAGGCGTTTGCACCGGGCGCCAACCCGTTACATGGACGTGATAAAAATGGAGCGTTAGCATCATTAAACTCCGTTGCAAAGCTTCCTTATGAAGATTGTCTAGATGGAATCTCTTGTACTTTTTCAATGGTTCCAAATTCTCTAGGCAAAGAAGAGCAAACGAGAATCAATAATCTTGTTTCTATCTTAGATGGATATATGGCACAACATGGTCACCATATAAATGTTAACGTGTTTGAACGTGAACAGTTACTTGATGCAATGGAACATCCGGAAAAATACCCACAATTAACAATACGTGTTTCAGGTTATGCTGTGAATTTTATTAAATTGACACGTGAACAACAAATTGAGGTTATAAATAGAACATTCCATGAAAGTATGTAAGTGAAAAAAGGGAGAATTAAAATTGCGCATTATTTAATTCTCCCTTTACATATTTATTTTTTTGTTTTAGGTAGTATAGATGGCATTTTGCATGTAATCATTCAGGTATTAAAGTTTACTTTCCATCAAATAGATCTTTAAGCCGTTCATATACTTTAGCGTATTGTTTTTCTTGTCCACTTTGTTTAGGCTGAAAGTACTCCTTACCCTTTAGCTCATCAGGAAGATATTGCTGCTGTACCCACCCGTTAGGATAATCGTGGGGATACTTATAACCAATTCCATGCCCCATCGATTTAGCTCCTTTATAATGCGCATCTCGTAAATGTAAGGGGATTTCACCTGTATAACCTTTTCTAACATCTTCTAGTGCCATATCAAGAGCTTTATATGCACTGTTTGTTTTCGGAGACAAACATTGATCAACAACGACGTTAGCTAATGGAATTCTTGCTTCTGGTAAGCCGAGTCTTTCAACTGCTTCGCATGCAGTAACCGTTCTTACTGCTACTTCTGGAGCAGCGAGAGATATGTCTTCATAGGCAATGACAATTAGTCTTCTACAAATTGAAGTTAAATCTCCACCCTCTATTAACCGAGCTAAATAATGAAGTGCTGCATTTACATCGCTACCCCTAATACTCTTTTGCAAGCAAGATAATAGAGAATAGTATAAATCACCTTTCTTGTCGTGAGAAAAACCTTTATTTTCAACACATTCCTCTATTGTTTTAATAGGTACGATGATTTTTTCCACGTCTACCTTTTTTGATGCAATTACTACATCCTCTAGAATATTTAATGCTGAGCGTGCATCACCGTTAGTTGACTGAGTAATTATTTCAAGAGCTTCATCAGTAATTTCAATGTCTAAGCTACCTAAGCCTCTTGTTGAATCAGCCAATGCTCTTAATAGTAATGTCATCATATCTTCTCTAGAAATACGTTGTAATTCTTTTATTTGACCACACCTGCTTCTAATCGCTGGATTTACATCATGAAAGGGGTTCTCCGTAGTTGCGCCTATTAAAGTGATTAAACCTTTTTCAACATGAGGTAAAAGATAGTCTTGCTGTGCTTTATTAAACCGGTGGACTTCATCGATAAATAAGATTAAACTTCCTTCAACTTCGGCTTGTCTAACAGCATTTTCTATATCTTTTTTGCCTGCTGTAGTTGCATTAATAGCAAGGAAGGGCATACTTACCGTTCCGGCAATTGCTTTGGCAATCGACGTTTTCCCAATACCAGGTTCTCCATATAACAATATTGAGGGCACATGTCCATTAACTATCATTTTATATAACGCCGTTTTTGGTCCAATTATATGTTGCTGGCCAACAATTTCGTCTAAATTCCTAGGTCTCATTCGAAATGATAACGGGGATTCAACCAATGATTCGAATAACAAAGTAATCATCTCTCCTACTTTTTGGAATCTTTGTTCTTGTACTAGGATGTTAATATGTATTACAATACACTATTATGGTATAATGGCAAATGCTTAATATTAAATATGTAGACTCTTTTCGTAAGCATTGATGTTTTAAGTATGAAGTGATTTTATTCTATTGGCATATTTTAATGAAGAAAAGGTGCCACGAATAGTGATTAACGAATTGTACGTACAACAACAATGCATCCGAGAAAAGCCGTCTGTAACTTTACAATGGTTAGCTGTCAACCATTTTATGATATAAATTTTGATTGTGAACGGGACTTAATGACTTCGATAATGTCTAGTCCATACACCATCGGCTAGCGGTTATAAGCTAATACGACAAGAAGGCGATCTTAAATGCATTCTCGTAGGTTCGTCCTATGCTTATCACCAGGATCAAGATGACAATTTCACCGTTGCCCACAGGCGTGGGGAAATCTAGTGTCTAAGCATTTCTTATTTGTGGAGGGATATAAAGGATGAAGATTTCGACAAAAGGTAGGTATGGACTTACAATAATGATTGAATTGGCCAAGAAATATGGTGATGGTCCTATTTCATTAAAATCTATCGCTAAAACTCATGATCTATCCGAACATTATTTAGAGCAATTGGTTGCTCCTTTACGCAATGCCAGGCTAGTAAAAAGTATTCGAGGAGCGTACGGTGGATATGTGTTAGCAGATGATCCAGCAAAGATAACTGCTGGTGATATTATTAGAGTTTTAGAGGGACCTATTAGTCCAGTTGAGGTTTTAGATGATGAAGAGCCTGCCAAAAGGCAGTTATGGATACGAATTCGTGATGCTGTAAAAGACGTCTTAGATAATACTACACTAGAGGATTTAGCAAGTTACAGTGGTGGAGATCAAGAGTCTTACATGTTTTATATATAAGTTGCTTGTGCATTTCATGGTAGTCTAGCTTCAGCGACTATCTCCTCGAGGTCACTTCGCCATTTCACCTGAAGCAAAAAGCGTCTTCATGTGAAATGACTCCAGTGCTTGTCGGGGATGAGCAAGCCGCTTACGCATTTCATGGTAGTCTAGCTTCAGTGACTATCCCTTCGAGGGTCGGGGATGAGCAAGACGCTTACGCATTTCATGGTAGTCTAGCTACAGCACCTATCCCCTTGAGGTTCTAGGTTGAGCATGTCGCTTGCGCATTTCATTTAAGGAGGAATACAATGGAAAGAATATATCTTGATCATGCGGCAACTTCTCCAACTCATCCAGACGTTGTTAAAGAGATGAGCCCATATATGAGTGAAATTTTCGGCAACCCTTCTAGTATTCACTCCTTTGGCAGAGAAAGTCGACAAGCCATAGATGATGCTAGACAAACAATCTCTGCTAGTATTGGTGCGAAGTCAACAGAAATTATTTTTACGAGTGGTGGTACGGAAGCAGATAATTTAGCTCTAATTGGAGTTGCATTAGCAAATAAACATCGAGGTAACCATATAATTACAACTAAGGTTGAGCATCACGCTATTTTGCATACTTGTGAATATTTAGAAACCCAAGGCTTTAAGGTTACGTATTTACCAGTGCAGGAAAACGGCATTGTTTCTATTGAAGATGTAAAGGCATCATTGACAGATCAAACAATTCTTGTGTCAATGATGTTAGCTAATAACGAAGTTGGTACAATACAACCAATTAAAGAGTTAAGTGAAATTGTAAGAGCAAATGGTGCGTATGTTCATTCAGATATAGTACAGGGGTATAATTTGTACCCTATTAATGTCGATGATCTTGGTATTGATTTATTATCAGTTTCAGGGCATAAAATTAACGGCCCAAAAGGTGTTGGGTATTTATACGTTCGTTCTGGAGTGAAGATTACTCCGAGCGTACATGGTGGTGAACAAGAGAGAAAGAGACGGGCAGGCACTGAAAACGTGGCGAGCATTGTTGGTCTTAAGCATGCTGTTCAATTAAGCGACATAGGCAGGAATGAACGCTTTAAGTCATATAGCAGCTATAAAAAACAAATGATAGATATATTCAAACGAGAAGAAATTGATTTTAGCATCAATGGAGATATTGAATTGACTGTACCAAACATATTAAATGTTAGTTTTGCAGGAGTAAGTGTCGAGGCTTTACTCGTTAACTTAGATCTTATTGGTATTGCTGCTTCCAGTGGCTCGGCTTGTACTGCCGGTTCTGTTGATCCATCGCATGTTCTAGTAGCGATGTTTGGGAAAGATTCGGAGAGGGTACAATCTTCGATCAGGTTTAGTTTTGGTTATGGAAATAATGAGGAAGAAATTAGAAAAGCAGCATATGAAATAACAAAAGTTGTGAAACGAATAACAAAATATTAAACATTATTATATAAATGAGGTGAAAGTAATGAGCAAAGCTCCTAACGATACACGTGTAGTTGTTGGTATGTCGGGTGGGGTCGATTCTTCGGTTGCTGCATTGCTGTTAAAAGAACAAGGTTATGATGTAATTGGTATTTTTATGAAAAATTGGGATGATACTGATGAAAATGGTGTTTGTACAGCAACTGAAGATTATAACGATGTCATTCAAGTATGTAATCAAATTGGTATTCCCTACTATGCAGTTAATTTCGAAAAACAATATTGGGATAAAGTATTTACTTACTTTTTAGATGAATACAAAGCAGGTAGAACACCTAACCCAGATGTAATGTGTAATAAAGAAATTAAATTTAAAGCCTTTTTAGATCATGCACTAGCTTTAGGAGCCGATTATGTGGCGACGGGTCATTATGCTAGAGTTGCAAATCGTAACGGAGAATATAAAATGCTCCGTGGGGTAGATGAAAACAAAGACCAAACTTATTTTTTAAATCAACTAGGCCAAGAGCAACTTTCTAAAGTACTCTTTCCTCTTGGTGAAATTAATAAAAGCAAGGTTCGTGAAATAGCCCAACAAGCTGGATTAGCAACAGCAACGAAAAAAGATAGTACGGGAATTTGCTTTATCGGTGAACGCAACTTTAAAGAATTTTTAAGTAATTATTTACCTGCTCAGCCTGGGGAAATGCAAACATTATCAGGTGAAATAAAAGGAAAGCATGACGGTTTAATGTATTATACGATTGGCCAACGTCATGGTTTAGGTATTGGAGGAAGTGGTGAACCTTGGTTTGTAGTAGGAAAGGATCTAGAAAAAAATATTTTATTCGTTGACCAAGGTTTTCATAATGATTTGTTGTATTCGGACGCAATTTTAGCTACGAATGTTAGTTGGGTATCCGATCATGAAATAACAGATACACTAAAATGTACTGCGAAATTTCGTTATCGTCAACAAGACAATGCTATTACAGTCCATAGAATAGATGATAATAATGTCAAAATTATTTTTGATGAACCTATTAGAGCAATAACTCCAGGACAGGCAGTTGTTTTTTATGATGGAGACGAGTGCCTAGGTGGCGGAACCATTGATATTGTATACAAAAATGGCGAAGAACTAGATTATGTGTAGTAATATATTATCGAAAAAGCTTCACCTCCGCTTATGCAGAGGTGAAGCTTTTTAGGTTTAGGTGCAATACAACCTTATACGTTTTAGTAACAATAAAATTCTGTTATGATTGATGGATTTACAACTTTGATGAACGTAACAGTGCCATCAAAGTGTACTAAGGCACTAGTATCATTCCTATGCTATACTAATAGCTAATTGGAGGTTTTAAAAATGGTTGATAATAATAAGCTAGGAATTCAATATATGCAAGAAGGAAAATATGAAGAAGCTGCAAAGGTATTTAATAAAGCTATTGAAGATTCACCAAAGGATCCGATAGCATATATCAATTTTGGGAACTTGCTTTCTGCCTTAGGTGAAAATGAAAAGGCGATAGCTTTTTTTAATAAAGCAATTGAGCTTGATGAAAATAATGGTGCTGCTTATTACAGCACTGGTAACTTACACTACAATAATGAAAAATATGTAGATGCAAAGAATATGTTCGAAATAGCCATGAAAAAAGGTTTAACAAACTCTGATACTTATTTTATGCTAGGGATGTCGTTGTTACAATTAGATCAACCCAAACTTGCTTTACCTTATTTTCAAAGAGCAGTTGAACTAAATGTCGATGATGCCGAAGCAAGGTTTCAATACGGCTTATGTCTTGCGAATGAAAATCTTATTGATCAAGCCATGGAACAGTTTCAACAGGTTATTCATTTAGACCCTAAACATGCGGATGCATATTATAATTTAGGTGTTGCGTATGCATTTAAAGAAAATGGTGAGGAAGCTTTAGCGATGTTTAATAAGGCATGTGAGATTCAACCTGATCATGTATTGGCTGCTCATGGAAAAAAAATAATAGAGCAAACTTAATGTTTTCATAATAAATTTTATTCATTGCTAGGAATGTTTCTAAAGCAATTAAACGAGAAGTATTTTTGTGCTTTTAGCATTAATATATAAAGGAAAGATGCCACGAAATGAATATGAAAAGTAACAATTCAAACGTAGATAACTTAATAATATTTTATGTTTAAGTCCAACTCTATAAGTGGTATCTTTCAATTAGCTGCAGTACTGTACAACGCCATGATTGTTAGCTGTTACAGTTTATTTAGACGTGCATTTATATAGTGTTTTTAGATCAAACGGCTACTCATAACATACATATATACGATTCGTAATGAAAGGAGGGAAATGATGCTGATGGAGCAACAGGGAGTGCTGGATTTGTATAATGAAGAGCAAAAGTATATGAAGGGTACACATTTAGTCACGATCTTTCACAATGAAGCCAATCTATATTCTGTCGTTCGCATACGATTACAGGAAACGAACGAACAATATAAAGAAAAAGAAGCAGTTGTCACAGGTTATTTCCCTCGTATCCATGAAGATGAAACATATATCTTTTTTGGTAAACTGAAGGAGCATCCTAAGTTTGGCGTGCAATTTCACGTCGATAGTTTCAGGAAAGATCTTCCTCAAACGAAGCAAGGGATTATACAGTATTTATCAAGTGATTTATTTCAAGGAGTGGGTAAAAAAACAGCAAGCAAAATTGTCGATGCATTAGGTGAAGCTGCAATCTCAACAATATTACAAAATCCTTCAGCTCTTGAAAAGGTACCTAAACTTTCAAAAGATAAAGCTCAACAAATAGTTGACACGTTAAAAGAACATCAAGGTCTTGAACAAATAATGATTGCGTTATCTCAATATGGATTCGGTCCGCAATTATCAATGAAGATTTATCAAGTGTACAAAGATGAAACATTACAAATTATCCAAAACAACCCTTACAAGCTAGTGGAAGATGTTGAAGGAGTTGGCTTTAGTAGAGCGGATGAGCTTGGGTATATGTTAGGCATCTCGGGCAATAATCCACACCGTATTAAGGCAGGTTGTCTTTATATGCTTGATCAGCAATCAATTCAAGAAGGGCATACATATCAATACTTACACCAATTAAATAAGGATGTAAAAGAGTTACTAGAAGAAAATAAGCGTGATTCGATGGATGAAGAAGATATCACTCGGATTATTACTCAACTGTCTGAAGAAGATAAAATTATTGTTGAAGAGGATAAAGTTTACAGTCCTTCATTATTCTTTTCAGAAAAAGGACTCGTAACAAATATTGGTCGAATATTGAGTCAAACTGAATATGAGGATCAATTTCCAGATTCGGAATTCTTATTGTCGTTAGGTAATGCAGAAGAATATCTCAATGTTCATTATGCACCATCTCAAAAAGAGGCAATTCAAAAAGCCTTATTATCACCAATGCTTTTACTAACCGGAGGACCTGGGACTGGAAAGACGACAGTTATTAATGGAATTGTAAATGTATATGCAGATTTACATGGCTGTTCGTTAAACCCTAGTGATTATAATAAAGAAAACCCATTTCCAATTCTACTCGTTGCCCCTACAGGTAGAGCTGCAAAGCGCATGAGTGAAGCTACAGGTTTAAAAGCTGTGACGATACATCGCTTATTAGGGTGGAATGGAGTCGATGGATTTGAACATGATGAAGATAACCCAATTGAAGGAAAATTGCTAATTGTAGATGAAATGTCAATGGTTGATATTTGGTTAGCAAATCAACTATTTAAGTCATTACCTGAATCTATCCAAATGATAATTGTTGGAGATGAGGATCAATTGCCATCTGTTGGACCAGGGCAAGTATTGAAGGACTTACTAGATGCTAATATTATTCCAACCGTTCGTCTAACTGAAATTTATCGACAGTCAGAAGGATCCTCAATTATAGCACTTGCTCACGACATTAAAAAAGGTCAATTGCCACGAGATATTGTTTCACAAAAACCCGATCGATCTTTTTTACCATGTAGACCTAATCAAGTGCTTGATGTTGTATCAAAGGTTGCACAAAGTGCAAAAGAAAAAGGATATAGTGCAAGGGATATCCAAGTTCTAGCACCCATGTATCGTGGGCCTGCAGGTATTGATCAATTAAATAAAATGCTACAAAGTATGTTTAACCCTCCGTCAGATCAAAAACGTGAAATGTCATTTGGCGATGTAGTATATAGAATTGGCGACAAGGTGTTGCAACTCGTCAATCAACCAGAAAGTAATGTTTTTAATGGAGATATGGGTGAAGTTGTCTCAATATTTTACTCTAAGGAAAATACTGAAAAACAAGATATGGTTATTGTATCTTTTGAAGGAAATGAAGTTACGTATACAAAACAAGATTTGAGCCAAATCACACATGCGTATTGTTGTTCCATACATAAGTCTCAGGGTAGTGAATTTCCAATCGTTATTATGCCAGTTGTAAAAAGCTATTACCGCATGCTAAGGAGAAATTTACTATATACAGGTATTACAAGAAGTAAAAAATTTCTAATATTATGTGGTGAAGAACAAGCTTTTCGACATGGAGTTAGTCGTAATGATGATGGTATAAGACAAACAACATTATGTGAAAAAATAAAAATGGCTCATGAAGATGAAATTGACAACGAAGATGACATTCCTTTTATTATACAAGAAGAAAAATTAATGGAAAACGTTACACCTTATGATTTCATGGATGATTGAGTAACCTATTAATGTTCGGGAAGGTGGGATATCTTTGCGGACATTTTCCTTATTAAAAGGGTTGCCAGTTTATTCACATGATGGCAAACAGCTTGGTAACGTTGTTGATCTATTAGTTCAAGAAGATGGAAAGGTCGCATCAATCGTTGTTGAAGGTAAAAGGCTTTTTCAGAGAGATACTTTTATTCCAATAGAATCAGTTTTATCTTTTGAAAAAGATGGGATTACAATTAGCAGTTCTACAACAAAACATGCGACACGCCAAGAGAAAAATACGCACTACTTAAACACACACCATAGCTTAGCAAAAAAATTCGTGAAATCTGAAAATGGGGAAGTTCTTGGAATATTAGAAGACGTATTTTTCCAAGAAGAATTGGGCACAATAGAAGGGTATAAAATAACAGATGGTTTCTTTTCTGATATAAGTGATGGAAAAAAAGTAATTAAAAGCAATGACTTTACCGTTAACAAAGATACCATCATTTTAAAAGCTAAGCGGAAATAAAGAGGTGTCGTTTGATGTTAATGTGTCCAAATTGTAAAAATAAAGATCTTGGTAAAATTGGTGTGAACCAATATTATTGTTGGAACTGTTTTATAGAGATGTCAGTAAACCAAGGTATCATTAATACCCATCAAGTTGAAGAAGATGGAACGCTTAGTTCATTGGATGACCTCTTTGGAGAAGAAGATCGTACGATAAATTTGTAATTGACTCTTTCATTAAGGAGGACAAAATGAACAGAACAATTACTGCTTCATTGGTTGCATTAGGTATGGGGATAGCTGCATACCAAGTGAACCAAAGAAGTGACATAATGTCTCCAAAAAATATAAAGAAAATGAGGAAGAAAGTTGCTAAGATGCTTTACTGACTTAAAGGGGCTGATCCAATTACGGGTTCTGCCCTTTTTTAAAGTTGATAATTCGTAACGATCAGAATTTAATTAGAGGTGGGTTATAGATGAAGGACATTCGATTAGTATGGATTTATCGCTTACTTCTCTTTTTATTAATGTTTGTATTGTTATACGTTTTGATGAAGCTTGCGCCGATTTGGAAACCAATGCTAAAGATGATTGCAATTGTAATTACCCCTTTTGTTATTGCCGCATTTATTACTTACTTACTTCATCCCATTATTGAAAAAATCCATCATCATGGAGTTCCTAGGTCTATTGCTATTTTACTTATATATACTTTGTTCTTCGGAGGAGTTGGCTTCGGCTTATATAAAGGAGTACCAATTATTATTGAACAGCTAAAGGATTTAAGTGAAAATGTACCAATATTTATCGAGACGTACCGAGATTGGATTGAGGAAATTCGTGATCAAACATCCCATTGGCCAAATGGATTTCACGATAGAATTGAGGAAGGGCTACAATCAATTGAGAAAGAGAGTGCATTACTAGTTACAAAGTTATTAAACAGTATGAAACGATTGCTGAACTATATTATTTTAATTGCTATCATTCCATTTTTAGTTTTCTATATGCTTAAAGACTACCCAGATATAAATAAGGCAATATGGTACATAACACCAAAGAAATTTCGTACCCCTGGGAAAGAGTTTTTACAAGGGGTTGATGAATCACTTGGTAATTACATTAGAGGGCAACTATTTGTGTGCTTTGCGATCGGAATTATTGCAACAATTGGTTTTTGGTTAATCAAAATGAAATACCCTTTACTTCTAGGAAGCATCATAGGGGTTACTAATATTATTCCTTATTTTGGACCTATTATTGGTTTAATTCCAGCCGTAATTATCGCGGCGACTATCTCAATGAAAATGGTTCTATTCGTATCCGGTTTAGTGCTTGTTTTACAATTTATTGAAGGTAATGTATTATCACCACTAATTGTAGGAAAAAGCCTGCATATGCACCCTATTGTTATAATGTTTGCATTGTTAGTTGGCGGAGAGATTGCGGGTGTATTAGGTTTAATAGTTGCTGTTCCTTTTTTAGCGATACTAAAAGTGACGATACTTCATGCCAAAACATATTTAATGAATCATTGACAAACAAGTTTTGCTTGTCTATAATTCGCATTATAATACGGAAAACGATGACGGATCGAGTATGTTATAGTCCACCTTACGTAATTATATAATCAGAGAGGAATTTCCGTTTAGGCTGAAAGAAATTCTAGGTGAAGGATAACAGAAAGCTAATCTTGAGTGCAGATAAACCCTGCCGTTTTGCCACGTTACGGCTTATCATGAGTGATGAACAAACATATTTTTCTGTAAGGCGCTTGTCATTTAACAGAAATGGTGAGGAATTTACGCTTTTTGAAATTGTTCATAATCAGGGTGGTACCGCGAGTATAACTCTCGTCCCTGCTTTTGGGATGGGAGTTTTTTATATTTTTGAGGCTGTTTTCGCATGGATTGTTGCTTTTCGAATTAGTTATTAACACGTACACCACTATCGTTCGTGGCATATTTCCTTCTTAAAAAGATGTCAAACGTATTAAACCTTTTTTACTTTGCTAATTTGGTGCCATTAGCAACATAGTTTTCGAAAAGAGCCATTATTAAAGAGTGTTCATTTAGTGAAATTTTTTTTGTCAGTGCTTTATTGAACAATTTCTAAAAAGGAGATATTAACATGAAGAAACTAAACTCTGCAGAAGTACGCCAAATGTTTTTAGATTTTTTTCAGGAAAAAGACCATGCAATAGAACCAAGTGCTTCATTAGTGCCACATGAAGACCCAACGCTGTTATGGATAAATAGTGGTGTTGCTACATTAAAGAAATATTTTGATGGCAGAGTTATTCCAGATAACCCTAGAATTTGTAATGCCCAAAAATCGATTAGAACAAATGATATTGAAAACGTTGGGCAAACAGCTCGTCATCATACTTTCTTTGAAATGTTAGGAAATTTTTCTATTGGAGATTATTTTAAAAATGAAGCAATTCATTGGGCATGGGAATTCTTAACAAGTGAAAAGTGGATAGGGTTTGATCCAGAAAAGCTCTCTGTCACGATCCACCCAGAAGACGATGAAGCGTTTGAAATATGGAATAAGGAAGTTGGTGTTCCGAAAGAACGTATTATTCGATTAGAGGAAAATTTTTGGGATATTGGTGAAGGACCAAGTGGACCAAATACAGAAATTTTTTATGATCGCGGAGAGCATTTTGGGGATGATCCTAATGACCCTGAATTATTTCCAGGTGGAGAAAATGAGCGTTATTTAGAAGTATGGAATTTAGTATTTTCACAATTTAATCATAATCCTGATGGATCTTATACTCCCCTACCAAAGAAAAATATTGATACAGGTATGGGACTTGAACGCATGTGTTCAATTATCCAGGATGTTCCTACCAACTTTGATACGGATCTTTTTATGCCAATTATCGAAGCGACAGAGCATATTTCAAATGAAAAATACCGTCAAGACAGTTCAAAAGATGTTGCATTTAAAGTAATTGCTGACCATATTCGCACGGTTACGTTTGCTGTAAGTGATGGTGCACTTCCATCAAATGAAGGAAGAGGTTATGTACTGCGCCGTTTATTACGTCGAGCTGTGCGTTACGCAAAGAAAATTAATATCCAACGACCGTTTATGTTTGAGCTTGTACCAACCGTAGCAGAAATCATGGTTGATTTTTACCCGGAAGTAAAAGCTAAGACTGAATTTATCCAAAAAGTTGTGAAAAATGAAGAAGAACGTTTCCATGAAACGCTTAACGAGGGCTTAACGATATTAGCTAGTGTAATTAAAAAAGAAAAAGAAAATGGCAGTGATATAATCTCTGGAACAGATGTGTTTCGTTTATATGATACATACGGTTTTCCAGTTGAGCTTACTGAGGAATATGCAGAAGATGAACATATGAAGGTTGATCATGCAGGATTTGAAAAAGAGATGGAGCTCCAACGTGAACGAGCCCGTGCTGCTCGTCAAGATGTTGATTCAATGCAAGTGCAAGGCGGAGTGTTAGGTGACGTTAAGGTTGAAAGTAGCTTTGTTGGTTATGATAAAACAAAAGCTGATAGTAAAATTGAAATAATCGTTAAAGATGGTGACTTTGTTGAACGTATAGAACAAGGGCAAGAGGCACAAATTATCGTGGATAAAACACCTTTTTATGCTGAAAGTGGTGGGCAGATTGCTGACCAGGGATTATTTAAAAATAAAGATACTGTATTAAAAGTAAAAGATGTTCAAAAAGCTCCAAATGGACAAAATATTCATCATGTTATCGTTGAAAAAGGAACACTACAAAAAGGTCAAGCATTTGAAGCGAAAATAAATGAAGAAAAACGGTCAAATATTATTAAGAATCATACAGCTACTCACCTTCTCCACCAAGCGTTGAAAGATGTATTAGGAAAACATGTTAATCAAGCTGGTTCATTGGTAAATGCTGATCGTCTGCGATTTGACTTTTCACATTTTGGTCAAGTGACACAGGAAGAATTGGATCAAATTGAGTCTATTGTTAATGAAGAAATTTGGAAAAGCATTGCAGTTCAAATTGACTATAAGTCACTTGATGAAGCAAAAGAAATGGGTGCAATGGCACTTTTCGGTGAAAAATATGGAGAGGTTGTACGTGTTGTTCAAGTTGGTGACTACAGTTTAGAGCTATGTGGTGGTTGCCATGTACCGAATACTTCGGTCATCGGTTTATTCAAGGTTATTTCAGAATCAGGTATTGGTGCTGGAACAAGGCGTATAGAAGCCGTTACGGGTCAAGGAGCATATCAAGTAATTAACGAGCAAGTTCAGTTATTACATGAAGCTGCAAACAAATTAAAAGTAAATCCGAAGGATGTTACGAGCAGAATTGAATCTTTAACATCCGAATTACGTATGCTTCAGCGTGAAAATGAATCCTTATCGGCAAAGCTAGGAAATATTGAAGCAAGTAATTTAGTCAATGCAGTTAAAGATGTGAATGGAGTTTCGGTTCTAACGAGTATTGTAGATGCAGCAGATATGAATAATTTACGCTCAATGGTTGATGAATTAAAACAAAATTTAGGCTCAGCCGTTGTTGTCTTAGGTGCTATTAATGATGATAAAGTGAATATAGTAGCCGGTGTTACAAAGGATTTGATTCAAAAGGGCTACCATGCTGGCAAAGTAGTCAAAGAAGTAGCTACACGCTGTGGCGGTGGCGGTGGCGGTCGACCTGATATGGCACAAGCAGGTGGAAAAGACCCTAATAAACTTGAAAGTGCATTAAACTATGTTGAAGAATGGGTTAAATCCGTTTTATAATTTATATATTTAGTGTACAATGTAAGTATGAAAAACTTGACAGATTCAACAGTCGGATCTTGAGGGTGAGGTGCATATAATGAGCTCGTTCGATAAAACAATGCAATTTAATTTTTCAGAAGAACCTGTCGAAACAAATGTAAAAGATGTACTTTTTACAGTTTATGATGCTTTGCAAGACAAAGGTTACAATCCAATTAACCAAGTTGTAGGATATTTATTATCTGGCGATCCTGCCTATATTCCTCGTCATAAAGACGCTAGGAACATTATAAGACAAATTGAACGTGATGAATTGATTGAGGAGTTAGTTAAATCTTATTTAGAGCATCACCGTAAGGAGTAAGTATATGCGAATCCTTGGATTAGACGTCGGTACTAAAACGATAGGGGTAGCTGTAAGTGACGAAATGGGTTGGACTGCCCAAGGTATCGAAACAATAAAAATCGACGAAGAGAGAAATGAATTTAGGTTGGACCGTCTAAAAGAACTCATTCAACAATATGAAGTTCAGAAAATTGTTGTCGGCTTTCCTAAAAATATGAATGGTACAGTTGGTCCAAGGGGAGAAGCTTGTATAGCATTTGCTAAATTGATGGAAGAAACATTTCAGCTTGAAACCCAATTATGGGACGAGCGTTTATCTACGATGGCAGCTGAACGTGTATTATTAAGTGCAGATGTTAGTCGTAAGAAAAGAAAGAAAGTCATTGACAAAATGGCAGCAGTGATGATTTTACAAGGATATTTGGACAGTAAAAACTAATGAGGTGAAAGTATGACACACAACGAAGATCAAATAACGGTAGTAGATGAAAACGGGAATGAACAGCTATGTAAAGTGTTATTTACATTTGAAAATGCTGAATTCGGTAAATCATATGTACTTTATTATCCAGTTGGAGCAGACCATGATGAAGATGAAGATATAGAAATTCATGCATCAAGCTTTGTTCCGAGTGATGACAATAAAGATGGTGAATTACAGCCTATTGAAACTGATGAAGAGTGGGATATGGTTGAAGAAATGCTTAATACTTTCCTTGATGAAAACGAAGATGAAGCGTAAATTTAGTTATTATTACAGATAAGGACCAGGCTGACTCTAATGGTAGCTCTTTAGCTACAAATTAGAGTCGGCCTTATCTATTTTAACAGATAAAAAAGTGAGATTCTCTGAACTATATTTCCTGCATGATGTTTATCATTATTTACAGCTCTTTTCGTAAAATCTGTAGCTATTGTTAATCAAATTAGTGCCATAAAAAGTGGTTTTGTATGTTAGTCATCGTTTGACAGAAGAAAAGATGCTACGAAAACTAGACGTATACGTGGGTATATATCTTACATTTATATGAAAACAATCTTTTTTATACATATGGCCTTACACCTGAAAGTCACTTTATCATTTTTCTTGTAGGCAAAATGCCTTCAAATGAATGACCTCAGGTGCTTGTCGAGGATGAGTGATGCACTTATGGACCCTGAAAATTATGATTACATTATTATTCTACGATAACACTTAACTCATTTTACCTATTAAGATTAGAATAATTTTGTAAGCAAATGGCGAATGATAAAAAAAATGTAGTATAATAGTTCGAGTGAAAGGAGGACACGATATGTCTGAGAAAGAAACACGTAATGAAAAACAGGAAAAAATTATAGAACAGCATAAAGAAGCTAAAATTGTTAGAAGAATTGTACTTGTTATCACTTTAATTTTATTAATTGTAATAGCTGGAGTTATTGGAGGCGGCTATGTATATATAAAATCAGCTCTACAACCAGTAGACCCCGAGAATAAGGAAACTGTTAATATTACGATACCGATTGGTTCTTCATCAACTGCTATTGCAAATATATTAGAGGAAAATGGTCTTATAAAAGATGCTAAAATATTTCGCTATTATATTAAGTTTAAAAATGAATCAGGTTTTCAAGCTGGAGACTATGAATTGAGTCAGTCAATGACTTTTCAAGAGTTGATTGATAGTATTAAAACCGGTGTAGTTATACAAGATGTTGTTTTTAAAGTAACGATTCCTGAAGGTAAACAACTAACACAAATCGGTAAAATAATTGCAGAGAAAACGAATTATTCTGAAGATGAAGTGATGGCAAAACTTACAGACAAAGAGTATATAGCTACACTTCAATCTCGCTATCCTGATCTCTTGACGGAAGAAATTCTAGGTGAAAATATTAAATATCCCCTTGAAGGATATCTTTTCCCGGCAACTTACGATTTTTACAAAGAAGATCCTTCAATTGAGGATATTGTAGAAAAAATGTTAGCTAAAACACAAGAAGTATTATTAAATTATGATGCAGAAATTGCAGGGTTAGGAATGTCTGCACACACAGTCTTAACAATGGCTTCATTAATTGAAGAGGAAGCTACAGCAAAAACCGACAGAGAGCAGATATCGAGTGTATTTTACAATCGAATGGATATTGGTATGCCTTTACAAACCGATCCTACAGTGTTATACGCATTAGGAAAGCATAAGGAGCGCGTACTATACGAAGATTTAGAAGTGAATTCTCCATATAACACTTATATGCATGCTGGTTTACCTCCAGGTCCGATTGCTAATGCAGGGGAAATGTCCATCATTGCCGCATTAAATCCAGCAAGTACAGACTACCTATATTTCTTAGCAGCTCCATCGGGAGATGTCTTTTATGCAAAAACACTTGAAGAACATAATGCGCTAAAAGCACAATATATTACGAATGACTAAGAGATCGAAAAATTATTTGTATAAAAAATGGTAATTAAAGGGGAGGCGGAGAATAATTCGCAATCCCCTTGTTGTTATGGTAAAATATATCGAGTTGTTGGGAGTTCTTTTGTCGAACTCTTCTTTTTTTAAGGCTCTTTTCGAAAAGTTTATTGCTTTTGTTACTAAATTAGAATTGTAAGAAGTGGTTTTATAAGTTTGTATCGTTTTATAGATGCAAAGATCATACGACCGTTAGATGTAACGAGTTTATATTCTTATTAAGATAACAACAATCACCCGAAAACAGTCTAATTGAAAAATGATAATCTAGAGGAATGAGGTAGCATAGCGTGGATGTCGAGCTAGTGAATACCTATTTAGAGAGTCTCGTAAAAGAGAGGCCGCCTTTAATACACGAAATGGAGAAGTATGCAAACGAGCACCATGTCCCGATAATGGAGCTCGTTGGAATAGAAGCAATACTACAAATATTACGTATTGCGCAACCCAAAAAAATTTTGGAAATTGGAACTGCGATTGGCTATTCTGCTATAAGGATGGCATTAACTTTGCCACATGCAGAAATTGTAACGGTTGAACGTCACAAACAAAGATACGACACTGCACTTGACTTCGTAAAAACGAGTGGATGTTCAAATCAAATAGATATTTTATTTGGCAATGCCCTTGAACTTGAGGAACAAGTGAAACATAGAGGTCCATTTGATTTGTTATTTATAGATGCAGCAAAAGGGCAATATAAACGATTTTTTGAAATGTATAGCCCTATGCTCTCACAAAATGCAATAATCATTACTGATAATGTTTTATATAAAGGTTTTGTAGCTTCCAAAATTGATACAGAAAATAAGCGTACTAATCAACTTATTAGCAAAATAAGAAATTATAACGAGTGGTTAATGAAGAACCCTTTATATGATACAACTATATTACCAGTAGGAGATGGCATGGCAATTAGTAAGCGAAGAGGTGACTAAAAAATGAGGATACCAGAATTATTAGTTACCCCTACTTGTGTGGAAGATATTGAACCACTTATTCAAGCAGGGGCTGATGCTTTTATTATAGGTGAACAAAGGTATGGTTTAAGATTAGCTGGGGAATTTAGTAGAAATGATATAAAAGAAGTAGTACAAATCGCCCATGCAAAAAATAGAAAAGTATATGTAGCTATGAATGGCATATATCATAACGACAAAATTGGTGAACTACCAGACTACATTTCTTATTTAAATGAAGTTGGGGTAGATGCAATTGTCTACGGCGATCCTGCTGTGTTAATGACTGTGAAAGAGATCGCACCAAATATGAGGTTGCATTGGAACACAGAAACAACAGCTACTAACTGGTATACATGCAACTATTGGGGAAGAAAAGGTGCTGAACGTGCTGTCCTAGCTAGAGAGTTAAATATGGATGCGATCCTTGAAATGAAGGAACATGCAAAAGTGAAGCTAGAGGTACAAGTCCATGGTATGACATGTATGTTTCATTCAAAACGTTCATTGATTGGTAACTACTTTGAATTCCAAGGTAAGTCTATGGAAGTAAAGAACGATAGTAATAATAAAAATTTATTTCTACACGATAATGAAAGAAACAATAAATATCCAATCTTCGAAGATACAAATGGAACACATATTATGAGTCCAAATGATATTTGTATAATAGATGAATTAGAAGAAATGATTGATGCTGGAATAGAAAGCTTTAAAATTGATGGGGTATTAAAATCACCTCAATATTTACTAGAGGTTACAAGAAAATATCGATATGCGATGGATTTGTGTGCCAAAGATCGAGAGCAATACGAAGAACAAAAAGACCAGCTTATTGAAGAAATTGAAAAGATACAACCCCAGAATCGCCCGTTAGATAGTGGATTTTTCTTTAAAGAAACAGTTTATTAAAGAAAAGCGCAAGGCACCTGCTTATCGGCGACAAGCATAAGATAAGTCGCAGGAAGGTTGTTTTTTAACCTTCTTGGCGGCTTAGCTTATGACCTCGAGGCGTTGGTGCCTGGAGCTAGACAATAAGAAAAGCGGAAGCGCCTCGTACATTCCCGACAAGCACTGGAGTCAAATCACAAGAAGGCGTAGTTTGCCTTCGGGTGATTAGACGAAGTGACCTCTAGGGAATAGGCGTTGGAGCTAGACAAGAGAAAAGCGGAAGCGCCTCGTACATTCCCGACAAGCACTGGAGTCAAATCACAAGAAGGCGTAGTTTGCCTTCAGGTGATTAGACGAAGTGACCTCTAGGGAATAGGCGTTGGAACTAGACAAGAAAAGCGCAAGGCACCTGCTTATCGGTGACAAGCATAAGAAAAGTCGCAGGAAGGTTGTTTTTATAACCTTCTTAGCGGCTTGGCTTATGATTCCAAGGAGGTAGGTGCTAATGCTAGAACAAAAGAAAAGCTAGACATAAAAGGAGGTAGTAATTATGGTTGCATTAAAAGATGGAATTTCTGCTATGATTAATGGCCAAAGAGTTATTACTAAAAAGCCTGAGTTACTAGCCCCAGCAGGTAATTTAGAAAAGTTAAAAATAGCTGTTCATTACGGAGCAGATGCGGTGTATATTGGAGGTCAAGAATATGGCTTACGTTCCAATGCCGATAATTTCTCCCATGAAGAAATGGCAGAAGGGGTTAAGTTCGCCAATGATTATGGTGCCAAAATATATGTAACTACAAATATTTATGCTCACAATGAAAATATTGATGGTTTAGAAGAATATTTACAAGGGCTTCAAAGTGCTGGTGTAACAGGAATTATCGTTGCAGATCCGTTAATTATCGAAACATGTCGACTAGTTGCTCCTAAGTTAGAGGTCCATTTAAGTACACAGCAATCACTTTCAAACTGGAAGGCAGTTCAATTTTGGAAAGAAGAAGGTCTGGAGCGTGTTGTATTAGGTCGTGAAACGAGTGCGGAAGAGATAAGAGAAATTAAGGAAAAGACAGATATTGAAATTGAGACATTTATTCATGGGGCAATGTGTATTTCCTATTCGGGGCGTTGTACGTTAAGTAATCATATGACTGCACGTGATTCTAACCGTGGAGGTTGTTGTCAATCTTGTAGATGGGATTATGACTTGTATAGCCTTAACTCAAATGATGATGAAGTGGCATTGTTTGAGGAAAATGACGCACCATTTGCAATGAGTCCGAAAGATTTAAAGTTAGTTGAATCAATTCCAAAAATGATTGACTTAGGTATTGACAGTTTAAAAATTGAAGGTCGTATGAAGTCAATTCATTATGTAGCTACTGTAGTAAGCGTGTATCGAAAAATTATTGACGCATATTGTGCTGATCCAGATTATTTTACTATTAAACAAGAATGGCTTGAAGAACTTGATAAATGTGCAAATCGTGAAACAGCTCCAGCATTTTTTGAGGGTGTACCGGGGTATAAAGAACAAATGTATGGAAATCATAGCAAGAAAACAGCATTTGATTTTGCTGGATTAGTTTTGGACTACAATAAAGAAGCGAAAATAGTTACTTTACAGCAACGTAATCATTTTAAGCCAGGAGAAGAAGTCGAATTTTTTGGGCCAGAAATTGAAAATTTCACTCAAAAAATCGAAGAAATTTGGGATGAGGATGGGAACGTTCTGGATGCAGCAAGACATCCATTACAAATCATTAAATTTAGAGTGGACAAGGATGTCTTCCCGAACAACATGATGCGAAAGGAGAACTAAGATGGGGAAGAAGCCGGTAGTAATAGGTGTAGCTGGAGGTTCTGGCTCTGGGAAAACAAGTGTCACTAAAGCAATTTACGAGCATTTGAAAGAGCATTCGCTTTTAATCCTCGAGCAAGACTACTATTATAAAGACCAAAGTCATTTATCTATAGAAGAACGACGTAAAACAAATTATGATCATCCGTTAGCATTTGACAATGATTTACTAATTGATCATATAGAATCGCTGCTTGCATTTGAAAGCATTAAAAAGCCAGTATACGATTTTACAATTGATACAAGATCAGAAGAGGTTATCCTTGTTGAACCAAAAGATGTCATTATCCTTGAAGGCATGTTAGTTTTAGAAGATGAACGCTTGAGGAATTATATGGACATTAAGCTATATGTAGATACTGATGCAGATATAAGGATTACACGTCGAATATTGAGGGATATTAAGGAGAGAGGACGAACTGTAGATTCAGTCATTGATCAATATGTGTCTGTAGTACGCCCAATGCACAATCAATTTATTGAACCATCGAAACGTTATGCTGACATTATCATCCCTGAAGGGGGACGCAATCATGTTGCAATTGACCTAATGGTAACAAAAATTCAAACAATTCTTGAACAAAAGTCTATTTTGTAATACGATAGCATAGATAAATGTAAATGCAATCATTGTATAATATTCATATCTTTGGCATGACAATTTTAATGATACGTGATTAATTATCATTAAAATTGTCGTCTTTAAGATATTTCGTAAATGGTAATTGTACATATGTTATAATAATTCAAACTTTGATCGTTAATAACAAGAGGAGTGAAGGGAATGGCAGCTGAAAAAGTATTTCCAATGACAGCAGCAGGTAAGGAAAAATTAGAGCAGGAATTAGAAACTTTAAAATCAGTACGTCGTAAAGAGGTAGTTGAACGTATAAAAATTGCACGTAGTTTTGGTGACCTTTCTGAGAATTCTGAGTATGATTCAGCAAAGGAAGAACAAGCATTTGTTGAAGGAAGAATTACAACAATTGAAAACATGATTAGAAATGCCAAAATTATTGAAGAAGACTCCAGTAATTCAAATATGGTTTCTATAGGAAAATCTGTTACATTTGTTGAACTACCAGATGGTGAAGAAGAAACATATACGATTGTAGGTAGTGCTGAAGCTGATCCATTTGAAGGGAAGATCTCAAATGACTCACCTATTGCCAAAAGTCTAATTGGCAAGCAAATAGGTGAAGAAGTACAAGTTCAAACTCCTGGTGGAGAAATGTTAGTGAAAATAGTATCCGTCCAATAGGTTTTAATCCGAAACACCTTGTCAAAACTGATGATGAGGTGTTTTTTTATGTATGTTAGAAAAAGAACCATAAATTTATCTGTTGTTGTAATTATTTTTATCATAGCCCTGATCATTAGACTTATACAAATCCAGCTTATTCAAACAGAAGAGTTTTCAAAGCACAAAATCAATTTATTAGAAGCAAGTGTTTCACAACGCACTCAGCAGGTTGTAATTGACCAAGGACGTGGGAAGTTTGTTGATAAAAATAATGAACCATTAACATATATTAATCAGCCTAGCTTAATTTTATTTCCATTTCTCAAGAATATGGACTGGCCAATCGAACAAGTTGCACGTTTAATAAATGTGTTTCCAGAAAAGTTAAATGAGGCAGTAAAAACTGCAAACGAACCTATTGTATTTGAAGAGGGGAAGGCGTTTACCTTAACAGACACTCAAATGACAGAGATAAATAATTTGAAGATTCCAGGTGTTTTTGCTGTGAATAGGCAGAATGAAGTGCCAGACAAAATTGCAGAACATTTAATTGGCTTAGTACGTGAATATGAGCAAGCATCAGTACAAAGTGAAGAAGTCAAAGGAGCAAAATCGATTAGTCTAAAAGGTGGTATATCAGGTCTGCAAAAACAGTTTAATGAATTTGTCTTGCCAGAAGCACAATCTAAGCTCCTGTATCATGTAGATGGAAAAAATGGGCCGTTGTTTGGCTTAGAAGTAAAATATACAGAGCCAGCAAATCCTTTTTACCCTGTAACTATCAAAACAACGATTGACAAAGAAATTCAAATTGCAGCAGAAAAAATTGTGAACAAACACCAACTTAATGATGGTGGCCTAGTATTAATTGATATAGATACAAATGACGTGGTTGCTATGGTAAGTGTACCATCAATTAATCATTCAGACCCGTACGTGGATGATGCATTAGAAAATAGAATGTTAACAGTGCAAACCCCAGGATCTGTGTTTAAACCAGTTATTGCTGCTGCAGCGATTGAACACAATTTATTACAATCGAATCGTATATTTGATTGTGACTTGGATATGTATGGAGAGGGTAAATCACAGTATCTTTCTGGTATGTTAAACTTTGAGGAAAGCTTTGCTAATAGTTGTAATTATACATTTTCAGTATTAGCTCAAGAGCTTATGGAATTAAGCTCGCAAAGTATTGAAGAATATGCTACTAAACTAGGTATAATAAATCCTGTAATTTGGAATGGGGATGTATTTCATTTTGAAGATTTTAACCAACTGCCATACGCAGGGACAGGAACGATATGGTTTGATGAATCTGACAAGACATCTCCGAAAGCTATTGCACAAACTGCAAATGGACAAAAAAATGTTAAAGTTACGCCATTGGCTATTGCCAATATGATGGCTACAATTGCAAGAGGTGGTAAAGAGCTGCAAGTAAGAGTAGTCAGTGATATACTATATAAAAATGAAACAACACTATATTCATTTCCTATACAAACAGTTAAAGACAATCAACCCCTTTCACCTTATACGATTTTAAAATTACAGCAACTTCTCCGTACAGTTGTTTTGGAGGGTACAGGAAGGGCGTTTCAAGGGAATTCATATGAGGTCGCTGGTAAATCAGGAACAGCTCAACTAGGTATTAAGAATGATAATGGTGAGGAATTACATAATAAATGGTTTGCGGGATATTTTCCTGTGCAAAATCCCAAATATGCACTTGTTGTAGTTGATTTAAAACAACCAGAAAACAATGCTGTGACAAATGATGTCTTCTATGAAATAATTGAAACAATATATGAAATTGAAGAAAGTAGCTCATAAAATTATATAATAGGTACCTATCTAATGATACAATTATACATATACATATAAGAGTAAGGAGGACTTTTTGTGAGGGGAAATATTGAAGATTTATATGAGGGACCTCGCTACGAAAGGAATAAAAGGCGTAAGAGAGGGAATGTATTATTAAATATTTTAATTGGGATAGTCATTTTGTTAATTGTTTTCCTTGGAGGAAAGCTGCTATTTTCCAAAGTTAGTGATCCAGTTGCATCAGATAGTATTGAGCAACAAGGTAATGGTGATGCAGCTGTTGGAATAGTGGATGATGACGAGTCTCAAGAAACTAACTCGACATTTGATGAAGATGATGATAATAATGACATAGATAATAACGAAAATAATCTAGAAGAAAACGGTGAAGCTAGTATAGTTATAGAAGAAAACAACGAAGCAGTATCTAACGAAGAGGACAACAATACTTCTGAAACTAACGAGCAAACAGCTGAAGATAGTTCACCTGAACCAGTTACAGATTTAGAGGAAACAACTGCTAGTGAAGATGCTAACATTATTAAAACAATAACTAGTGATTCATGGCAACCAGTCGGTACGGAGCAAACAGATCATATTGGAGCTGTTTATGAGGACGATACAGTGGACTGGGTTGAGATGGAAAAAGCGATAAGTTATGCTACAGGAATTGCTAAAGAAGATTATACTTTGTGGTTTTTAGGAAATAACGGTCACAATAAATCTCTGGCTACAATTAGTTCAAATGTTGACGGGAGCTTAATTTATAAAGTATATATGGAATGGGTAGACAATGAAGGCTGGAAGCCTACTAAAGTAGAGCAATTACAAGAGAATGAATACAATAAAAAAGAGGACGAATCGAGAGAGGAATCCTCAGAAGGTTAAGTATAAACCGCCATTTGCTGTATGCAAAGGCGGTTTATTTTAATTCAAGGCTAAATTTCCATTTTCGTTTTAAGATATAAGCACGTATAAATCTAGCGTTGGCACCTTCTCAACTTTTACAATTATTGAGCTTTCATAAAACTTATCATACTGTCGATTTTTAGAAATAAACAACAAAGTTTACGACAAGAAACTAAATCAAAATAGTCCATATTTTAATCAATGCAAGTTTACTAAGATGAGTTCTATTATCTTTTTAAGATGAAGGTGTTTAAGAGAAAAAGATTACATTTAATTGCTGCGTTTAAAGTGAACGACAGCACTAAAATATCTTCTACCGTCTTGATCAAACTGCATTTGATGAGAAATATGATGAACCTCTAATAAGATAGCTTTATTCACTTCGATTTGTTCATTAACTTTTTTTTCTAATGTTGCTAAATCTTGAGCTTCAAAAAATTCAACCTTATCTTTGAGTATATCTAAAGAAAAATCCATTTTACTGACATCCTTCCACAATTGTATGTATCGTCCATTTTATCAAATGTGAGAGTGTACGAAAATATTATATTTTGCTCTTTTACGATAATATTAACGATGATATGCTTGCAAATTGCTAAGAAATTATTTCTATGATAAATTAGAAGCAATTGAATGAATTCGGGGTATAGAAATGTGTATAATGGGCTTTTTAACCTGAATTGATCTAAGTTTATATTAAGGAATTTTTCCCCACTTCTATAGGTGGGATCTTTTAATCAGGTGGAGTAAAGTCTCCACCTGATTTCACTGGTCAAGTTTACTTTCACTAGCAGTAGAGCTGAATTATTACAGTAAATGGTTTTGCTGTTGAATATGTTACAATATTGAATGGAGTTTTAGTATATCCTCGTGATGCGGAGAAATGGTATAAATAATAATGGAATATAGAAAAGAGGGAAACCAAGATGAAAATAGGAATTATAGGTGCCATGGAAGAAGAGGTCATCATCTTAAGAGATAACATTAACAACGAACAAGTAAGTGTTATTGCTGGATGTGAATTTACAGAGGGTCATTTACATGGAGTTGAAGTTGTATTACTGAAGTCAGGAATTGGCAAAGTAAATGCAGCAATGAGTACGTCAATTCTACTTGATCGCTTTCACGTAGACTATGTCATAAATACTGGCTCAGCTGGTGGACTTTTAGAGTCATTAAACGTTGGGGATGTGGTGATCTCAACAGAAGTACGTCATCATGATGTAGATGTAACAGCTTTTGGTTATGAGTATGGACAAGTTCCACAATTACCACCAGCTTTTCTAGCAGATAATAATCTTCTGAAAGTTGCAGAAAAAGCAGCTCTGAAAATAGAAAATATCCAAACCGTGAAAGGACTTATTGCTACTGGTGATTCTTTTATGAGTGACCCTAGTCGAGTAGCAATGGTGCGGGATAAGTTTTCCGATTTGTATGCAGTTGAGATGGAAGCTGCAGCGATTGCCCAAGTTTGTTACCAATTTGGGGTTCCTTTTGTAGTAATACGTTCTCTCTCAGACATAGCTGGTAAAGAATCAGACATCTCTTTCGAGCAATTTTTACCAACAGCTGCCTTACATTCAGCCAACTTAGTTATGAATATGGTAGAAGGGCTTAAGTAAGCTCACATCTTATTCAAAGAGCTTCGCACTTATTAAGAAAGGCTCTTTACGTAAACTTTGTTGCTTTTTGTTACGTGAATTTGAGTAAGTGACGTGTATGGTATGATTTTTTATAGTCTTTAGAGAAGAAAAGATGCTGGACATGTATAGCTCTTATTACAGGGCTCTTTTCGTTAATTTTTTTATAGTTCCTAAAATAGATACTACGCAAACTAATCATATCCGTGTTTATTTTTTAGCACGAAAAACAACGTTCTATACAAAAAAAGCCTAGTATGTAAAGCAACAATTAATGCGAAAACAGCATTTAGAAAAAATTTTCGAGGTGACAAAATAATTATGCGTGTTGTTCACAGCGTACATGACTTAATTGGAAATACCCCAATGATTGAGCTAACGCAATTTCCTTTACCAAAACAAGTAAAGCTTTATGCAAAGCTTGAATATTACAATCCTGGTGGCAGTATTAAAGATCGGTTAGGTAAAGAGCTCATTGTAGAAGCTCTCCAGTCTGGTGCAATTAAACCTGGCGGTACGATCATTGAACCTACTGCAGGAAATACTGGCATCGGATTAGCATTAGCAGCACTAAGACATAAGCTTAACGTAATTGTATGTATGCCTGAAAAATTTAGTATAGAAAAACAATTGCTAATGAAAGCGCTAGGTGCTGAAATTGTACACACACCAACGAGCGAAGGTATGAGGGGAGCAATTGCAAAAGCTCAACAACTACTTAATGAGATTCCAAACTCGTACTGTCCGCAGCAATTTAACAACCCGGCAAATCCAATGACCTATTATAAAACCTTAGGACCTGAAATGTGGAGCCAACTAGATGGTGATATTGATATGTTTATTGCAGGAGCAGGAACGGGTGGAACATTTATGGGAACTGCGAAATATTTAAAAGAACAAAATAATTTGTTACAGACCGTCATTGTTGAACCCGAAGGATCTATTTTAAATGGTGGTGATATAGGACCCCACAAGACAGAAGGAATCGGTATGGAATTTCTTCCAGATTATATGGATACAAAATATTTTGATCAAATTCATACAATATCTGATAATGATGCCTTTATGAGAGTAGAAGAACTAGCAAGAAAAGAAGGGCTTTTAGTTGGTAGTTCTTCAGGGGCAGCACTCCATGCAGCTCTTATTGAAGCAAGTCAGGCTAAGAAAAAAATGAACATCGTAACTATTTTTCCAGACAGTAGCGAACGTTATTTAAGTAAACAGATTTATGGAGGTTCGATATAAAATGAAACCAAAGACAAAATTAATCCATGGTGGCATTCCGAGTGATCAACAAACAGGAGCTGTCTCTATTCCCATTTATCAAGTAAGCACATATAAGCAAGATGGGATAGGTGAGCATAAAGGATTTGAGTACTCAAGAACAGGTAATCCAACAAGACATGCTTTAGAGGAGCTCATTAAAGACCTCGAAGAAGGAACAGCAGGGTTTGCATTTAGCTCTGGAATGGCAGCAATTACAGCAGTGATGATGTTATTTAACAGCGGTGATCATGTCATTTTAACTGATGATGTATATGGTGGAACTTACCGTGTAATGACGAAAGTTTTAAACAAACTAGGAATAGAATCGACTTTTATTGATACGAGCAATTTGCCAAATATCGAGACAGCAATCCGTTCAAATACGAAAGCAATATATATTGAAACACCTACAAATCCGTTGCTAAAAATTACTGATATTAGAGGAGCTTCTAACGTAGCAAAGGAACATAATTTGTTAACAATCGTAGATAACACGTTCAGTACACCATATTGGCAAACACCTCTAAATCTTGGAGCAGATATCGTATTGCACAGTGCAACAAAATATATTGGTGGTCATAGCGATGTCGTTGCTGGTCTTGTTGTAGTTAATTCCAATCAATTAGCTGAAGACCTACATTTTGTTCAAAATTCTACAGGTGGCATATTGGGCCCTCAGGATTCATGGTTATTAATAAGAGGAATCAAAACGTTAGGAATACGAATGGAAGAGCACGAAGAAAATACTAAACAAATTATTAATTTTTTACAAAATCACCCAGGTGTAGAAAAAATATATTACCCTGGATTAAGTAGTCATCCGAATCATAATATTGCAAAAAAACAAGTTAGAGGCTATGGGGGGATGATTTCATTTGATGTAGGTAGTGAAGAAAAAGCAGAACAACTTCTTAAGCAAGTTAAGTATTTTACATTGGCGGAAAGCCTTGGTGCAGTTGAAAGTTTAATTTCAGTTCCTGCAAAAATGACACATGCTTCAATACCAAAAGAACGTCGTGAAGAGCTAGGTATAACAGATGGGCTTGTACGCATTTCAGTAGGACTTGAAGATGTGGAGGATTTAATCGCGGACTTAGCTAACGCACTTAAAGGATAAATAAAAAAAGGCGAAGGTATTTTCGCCTTTTTTTTTCAGTTAACCCGTATTCTCTATAGATTATGAGCCTATTCGCAACAGCCATAGTGCCGTTAATTTATTTTTAAGATTGGTTCCTACCTTATAATTGGTTAAAGTTACATTCATTTTGGCCTACTAAGATATGTTAAAGTAGATTTATAGATACTTAGAAAAGTAGGTGACAAACTTAAAATGGATGAGAAGCAATTACGTGATTTGAAATTTAAAATTGTCGACTTTACAAGAATTGCATTTGTTTTAATTGCAATTAGTGTCTTTTTATATTTAGGTGTTATCATTAATCAACATGTTCAAGAAGCGACTAATGTCAACTTATTAATGGCAATGACCTATATTTTTTTACTCGTAGCGTTTCTCTTATTTAACACTGTAATAAAGTATAAAAAAATAGTAAATGATCTCGAGTAAGAAAATTATTTTATTTTTTACAAAAAAGCCCTTTACAAAACATTATAAATTGGTTATACTTTCCTATGAAATAAACAAATTCTGATAAGGAGGTCGAATTTAATGTTAGGCAAATCATTTAAACTTATTAAATTAAATAGTATTTCTTACTACTCGACCGATGTCGGAATGCGGGTCTTTCAATAACTAACATAGCATACACGCCACAGGTTGAATAGTATACCTGTGGCTTTTTATATAAATAGCAAAATCTTTCCTTTTGATGCTTATTTATAAAATAATTTTGATTATTTTAACCACAGGTATAGAAAATTTACCTGTGGTTTTTTATTGTCAAATTGAACATAGTGTATGTAATGAACTTAAAGGAGGTGAAACCATATGAAATTCAATATTTTGTCTATCACAATAACAATTAATAAACGCTTGTATTCAATTGAAAAAGCTTATCGAGAAGAGCAAGTAAAAAAAATGATTGATGAAGAAAGAGAGAAATCGTTTAGAGCTTACCCAATCATATAATAATCATTGCAAATAATTACAGGAGAGTGATAAAAATGATAATGAAAAATTTGATGATCGTTAAGTTAATTGATAAGGAAAATTTTACGTAGTTACTAAACAAAGGACGATCATTACCAATTATAAATATATTACCTTTTCATCATTACAGCTAAGTAGGATGACTCTATACAATAGGCTGTTTTCGCATTGGTTGTTGCTTTTCGTTCAAATAGATAAGCACGTATAAACCTAGCGTTCGTAGCATCTTTTCTACTTTAACAATAATTGAGTTTCCATTTTGTTAAAAACAGCCATTAGGTAAAAACGCACATATATATTCATTCAGGTAGGTTTTACTTTTATAGTAAAGCCTACTTTTTTTATTTGCTAGCTCTCTCTCCTAGCCTGTCAAGACTATATATCTGACTGTGAGAAAATAAAATATTTTTTCCATTAAAAACGTTCCAATGCTAGTCTAGGGGTAACAGTTTGGTCCGTTTTTGTTAAATATACTTGAAACAATTATTTTTCCAAATGTACACAATTTGGCCTTGTTATAGACAATAGTTTGTCAATAATGGCGTATCAAATATTCAATAAAATATGGTAATGTTTAGTTGGAAAGGTACAATCAACCTATAGGTAGGCTCTTTTCAACAATTTTCAATATTAGTGAATGATATATGATTATACTTTTCTACCATCACCAATCGGTGAATCAATATTTATTAAATTGCTCATTTTTTCACAAGTGTCAATTTATTTAGTGGCTGACATACTAATTAGCCTTTTAATTGGTATGAAGAAGATATAAAAAATGAAAGAAGAGGAGGGGGAAGATATGGTGAAAAAGCTTAAAGCGCTTGATAAAAAAGTCATTATTTTAATTGGGCTATTTTTAGGAGTTGTTGTAGCAGTAGCAAGTGCTGAGACAATGAATTATACAGATAGTGCAGAATTTTGTTCGACTTGTCACCCTATGGATTCAGCCTATAGTAGCTTTGTAGACTCTACACATGCAAATATCGCTTGTAATAAGTGTCATGCTCCAACTGATAGCCTTGGAAAGAAAATACTGTTTAAAGCGAAAGCTGGAACGCATGATATTTACATGAATACATTTGGTGCTGATAAGATTCCGGATGTTATTCATGCGAAAACAGCCACCATTGACGTTATTCAAGAAAACTGTAAAAGCTGTCACGAAGGAACACTAAATAATTTATCACACGATGCAAAAGAAAATTGTACTGATTGTCATAGGCAAATCCCTCATGGTAATGGCAACTTTAAGACAGATGAATGGTTTAAACCAGCCGATTATGACATTAATAATCGAAACGAATCTTTTGAGAAAGGGTGAGGAAAATGCATAAGAGCATCAAAAGAATTATAGTTCCTACTGCTTTAGTGATTTTTTTAATCGCTATTATTGCTGCCTGTGGTTCAGATGAAGCGAATGAAAGTACCGCTGCTAAAAAGTTATACAATACGGGACTATCAGCTGACGAAATAAATAATGAAGCATTTGCTGACATTTTTCCGTTACAGTATGAAAGCTATAAGCGTAATGAAGAAATGTCTGATACGAAATACGGCGGATCAATACCAACGTCAAAATTTGACCACACTAAAGAACCTTATTTGCCAATAATTTTTAATGGTTATGGATTTGCAAAGGAATATAATGAAGATCGTGGACACATTTATGCTGTTGAAGATAATGTCAATATTGCTAGAATTACGGATAAGTCAATTGGTTCTTGTTTTACTTGTAAAAGTACTGCGGTTCCTATTTTATTAGAGGAGGACGAATTTGGAGACGGATACTGGTCAGCAAACTTTCGAAATGAGATTGTACCTCGTGCTGAAGAATTAGGACATTCTCCTATCGGTTGTTCAGATTGTCATGATCCCGAAACGATGGAATTACGTGTGACTCGTCCAATGTTTGCAACAGCTATGGAAGCAAGAGGAGTAGACATTTCAAACCCTACAAAAAATGAAATGCGTACGTATGTATGTGCACAATGTCACGTAGAGTACTATTTTGAACCAGAAAAGAAGGCAGTAACATTCCCATGGACAAATGGATTAAAGCCAGAAGAAATGTATGAATACTACGATACGATAGCAAAAGATTCTGGGTTTGCACAAGACTGGATTCATACCGTTTCAGGTGCGCCAATGCTAAAAGCTCAGCATCCAGAATTCGAAATTTGGTCTGAAGGTCCTCATGGAATCGCTGAAGTTTCCTGCTCGGATTGCCATATGCCATACGAACGTTCAGACGGTAAGAAAAAGATTACTAGTCACCAATGGACTTCACCTTTAAAAACAATTGAGCAATCATGTCGTACATGTCATGCAGACAAAACTGAGCAAGAACTTAAAGATCGGGTTGAAGGCATTCAAGATACTCATATGGAGAACTTACACAAGGCTGAAGAAATATCTATTGATGCACATTACTATATTAACAAGATGATAACTACCAGTGCTCCTGCGTCTAAAATTGAAGAAGCACAAGAACTTGTTCGTAAAGGACAGTGGTTATTTGATATTGTAGCTGCAGAAAATTCTGCTGGATTTCATGACCCTCAAGGTGCCATGGATAGTATGAAAAAATCTACTGAAGCATTAAATGAAGCTATTATTATAGCAACTGAAGAATTGGTGAAACTAGATGTAAATATTGACGAATTAAAAGAAGAAATTGAAAAAGTGAAAAAAGCTGTTTATGATGAACCAGATGTGTTTAAAAAGAAAGACCATGTTATAAATGATTACTTCCCAAATCAACAACCACCAAAGAATTAAGCACTCATAGAACGATGATTAACAAACTAATTTTCACCGTACAATACGGCAATATTGTACGGTGCATTTTTGTTCATTAAAAAGCTATATTTCCATTGTTTATAAGGTGATAACAATTTTGTGCAGGCATATGTTTGTCATTGTGCAAGTGCAAACAAAACACTAATTTCATCTAGATGCTTTATCAATAGTAGAAAAATGTTTTGATATGAGCCTTCAGAAGACAATAGACTTAATATATATGTGAAATAAATCACAAATATCATATTTATTATTAATATACTGTAAATTTTTTATTGAATCAAGCTGAATGGTTTATATTTTTTAAAATGGATTTCAGATAGCTGCTTCATCTCTCAATACAGCTTTTCAGAAAAATGTAGTGGCTCAAATACACAAACTAAGGATTCAAAATGGTTATAAAGCAACATACACAAGACACGACTTCAGTGCCTCGTGAGATTACGGTATTGTATCCTAAGTCACTTCTTCTATCATTCGAGGGTGAAGGGCATCTCCAAATCATAGGAATCCGGCACTCGTCGGGTGATGATCTTTAGTGCGATTCATCTTTCGGTAATGTCTGTAACATAAGTCACAATTTGGTATGAAGTTTTTGTGAACTAAAATATGGATGATTTTTGACAATAGGTTTACCAATATGTTGTAACCAAGCAATTTTTAATACAATCATATTAGAAATGAAAGAAATGGGAAATAAGGTGAAAAAAATGAAGGCTCCTTATGTTAAGGAAAAATGTTTTCCAATATTCATTTTGGTACTAATGAGTATTCTCTTTCCTCAATCTATACTTGCATCTTACGACAACATATCTATAGAAGACATTACAATAATCGTTATGCCAGAATATACGAATCATCCTCATGCTAATAATGATGAACCAACTGTACTTGTTGGTTACCATGGCACTATTGTAAATCAATCACCTGAGTCAATTAGTCAAGGTATCAACCTAACATTACCTGTAAATAAAAAAAATTTTTTTATAGGGCTAGCAGCACATACCCTCGATGAAACAAAAGAATCACTTCAAGAAATAGAAGTACAAATGAAGAAGAATTCTAACAAAGTAACGATTATACCAGAAGAACCTATAGATCCAGGGCAAAGCTATAAATTTGTAATCGAATATTATTATCATGATATAAGCCTTACTGGGAATAAGAAAAATTTCACATATGAATACGTAGCTGACAATAATATGGACGCTCTAAACATTATCTTCTTTGAACCATTAGGAGCAAGTGATTTTTCCATACAACCAACAATTAATCAGCATTCACAAGATACGATGGGGATTAACATGTATTTGTATGAGGTTATTCAATTAAAAGCTGGGGAGAAGAAAGTATTTGATGTGTCTTATGAGAAGAAAGACAATGAAACGACAACTAGTAAAATTGATGACATAGCACCAAATAACAATACTAGTGTCCAAATACAAACTAACTCATCAAATAATGGAGGGTTATCAACAAATACAATTATTGCAATCGTTGTCATTTCATTAATATTTTTATTCACAATCATGCTCTTAATTTTTCAGAAAAAGAAACACAAAGAACGTGAAAGCGAAATTAAAGCTACAAATCGACAACAAGATAAAAAGAAGTTAAGAAACATGCTGGCTAATGATGAAATTGATGAACAAACGTATCGCAAAAAAATGAGTGAACTAAGTTGAGGGGTGAATGTAATGAACAAAAATAAAAAAGTATTGTTTGGTGGAAGTTTGATCATCATAGCTATTCTAACATTGCTCATAGCTGCTACACCAGGTTCAAGCGGTACAGAGTTGACACTTACACAACTATTAGCAAATGAAGAGAAGTACAGCGATAAATTCGTCATGACTCAAGGGTTATTAATTGAAGATTCAATTGATTGGAATGCAGATAATATCGAACTTCGCTTTACAGTACGAGACGAAGATGGTAATGAGCTTCCAATATTTTATCAAGGGGTACGTCCAGACAATTTTAGTGAAGATGTAACTGCAATTGTAGAGGGATATATACAAGAGGATGGTGTGTTTTTTGCTGAGAAACTTCAAACTAAGTGTCCATCCAAATATGAAGACCAAGAAAAAAGTGACTATGACCCAGAGCTTCATAAAAAGATAGAAAATGAGGAGTAAAGAAAGGTGATTAGCCATGTATTTAATTGGTAGTACAGCCGTTTATTTAGCATTTGTCATTTCAATCTATTCATTTATTATTCTCATATTAGGAATAAGAAAGCAAAATCAAAAGTTAATAAATAGTGGGAAAAATGGTGTGTTATCGATCTTTTTATTAACATGTGTTTCAATGTTTGTCTTATTCTACGCTTTAGGTACAAGTCAATTTCAATTTAAGTATGTTTCTACGTATACAAGTAGCGATTTACCACTGATATATAAGCTTTCAGCATTATGGGCAGGTAATGCAGGTTCTTTATTATTATGGACATTTTTCTTAACGATGTACGCAACGATGGTTGTGTTTTCAAGGAAAATGAAAAGCAATCCAATGGTTCCTTATATTGGAACAATCATGCTTGGAAATATTATTTTCTTTTATTTCTTGTTAGCAACGACTACGAATCCTTTTCAGTTGAATGAAGTTATTCCTGCTGTTGGGAAAGGTTTAAATCCAATGTTACAAGACCCAGGGATGATTTTACATCCAGTAACATTGTACTTAGGTTATGTAGGACTTTCAGTACCTTTTGCATTTGCTATCGCTGCTTTAATACTAAAGAATGTAGACGCTTTTTGGATTCGCATGACGAGACGTTGGACAATAGTGGCGTGGTTATTTTTAACTCTTGGCAATATAATCGGAGGTTATTGGGCTTATCTTGAGCTCGGATGGGGTGGCTATTGGGCATGGGACCCTGTTGAAAATGCATCCTTTATGCCATGGTTAACTGTCACTGCTTTTTTACATTCTGTAATGATTCAAGAACGCAAGCAGATGTTGAAGATTTGGAATATTAGTTTGATTATTCTTTCATACGCATTAACATTATTTGGAACTTTTCTTGTGAGAAGTGGCATCTTAACTTCAGTTCATGCTTTTGGAGATAGTAATTTAGGTACTTATTTTTTAATTTTTATGGCACTTGCCGTCTTATTTGCACTATATGTAATGATGAGTCGCTATCATTTATTAAGACAAAACAGCGGACAGTTTGAGTCATTTTTGTCAAAAGAAAGTAGTTTTTTAATCAATAATTTAATACTAGTCGGAGCAACATTTGCAGTATTTTGGGGAACAATTTTCCCACTCATTTCTGAAGCGGTTAAAGGAACGAAGGTTACGGTTGGTGTCCCTTTCTTTAATACAGTAATGTCACCTATTATGCTTGCATTAATGTTTGTTATGGCTATTTGTCCTTTAATCGCTTGGCAACGCTCAACTGTAAGAAATCTACGGAAAAACTTTTTAATTCCAGCAATTTTGAGCTTGCTCGTTGCTATGTTACTAATATTTCTAGGTATTAGAAAAGCATATCCGATTATCGGCTTTGCTGTTGTTGCATTCATGATTTTTACTCACGTTCTTGAAATTAGTCGCGGGGTAAAGGCTAGAAGGGCTGTTACAAAAGAGAATGTGCTTGTTGCTCTTGGTCGTTTAATGTCTCGTAATCGTAGACGGTACGGTGGCTATATTGTTCATATTGGGATAGCTCTAATGGCAGTAGGTATAATTGGTTCCAATAACTTCAATGTTGAAACAATGAAGACGCTAGCGATTGGAGAAAGTATTGAACTTGCAGAGTACACAATTACCTATGAAAACTTACAACAAAAACGTGAAGGAATCAATGATATTGTGTTTGCAACTCTAAAAATCAACAAAGACGGTCAAGATTTAGGATACGCTGAAGCAGAAAAAGTCTTTTATGGTTCATTCGATCAACCATCAACTGAGGTAGCTCTTATTAGTAATTGGGACGAAGATCTTTATATTGTGTTAAGTGGTTGGGAGCAAGATTTAAGAGCTACATTTGTTATTCGGATTAATCCACTTGTAAAATGGATTTGGACGGGTGGCATGGTTGTTTTAATAGGTGCAATATTTGCTGTTTGGAGTGGAAAATACGGCAATATTACACCGAGATATAAAGGGGTACAGAGAGATGTATCTTAACAGATTGCGTAGAAAGGATGGGGGAATGATGAAGCGCTTATTCATTTTGGCTGGGCTTCTTATAATTTTATTTTCTTCCAGTACCTATGCAGCAGAAGATGTTGATTATAGTTCGGCACAATTTCAGAGCATTGTTGCAATGCTTGCCATGGAAGGACATGCGGGGGATGATCTGGCTACTTGCCCTGTTAAGCAAGAATATTACGAAGAAGTTGCTCAAATGATGCAAGAAGGGATGAACAAGGAAGAGATCTTAAATTTCTATGTTGAGGAAATTGGCGAAGAGGCATTGTCTGCCCCTTTAAAGCAAGGATTTAGCCTTTCAGCATGGATCACACCGTTTATCGTATTGATTGTAGCTGGAGTGATTGTATTTACAGTTATTTGTAGTTGGATCAAAAAAAATAACAGTGCTCATTCAATAACAACTGATGAAGCTTTACGTGACGAGAACACCGATGCAGTTTTAAGAGAAATGATTGATAAAGAAAGAAAAAAGCTTTTTTAGGATGTGATTGATATGGATCTGGTCTCGATTATAACAGCCACCTTATTAGTAGTAGTTTGTAGTTATATAGTAATATCTCCATTGCTCTCAAAAAAGAATGTAACTTTTCATGAAAGCATGATAGATGAAGTAGATATCATAAAAAAAGAAGAAATATTTGCGACACTAAATGAACTCGAAATGGATTATAACATGCAAAAATTATCGACAGAAGATTATGAGAAATTAAAAAATAACTATGAAAAAATGCTTCTTCCTATTATGGCGGAGGAAACGTTAGTAGACGATGTTCATGTTGCTCATACAATAAAGAATATTCCTAAACAAGTTAAAAAGGATATAGAAAATGAAATAGCTAATGAACTTGATCAAGTGAGAAAACAGCGGGGAGGGAAGTAATGTGAAAAGCATTTTTATTATGAGTGCTGCAGTCACACAAAATTCTCCAAGCTTTCATAATCCAGGACATTTACGAATGTGGTTTGACTCACCATTAAAACAATTTAACCCACATATTTTATTAATTGTTCTTGGTGTAATCATAGTAGGAGGCGGGCTGTTTTTCATTTACTTTCGTCAAAAAAACTTGCGTGGGCAAATATCTTTAACCGAGGATAAAGAGGAGAAAATTTTTCAACAATTGCTTGGAAAGCGCGATGCAATTATGACGAAAATGATCGATTTAGAAGATGAACTTAAAGCAGGAGAAATATCTGAAGATAAGTTTAATGAACAGTTTAATGCTTATAAAGATATGTTAATTCAAGTGAAAATTAAAATAAAACAAATGACTGAATAGATTGGGGGGATCTGCGTGATAAAAACATCTTTGCTAACGAAAAAGATAGGGGAGAAAGAGATTCTACGTGGAGTCAATCTATCAGTCAAAGAAGGGGAAACGATCGCTTTACTAGGTCCTAATGGAGCTGGGAAAAGTACAGTATTAAAAATAATTAGTGGATTAATGGATGCGACATGTGGTGAAGTTTTGATAAATAATTTGAAGCTAAAAGCGAACGAAGAGGTTATTAAGAAAAAAATTGGATTTCTATCACATAGCAGTTTCTTATATGAGCACTTTTCGCCGATTGAAAATCTAGTTTATTACGGAAAGCTCTATGATGTAGAAAATATTGAGATAAGAGCAAAAGAACTCATTTCTATGGTAGGTTTAAGCTTATTTATGCACGAGCCTGTTCGCTCATTTTCAAGAGGAATGCTACAAAGAATTGCGATTGCTAGAGCGATTATTCATTCACCTAGTATTCTACTTCTAGATGAACCACATACTGGTTTAGATCAAAGGGCAGTTTCAATTTTAAATAATGTTATTTTGCAATTGAAGCGGGAAGGTACAACTATAATTATGGTTACACATGATTTCCATCAACTCATTGAAACATGTGATAAAGCAATCGTTATGAAACAAGGATTGTTAATTGATGATTTTGCTATTTCAGGTGCAAAAAATGTGAAAGATATCAAAGAAACGTATGCAGGAATGGTGAGTTAACATGATTAAACTATTAAAATCTGCATGGATAATCGCTTGGAAAGATATATATTCTGAGTGGAAAACAAAACAACTATTAAGTACTATGTTAATCTTTTCAGGGCTTGTTATTGTGACCTTTAGCTTTGCCTTTGACCCTACGAGTAATGCTGTCAAAGCAGTGGTACCTGGAATGGTATGGGTCATTACTATCTTTTCTGGAATATTAGGGTTAAACCGTTCATTTTTAGCTGAAAAAAATCAAGATAGCTTACATGGAATGATTATTGCACCTATTGATCCTTCAAGTATTTATTTTGGCAAAATGCTCGCTAACTTCATTTTTGTGCTATTAGTTCAATTCATTTCTATACCATTATTATTTATCTTATTTGATTTTCGCTTACTAGGAAACGTTCCCTTATTTTTAGCAGTTATCTTTTTAGGAACTTTTGGTTTTATAAGCATTGGTACATTTTTAGCTGCATTAACTGCTAATTCAAGAAGTAGTGAAATGCTATTACCAATTGTCTTATTTCCTATAGTTAGTCCGATTATTATTGCAGCTGTGCAGGCAACAAAAATATTGCTAGTTAATCTTGAGAATTTATCAAGTGCTATATCGTGGATGCAATTGATGATAGGTTATGATCTTGTATTTTTTGTTATTTGTTTCTTATTATTTGAATATGTGATGGAGGTGTAAAGCATGACAAAGAATAATGTGGTTTGGCAAACAGAATCAAAACTTCATAAGATACTTCTTTGGTTAACAATTCCAATAGGTGTAGTAACAATGTTTTTAATATTTATATGGTCTCCAGTTGAAGTTACGATGGGCGTCGTACAGAAAATATTTTATTTTCATGTAGGTTCAGCTTGGGTTGCATTTTTGGCTTTTGGAGTCGTGTTTGTTTATAGTATTTTATACCTTATAAAAAGGAAGAGGGTTTATGACATCATTGCAGGAATTTCTGCTGAAATTGGTGTGATTTTTACAACTATCGTCTTAACAACTGGACCTATTTGGGGACGAAGTGCATGGAATACCTGGTGGACTTGGGAACCTAGATTAACAACGACATTGATTTTATGGTTTATTTATGTATCTTATATTATGATTCGCCATATGGACGGGGCTTGGGAAAAGAAAGCAAGATTAGCCTCAGTATTTGGAATTATTGGTTTTATTGACGTTCCAATCGTATTTATGGCAATACGCTGGTGGAACTCAAAGCTCCATCCAATCGTGTTTGGTGATGGTCCGACACAACAAGGTGGCGGAATTGAACCTGAAATGTTATTCACATTGCTATTTACGCTAGGTTTTATTACTTTGTTGTATATTGTTTTACTTCAAAAAGGTATTTATATAGAAAAAACAAAAATTGCAATCGTTCAAAATAAGAAAGATGTTCAAGAGAAGTTAATGAATAAAATTTCATAAAAGGTTGTAACGAATAAAATACCGTAGCATTAGTAGGAACTAGAAGTGATAGATCACAGAATCCAAATTCACTAGACAATATTGAACTATTGCATAGGCGCATATTTCCTGTCAGTTGTAGGATAGGCGATATAAATAGACTAGGTAAAATACGGTCGGAGGTGCTATGCGTACGTTGGAAAAATAAATAAACACTAACGAGGAGGAACTGAAAATGGGTTATTTATTTAGTGCATACACAATTGCATGGATCTTGATTGCTGGATATGTAGTTGTGCTTGGGAAACGCCAAAGAAAACTAGAAAAAGAATTAGACTATATACAAGAGTTAGAGAAGCAATAAGCTCGTTCTAGTAAACTGCAACATTATTATTAAATTAACAGTACACGTGATTTTTGATTGTGCTGTTAACTATTCATCAACTGGTCGGCGTAACTCTTAATGATGATAAATCCAGTTAGAGGATGATTTTTATGAACAAAAGAAGAATGATTCAAATCATAGCGCTATCCTTGGTGGCAGCCGTATTTTTCTTTTTAGCCTCAGGAATACAAGGAGTCAAAGGAGTTAAGGTTGGTGACCTAGCTTATGATTTCACACTAGAGGATTTAGATGGAGGTACTCATACTTTATCTGACTATCGGGGACAATTTGTTGTATTAAATTTTTTCGCTACATGGTGTAAGCCTTGTGTAGATGAAGAACCTGAGCTAGAAGCCTTTCATCAACAATATGGAGATAAGTATAAGCTTCTTATTATCGATCGTGGAGAGCCCAAAAGTCGTGTTGAAAAATTTATAAAAGAACATAATTCAACAACACTGTATTTATTTGATACTGATGATAAAGTCTCAAAAAATTATTTGGTAGTTGGCCAACCTGAAACTTTTATCATTGATCCTAGCGGCATTATACGAGAAAAAATAGTTGGTCCAACAACAGCAGAAACTTTAGCAGGGAAAATTAGTTTGTTAAAATTGAATGGAAAATAGGCCACAGCCGAGTTGCTGTGGCTTATTTTTTGTAGGACATCAATACGTATTTAACTTGATGTTCGTTATTATTTTTCTATTAACAAATAGCAATCAACTGTTCAGTTTTGTTAAATATAGCAATAAAGTTTACGAAAAGATCTTGCTATTAATACATTTAAACTATTTTGCAACCTAAGCTAACTGTCGGGTTTACACATTATTTTGCCAAATTAAAATGAATAACCATCTCATTGAAAAGTTAATAACAAACAAAAATATCCAATAGTGTAAAAAATCTCTTTACAATTATTTATGTATGAGATATGATGAGTTTGTATTAAATATACTCAACGTTGATTAAACAATATTAAAATAATCTTATTTTTTGTCATATATTCAATGTTGAGTAAACAACGAAAGAGGTGTGTGATATGTCAAAAACTTTAATAAGAGTTAATGAACTTTCTAAGTTGTACAATGAAAGACAAGTTGTAAATAATGTGTCATTTGAAGTGAAAGAACATGAAGTTCTTGCGATTATTGGGCCGAATGGAGCGGGGAAATCGACAACATTGGAAATGGTGTTAGGCCTTCGTAAGCCTAGTGAAGGTATGATTCAATTTTGGCGGGAAGATTATATGAGTGGTATTGGTGTTCAGCTGCAAGTAACTTCCTTCTTCCCAGGTTTAAGTGCACTAGAAAATCTTAGGTTGTTTGCGGCATTTTATAAAAAATCACTTCACCGAGAGGAAGCAATACAGTTATTAAAACAATGTGGACTTGAAGAGGTTGCAAACGTAGATGCTTTAAAATTATCAGGAGGTCAACAAAAGCGACTTTCAATTGCTATTTCATTAGTACACAATCCTGTAGTAGTATTTCTAGACGAACCAACGGCAGCTCTTGATCCTCAAGCTCGTCGTGACATCCATGAAATTGTGAGACAGCTTAAAGATAAAGGGACTTCGGTAGTTATTACAACTCATGATATGGATGAAGTAATGAAAGTTGCTAACCGTGTCCTTTTAATGAAAGAAGGTGTAATAGTAGAAGCAGGGACACCGAAGGAACTCTGTGACAAGTATGGATATGCAAGTTTAGAGGAAGTATATTTGCACGTAACGAATGGGGGTAAAAAATGATTATTCGAGCAATATTTATTACAACTATTAGGGATAAAATTTCGTTGTTTTATGCAGCAATTTTTCCAATCATATTAATGATTGGAGTTGGCATATTTGTTGATTCAGTATCATATTATCCACAGCTTGTTACTGCCGTTCTTGCAATTAGCACTCTTTTTTGGGGTGTCCAAGGAACTGCTTTTCAAGTGTTCGGACAACGAAATAAAGGTGTCTATAAAATGTTAAAGGTGACACCTTATAAAACACTGTATTTTATCATAATGAATGCTATTGTTAGAGCTTTATTAGGTATTGCGATAAATTTACTCGTTCTAATGATTGGAGTCATTTATTTTGATTTGCAAATCTCTGTTATAGGTACTATACAATTAATTGGGATTTTAGCAATAGGAACGAGTTGTTTTTCTTGTTTAGGCATATTCATTTCTAATTTAGCAAAGAATGAAGGACAGATTAATATGCTTGCTAACCTCATTCAAATACCTATGGTATTTTGTAGCCAAGCATTTTATAGCCTTGAAAAAGCCCCTAGTTGGATTAATGTTATCGGAGAAATACACCCATTTGAATATTTTTCCAGACTGATATCAGGTTCTCTATTTACAAGTATAAATGATATGGTAGTTTCGCTGATAATCCTTGTATGCTTCACACTTGAATTCCTCTTTTTAGGAGTAACTACATTTAAGTGGGAAGTTGATCAGCCAGTGTTTTCAGTCTTGAAGGGTACCAGAGTTGTAAAGAAAACAACTAATTAAAAGTCGGTAGTAAGTATGGTACTCATGTATATTATTAACAAGCAAAATGAACCATAGGTGCCAGCTATTCAACATGATACTGGAGTTAATCCAACGCTTATATGTGGTTTAGTGCTTAAATGTTAGAGGCTGTAGCAGAAGCCCAATGCATTTCTAAGGACTAGTATCACCCTATGAGATTGCTTTCTTCATTCATCCTTTCATCCAATAACCAAGATACATGTACATTTCTTGCATCCATTATGGTCTTTACTCCACAATAATAGTAGTGATATAGTAATGTTAATTTAATCAACGTTGTTTAATTAGATTTGAGGTGTGAAAATGACGCGTTTAATGGTATTAGGAATGTTAAGAATGAAGCCAATGTCAGGATACGAAATTCAACAAGTCTTACAAATATCCCAGACAGATGCTTGGGCAGGTGTGTTACCAGGATCTATTTATCACGCGTTAAAGAAGATGGAAAAGGAAGAACTCGTTGAAATTGCTTCGCTTGAGCAAACTGGTAATCGAACAAAAGCCATATATAAGATTACCGACAAAGGGCATAATGAATTTCAAAGGTTATTAATCGAATCGTTTGCTTCGTCATCAGTTATTTTACCTACTACGTTGTATACGGGGTTAATATTTGCTGAGTCTAGTGCGAACAAACAAGTCATTAGGGCAATTGATGAGCAAAAAGAGTTATTAACAAAGCAGCTTTCAGCTTTAAAAGAAGGAGAAGAACATAAGAAGAAAGCAATGGATGAACTATCTCCGCTTACTAAAGCCACATTTGAAAGTATTTATTCTCAGTACGAATTACAACTAACATTTTTAGATAAAATTCAAGACATTTTACAACATGATGTTGAAAAGTAAATGGGAATATAAAAATTTATGGAATAAATAACCTTGAAATATTTCTAAACTTTATTTATAATTTGTAAAAATAATTCATTCGTTGAAGAAGACAGTAATTTTGAATATACGTGTAGCGAGTTAGGGATGGTGAAAGCCTAATCGATTATTCATAATGAAACGTACTTCGGAGAAGCAGTCCGAAAAAGTACTAGCGTTATTTTTATTTAAATAACCTTGTACAAGTAGGGTATGCCGGTGAATCAGCCGTTATCAATGAAATTAAGATGGTTCAATTTGAACAATTAGAGTGGTACCGCGGGGAAAATCTCGTCTCTTTTAGAGGCGGGATTTTTTTAGTTTTATCAGAAGGGGTATACCAAATAAAAAAGGCAATTCATATTTTTCCTGCTATTAAAAATGAAGCTACAAGAGTATCGGAAAGAATATGATCCATACTAGTTACTCAATCAACCACACATTACTCTAAGTTTATCCTTTTGAAATCACGATTTCACATTTCCGAGTACGGACAGTAAAAGTAGAGAATTGGAGAGTAAACGTATAGTATTGGACAGTAAAAGCAGTTATTTGGACAGTAAACGTACCGAGGAAAATAACGGATAGGAGATGAAGAATATGAATTATTCAGAAATATATGCTAAGGAAATTTCACAAGTTTTAAAGGACGTTTTAACTTTTGAAGAGACGTTACAATTGATTGAAAGACCAAAGTTTCATACTCAGGGTGACATTGCTTTTCCATGCTTTGCGTTAGCCAAAAAGCTTCGAAAATCTCCAAACCATATTGCTAAAGAAATAGCTGAACAGATTAGCCACTCATTATTTGATAAAGTTGTAGCTGATGGTCCATACGTAAATGTTTTTTTGAATAAAAAGGAAGTTAGTAAAGAAGTAATGGCTACAATCCTTAAGCAAGGTAACCATTTTGGAACTTTAAGTATCGGAAATGGTGAAAATGTTGTTATTGATTTTTCTTCCCCAAATATCGCTAAGCCATTTTCTATGGGACATTTAAGATCAACAGTTATAGGGAATTCACTGGCACTTTTAGCAGAAAAATGTGGATTTCAATCTATTAAAGTTAATCATCTAGGTGATTGGGGTACTCAATTTGGTAAATTAATAGTTGCTTATAAACACTGGGGGAATGAAGAGAAAGTAAAAGAGAATCCAATTAAACAGTTATTGGCATTGTACGTCAAATTTCATGATGAAGCTGAAAAAGATAAACACTTGGAAGATGAAGCAAGAAAGTGGTTCAAGAAACTTGAAGATGGAGATGAACATGCAATTGAGTTATGGAAATGGTTCCGCGATGAATCACTAAAAGAATTTTCGAGCATTTATAATTTACTAGGAATCAAGTTTGATTCTTATCATGGCGAAGCTTTTTACAATGATAAAATGGAAGAAACGCTGAACCTACTTGTGAAATCAGGGTTACTTTCTGAATCAGAAGGTGCAGATGTGGTTGATCTAAGTGAGCATAATTATCCACCATGTTTAATTAAAAAATCTGACGGTGCAACTCTATATGCAACGAGAGATTTAACAGCTGCTATATATAGAAAAGAAACGTATCAGTTTAGCAAGGCATTGTATGTTGTTGGTCATGAACAAAGTCTTCATTTTAATCAAGTATTTGCTGTTTTAAAAAAGTTAGATTTTACATGGGCTAATAATCTCGTTCACATACCATTTGGCTTTATCTTAAAAGATGGTAAAAAAATGTCGACTAGAAAAGGAAAAGTTGTTCTACTTGAGGAGGTTATAAATGAAACAATCAGTCTAGCTAAACACAGTATAGAAATAAAAAATCCAAAACTAATAAATAAAGACGAAGTAGCAAAAATGATTGCTATCGGTTCACTTATTTTTCACGATTTAAAAAATGAACGATTAAATAATGTAGAGTTCTCATTGGAAGAAATGTTAAAGTTTGAAGGGGAGACAGGGCCGTACGTCCAATACACTCATGCAAGAGCTAACTCGTTGTTAAGAAAATCGGGACAAGAACAGATACACAATATAGATGGTTTAGCTGATGAATTTAGTTGGTCAGTCATTAAATTGTTAATAGACTTTCCAAATGTAATTAAGAGAAGCTATGAAAAATTTGAACCATCCCAAATTGCAAAATACCTCATTGACCTTGCACAAGAATTTAATAAATATTACGGTAATGTGAAGGTATTAGTCAAAGATAGCGAGCTAACTTCTCGACTTGGATTGGTAACTGCAGTAATGGTTGTTTTACAAGAAGGCTTAAGGTTGTTGGGGATTGAAGCTCCAGAGGAGATGTAATGGTTGTAGAACTGTTAACTCCGTAATAAAAATACTAAGATTCATTATTTTGGTTATGGGAACTCATAAACAACACGTTTACAACTTGCATTCGGGGCTCTACAGTCGCTTATAACATATAGATCGACTGTTTTCACATCGATTGTTGCTTTTCAGGAGATACACGACATGTACAACTATCATTTGTGGCATCTTTTCTTCTATACAACGAAGAGAATAACTTTAATTCCCATTTGTTAGAGATATTCATAAGTCTACGAGAAAAGTATGAATTAAATAGCAGAAGAGTGTTCGAATCGAGCTTTACAAAACTAACAGATTATTGGCTGGAATATATTATCAGGAGTAGTGAGCACAAAATTTTAGGTTTCACGCTCTCTCTTTATACTAGCTGTATTAGTATTATTGTATATAGCAAAAATGCTGAAAAAAATCAGTAACAAAACTTTCACAGTTACTAAATTTATTAAAGTTAAATATATGGTAAATTGAATATAGAGATATTGGATCATTCTTTCACAAAGGGGAGTGAGCGCATGTTTGCAATCGTGATGGGCATAACGATTACCGTTGTTATCGGCATAGTAATTGGTACTGAAGTTAGTGAAGAAATTTAATATAAAAAAGAAAGAATTAGGTGTTCACACCTAATTCTTTCTTTTTAAATGGAAGTCGGCCATAAGAATTTCTTAATCGTATATATTTTGCTTCGGCTTACGTACTAAACTCATAATCCCTGCAATTAAGAACAGTAGAGCGATTGGCCATGCAAATAACACAGTCATTAAGGCGACTAATAATGCAGCAATAATTAATAAAGTCCCAGCAAGCTTTGGCTTATTATTTCCTTTTAAACAAAAGGCTGCAATGATACTTAATACTAAACCAATCATACCGGCAGCTACAACAACCCATCCAGTATTACCTATAATTTCCATCAAGTCTGCGATATTGAATGTAGCAAGCTGAGGGTCAGTAGCAAATTGTGCCTCTAACTCCTGTAAAAATGCTTCATTGGTCATTAAATAAGTAAATGCCCCTCCTATAATTGCTAAAAAGCCACTAAGTACGGCTCCGATTATACTTAAAACTATTTCTCCTGTTCGCTTCACTAGTAGGTTCCCCCTTATTGTTATCACTTTATAAATACGAGCATATTTACGTAAAGTTTCAGTTAACTATAACACTTTTTCAAGTAATTATAAATTACAACCTCTACAGTATAAATATTGATATGTGTTATCACTTTCAAAATCATTACAAGTTCATGTGGTAGAATAAATAGTAAAGATGAACTTAATCGTAGGGAGGCCTCATATCAATGATATTAGTAAGCGCTTGTTTAGCAGGAAATGAGTGTCGTTATGATGGAAATCATAGTTTGCATAATATAATAAAAGATCTAGTTGATAAGAAAAAGGCTATAGCGGTATGTCCAGAAGTGTTAGGAGGCTTAACTACTCCTAGAGAACCAGCTGAAATTGTCGGTGGCTCTGGTAAAGATGTTCTTAGTGGAGAAGCAAAAGTACTATCAATTTCAGGACAGGATGTTACTGAACAATTTATAAAGGGTGCTTACGATACGTTAAAAATCGCTAAACAATATAAAGCATCTACTGTTATCTTGAAGGAAAATAGCCCATCTTGTGGTTCTACACACATTTACAATGGGGATTTTAATGGGATGAAAATAGCTGGTAACGGAGTCACGGCTGCATTGTTAGAAAGCCACGGATTCAAAGTCGTTTCAGAAAACAACTTCGGTGAACTACTCAATCAGTGATTAAAACTTGCTTTAGGGATGTAGCCTAGTATACTTTTTTCGAAACTAATTGTGCTAATTTAGAACTCCTCGATGTATGATACAGCAATAATTGTTATTAAAGATGAAATATATCCTGAATGCTCCCTTATAGCGTTACTATCATAGTAATCAACGTGAAAACAACCTTTTAAAACATATAAATGTAACAAAATGGTTAGAAAAATCGTCTATGCTTTTAATAGGCTGTTTTTTAATAACTCGTTGTTTTTCTTAGGCTGTTTTCGCATTGTCTGTTGTTTTTCATTCTTAGATATAGGCAAGTATGCATCTAAAGTTCGTGGCATCTTTTCTTCTTAAAAGTCTAGAAATCATATCAATTACAAGTTACTCAAATGTAAGTAAAAAAAGCTACAAATTTTATGAAATAACCTTTTCTTAAAAAGTTAAAAACACTAATACAACTAGATTTCGGTTTGCTTTCTTTAAAACGATGTAAACCTAACACCACTACTTCATCATAGGTTTTTTTATTTAGATAACAACAAAGTTTACGAAAGTAGCCTATTAATAACAGATGAGGGTGGTAGTCTTGAAGCATATATTGAAAAAGCTTGGTTTGTTTGTTTTTATCAATGTTCTATTATTTGGTTGTAGCTCGTACAATGAAGGTAAAGCAAGTTTATCAAATGAAAATACAACTGAAGTAGCAATGGATTTAGCCACATCTGAAGAATCTGCACCAAACGAAACAGAGATAACAAATAATCCAAACCAAGACAGAATGGTTATTTATCAAGCTAATATAAGGATGGAAGTGGAGGATTATGAACGAACGTATAAGCAAATTCAAATTGATGCTGAAGCTATCGGGGGTTATATCGTTCAATCAAATGTGCATAACGAACAGAAAGAACAGCTTGAAGGTGCAGTAGTAATACGGATTCCTCAAAAAAATTTTTACCCATTTCTAGATAAGCTTGAGCAATTAAGCGTGAAAGTTTATTCAAAAGATATTTCTGGCGAAGATGTGACAGAAGAATATGTCGACTTACAATCAAGATTAAAGTCAAAAAGGATTGTAGAGGAAAGATTATTACAATTTTTAAAAGATGCTAAGGAGACAAAAGATGTACTTGCCATCTCACAAGACTTAGAGAGAGTTCAAGAGGAAATTGAGCATCTTGTTGGTAGGATAAAATATTTAGATAACCAAACTAGTCTATCAACAGTGACTGTGACAATGATTGAAAACAAAGTCGTCATAGCTAATATTGATAATGACGGGTTAAACACTTGGGATAAAGTAAAAAAAGAATTTGTAGAAAGTATTAATGGACTGATTAGTTTTGCCTCTACAATGCTTGTGTTTATTATTGGTTACTCTCCAATATGGTTCTTGATCATCACTATATTAATTGGCATATATTACATAGGAAAGATATTCAAAAATAGAAAACTACAAAAAGATAAACAAGGATAATCTCAGTTGCAGGGACAACGAAAATATTACTCTAAAGTTGTTGGCTTTCAAACGTGTAATAAATTTCGTTGTTTTATTTCCTCCCTCTTTCTTTTTCAGCTCGATAAAATTCATGGAACATTTTCATTAATGCTCTTTTTTCAATACGAGAAACATAGCTTCGAGATATACCTAATTCTTTTGCAATTTCCCGTTGGGTTTTTTCTTTTTTTAGATCTAGACCAAAACGTCCAATAATGACTTCTCTTTCTCGTTCATCAAGAATATCAATATATTCTTTAATCTTTTCTAACTCCATGTTTAATTGAATCGTTTCAATAACGTCTTCAGCTTCTGATTTTAATACATCAATCAAACTAATCTCATTTCCTTCTTTATCTTGCCCGATTGGATCATGAAGTGAGACATCTTTTTTAGTTTTTTTCAAAGCTCTTAAATGCATAAGTATCTCGTTTTCAATACATCTAGCTGCATATGTCGCAAGTTTTGTGCCTTTTCCTGAAGAGTAACTCTCGATTGCTTTAATTAAACCTATCGTACCGATGGAAATTAAATCTTCTGCATCTTCACCGGTGTTTTCAAATTTTTTCACAATATGTGCAACTAAACGTAAGTTATGTTCAATTAATATGTTTCTTGCATGTTCGTCACCATTCGCCATGAGCTGTAAATATTTCTTTTCTTCAGAGGGAGACAACGGTTGTGGAAAGGCATTGTTTTTTACATGTGATACTAAAAAAACTAACTCCTTTATGAAATAACCTAATGCAGATAAAATTTCTGTCACCCAATCACCTCCACATTCATTCTCTAGGCAAAAGCCTATTAATAATTCTTATGAGCGTGTTGTGGATTTTGTGTCTGTCCCAGCAAAAAAGGTAATTTAAACAATAATAAATCCTATCAGTATCGAATTAAGTTATTTGAATTTTTTTATAGAATAAAATAATATGAAGATATAATAATTTTATAGAGGAGAGAAATGTCAGAATGAATAATGCTTATTTAGCTACATGGGACTTAGAGTCTATCTTTAAAGGTGGAAGCGATTCTGAGGACTTACAAAATTATATTGAACAAATTGAAGTAAATATGAAGGAGTTTCAAAATGCCGTACAAACATTTGAATCACCAACTGGTGGAAATGATGTAGAGGGTTTACATAATCTTATTCATCTCTTTCAATTAGTTGCAAAGAAAATTAGACAGACGGGTGCATTTGTTAGCTGTCTTCAGGCACAAGATACTTCTGATTTGAAAGCTAACATATTACGTGGGAAAATTACACAATTGAATGCAGCTTTTGCAACGATTACTACACACTTTGATGAGCATCTTGTGTCAATAAGTGATGAAGTGTGGGGTCAATTACTAATAGATCCTTTATTAGCAGAACTGTCATATGTATTAACTGAACGCAGGCAACGTGCAAGTGAAAAGCTACCAATCGAACAAGAAGAGCTTATAAATTCTTTATCTGTTGATGGTTATCACTCTTGGGGACAAATGTATAATCTAACTGTTGGTAAGATGAAAATCCCATTTGAAGTGGATGGGAAACTCCAAGATTTATCAATAGGTCAAGCTGCTAATCAATTTTCAAGTAAGAATAAAGATACAAGGGACAGTATGTTTGAAAAATGGGAGCAAGCTTGGGGAGAGCAAGCTGATTTTTATAGCGAAATATTAAACCATTTAGGAGGTTTTCGCTTACAAGTATATAACAAAAGAGGTTGGGATGATGTCTTAAAAGAACCACTCGACATTAATCGTATGAGTAAACAAACATTGGATACGATGTGGTCAGTTATTACAGATTATAAGCAACCATTTGTCGACTATTTAAATAGAAAAGCAAAACTGCTAAATGTAGAAAAACTAAGCTGGAGTGATTTAGATGCACCTGTTGGTAAAGCTGACTCGACAGTTACTTATCAAGAAGGTGCAGAGTTCATCTTAAAACAATTTGGCTTATTTGGGGAACAAATTACTGATTTTACACAAAAAGCATTTAACAATAGATGGATCGAAGCAGAAGATAGACCAGGAAAACGACCAGGTGGCTTTTGCACAAGTTTTCCTGATAGTGATGAATCTCGCATTTTTATGACTTTCTCTGGTACACCATCTAATGTATCAACCCTGGCACACGAGCTAGGACATGCTTTCCATCAACATGCGATGGGTGATGTACATCCACTAAATCAAAGTTATGCAATGAATGTTGCTGAAACAGCATCAACTTTTGCTGAAATGATTGTGGCAGATGCAGCAGTGCAGCAGGCAAGCTCAAAGGAAGAAAAGATTGCTTTACTTGAGGATAAAATTCAGCGAAGCGTAGCCTTTTATATGAATATACATGCTAGATTTATGTTTGAAACTGCGTTTTACGAAGAGCGTAAAAAGGGTATGGTTAGTACAAAACGACTAAATGAACTAATGCTTCATGCACAAAAAGAAGCTTACTGTGACTCATTAGAGCAATACCATCCGCATTTTTGGGCATCTAAGCTACATTTTTATATTACAGGAGTGCCATTTTATAACTTCCCATATACATTCGGTTATTTATTTTCACTTGGAATTTATAAAAAATCTCAAGAAGAAGGTAAACAATTTGAAGAAAAGTATATCGCTCTTTTACAAGATACAGCAAGGATGACTGTTGAAGAGTTGGCACATAAACATTTAGGAATTGATTTGACACAAAGAGATTTTTGGGAACAAGCAGTAAAGCTCTCTATTGAAGATGTCAAGCTATTTATGGAATTAACTGAATAACATAGAGGTTTAGTCGAACCTGTACGAGTTGAATTTGGGTGTAGAACGAGAAAAACCAATCATTCCTCATTGTAATATAATCACCAAGCGAATTTTTATCAACAAAGAGCTTAGGGAAATCCCTAAGCTCTTTGTTTTCTTCATCTAAATACCAAAATGACTTATAAAGGAGCCTAAATTTTTTGAATCATCTCTACTCTGTTTCCGAACGGGTCTCTAAACTCAAAACGTTTAAAATTTGGAATAGGTACTCCTTCAATTATCTGAATGTTATTTTGTTCTAACACATTTCGCCAGTAGGATATATTCTCTACTTGATAAGCTATATGAGCCTTTGTTGATAAGCGGTCAAACCCATCTTCTGTACCTATATGTACATCTCTATCTCCTACTATTACCCAAAAACCTCCACGTCTTTTTAACGATTCAGGCTTTTCTTTCTCAGGTAAACCGAGAATTCCGCAATAAAAGTTTTTCCCCTCTTCTTCAGCCCCATTTGGAATAGTTATCTGAGCGTGATGTAAACCAAGGATCATAAAACCCACTCCCAGTATTATTAAAAATTATTTTTTACAACTATACAATCTTTGAAGTAGCTAAATTCCCTTTTATTCTATAAATCGAAGTACGATTAGTAAAATATTGATTATTTATGATCTTTAATAAGTATTACTTATTGTCGTGATTTTCTTTAAATCATTCTAAAGCTTTTAGTTGTATGCCTTTAACATTTTCTGGTTACTGTGTAAGATTACATTCATTAAGGTGGAGGATATTACTTAAGGTTCTTTTCGTATTTTTTTGCTTTTTTACACTTACATTCGAGTAAGTAACTGCTGTGTTGTAAATGACACCTATAGTCTATAGAAAAGAAAAAATGTCTCTTGTTGTGCACATGTTAATTCCTTAATAGGAAAAACAACAATCAATGTGAAAACAGTCTATTATAAAGAGCAACAATTCAAAGTTAGCATAAAAAGCAAAGAGAGAGGATATCAGCAAGAAGTCCTGTCCTAGCTAAATATTATAGGGATGTCAACTGTCAAGAATGTATATGAGCCATTAATCAGATATTTCCTTATTGAGAAATCCAACTGTTTACATAGCTTCAAAATCCCTACTCCACAAGAAAGCGTTTGTGGTTCAACTAAGACCTAGGAGTTTGCTCGCTCTTAGGAGGGTATTTTTATTTTGTTGTTCAATGACCTACGATTTATTTCGAGTTTAATTAAATGGATAAATTCATTGCTAAGTTTAAGGTCGATCGCTTTAAAATAAGATTGAATTAAAAGTTCATCTGATAATCGTTTCATATCAGCTGCCAAATTGGCATGTCACCTCCTAAACAAGTAATCTTTTTCAGGCTCTTTTTGTAAACATTAGTCTAGTAAAACAGCAAGGTGATGCTAATGCGACTTTCATCTTCAATAGATGTTGGTGTGTGTTTTTCTAAAATGAACAACGGCAATCAATGTGAAAACAACCTTTATTAAATGTAAGTAGGTATAGTAGTCATCGTTTTTACAAACGCTTAAAGGAAAATAGTTTTGGAGTTCTAAATGATGTGGAGTAAGCATATTATGGTAAGTTGATTAGATTATCTTCACTTTAACATGAATATATGTAGAGAACAACCGTTCTGTTATCCACAGTTTGAGGTGGACAACCTGTGGGTAAGTTGTTCATAAGTTTCTTTAGGGGCGTTAAATCAGTATGTATAATGTGTATAAAATTATCCACATTTTTTATTGGGAATATTTTGTCGAAAAGTTTTTTGCCAACTATTGAATAAAACAACATTTGACAAAATGTCAATAAAAGATTGTTTTGAAACTAAACACAAAATTAGGTATGATAATAAGGTTATATAGAGACAATCAAATGATTAAGGTGGTATCTGAATTGCTTAGACATTTTCTACCTAATGAACACGTGAAAAGTGTATTAGATATTAAAGCGCAACACCTTCAGGAAAAAGGAATTAAAGGTGTGATAACGGACTTAGATAACACATTAGTGGAATGGGATCGTCCGAATGCAACACCGAGGTTAATTGAATGGTTTAAAGATATGGAGGAAAGCGGCATTAAAGTTACAATCGTTTCAAATAATAATGAAAAAAGGGTAAAATCTTTTTCAGATCCTTTGCATATTCCATTCATATTTGAAGCAAGGAAACCTTTAAAACGCGCATTTGGAAAAGCGCAAAAAAGCATGGATATTTTAAAAGCAGAAACAGTCGTTATTGGAGATCAATTATTAACAGATATATTAGGTGGGAATAGAGGAGGCTATCACACGATTCTTGTCGTACCTGTTGCACAAACAGACGGTTTTTTCACTAGAATTAATCGTAAAATTGAAAGACAACTTTTAGCTTGGATGAAGCGAAAAGGCATGCTTTATTGGGAGGAATAAATAAGTGGAAAATGAACGGATTAGCTGTATTGGTTGTGGCGTAACCATTCAAACAATTGACCCTGATGGAATCGGTTATGCACCAAAGGCTGCACTTAATAAAGGGAATGTTATTTGTAAAAGATGTTTTCGGTTAAAACACTATAATGAAATTCAAGATGTTTCCTTAACAGATGATGATTTTCTAAATATACTAAATGGAATTAGTAAAACAGATGGATTAGTTGTGAAAATTGTTGACATATTTGATTTTAACGGCAGCTGGTTGCCTGGATTACACAGGTTTGTGGGCAATAAAAATATTATTCTAGTCGGAAATAAAGTTGATTTATTACCAAAGTCTGTAAAACATACTAAGGTGATCAATTGGATGAAGCAATCAGCTAAAGAATTAGGCTTGCAGCCGATTGACACGTATTTAATTAGCGCTACAAAAGGTCACGGTGTGCGTGAAGTTGCAGAAATGATTGAACAATATAGAAATGGAAAAGATGTATATATTGTCGGTTGCACCAATGTAGGTAAGTCCACATTCATTAATCAAGTAATTAAAGAGTTTAGTGGCGATGAGGATGTCATAACAACTTCTCAATTTCCTGGAACTACATTAGATATGATAGAAGTACCATTAGATGATGGCTCTTATCTATACGATACACCTGGAATAATAAATCATCATCAAATGGCTCATTTTGTTGATAAGCGAGATTTAAAGATTATTTCGCCTAAAAAAGAAATCAAACCAAAGGTTTATCAGCTTAATGAGGGCCAATCTTTATATTTTGGAGGTCTAGCGCGCTTTGATTTTATAAAAGGAAATAGAACATCATTTGTTTGTTATGTTTCCAATGATTTATCAATACACAGAACAAAGCTTGAAAATGCAGATGATTTATATAAAAAGCATGCTGGGGACCTTCTACAACCTCCACGAAAGGAACATGTTGATAAATTTCCACCATTAATCGCTCATGAATTTACGATTAAAGAAAGAAAAATGGATATTGTATTTTCTGGTTTAGGTTGGATAACAATAGATGAGCCAGGGTTAACAATTTGTGCGCATGTACCAAAAGGTGTAGGTGTATCAATTAGAAAGTCACTAATATAAACATTGACTATGGCTATAATTCATGTAAAGTTGCAACATGTATGAAACAGTTTAGACGAAATGAATATATAGCTTTAGGCATTATGTTTTTTTTACATGCCATTAGAACAATGTACCTGCCAGTGCTATGAAGACTAAATAATGCTAATAGACCAGGTTTTGTTTAAACTTTACTTTAAGCTCTTTTCGTAAACATTGTTGCTAATGTCATTAATGCTACGAACTCCCGTTATGTACGTGGCAATTTCTTAAGACGAAAACAACAACAAATGTAAAAACAGCCTGCTTTAAAAATAGATTTTTATAGGGGATGAGGAAAAGTGACAAAATTATTTGGACTAATTGGTTGTCCAGTTGCTCATTCATTGTCACCACAAATGCATAATGATGCTTTTGGTAATTTAGAGATAGATGCAAAGTATCACGCGTTTCATGTTGAACCAGAAAATTTAGAGAATGCAATATTAGGGTGTAAAGCTCTACAAATTGCTGGTTTTAATGTTACAATACCACATAAAGTAAGTATCATGAAGTACTTAGATGATATCGATCAACTAGCTGAACAAATAGGCGCTGTTAATACAGTTGTAAATAATAATGGAAGATTAATTGGATATAATACCGATGGACCAGGCTATGTTCGTGCTTTAGCAAATATAGTTACATCACAATTAAATAGCAAAAAGATATTAATCATTGGTTCAGGTGGAGCTGCTAGAGGGATCTATTTTTCACTCGCAAAACATGGTGTGCAGAGCATAGACATTTGCAATCGAACGATGACTACCGCAGTAGAGTTAGTAAAACAATGTCAGTTTGATGTTCAATCTTCGGCGTTGACCATACATGAAGCGGAAACACGCATACCCCATTATGACATTATTATTAATACTACATCTGTAGGTATGAGCCCCAAAACTAATGCTGTACCTATAAGTACAAAGAACATTAATAAGAACCATTTAGTATCTGACATTATCTATAATCCACTTGAAACAAAATTGTTAACAGAAGCACGAAACAATGGAGCAGTGGTCCAAAATGGCGTAGATATGTTTGTTTGCCAAGGCGCTCTAGCGTTTGAAACGTGGACCAGTATGTTTCCAAATACAGATCGTATGAAAAAGATTGTGTTAAAAAAACTAGGAGGAACAACATGCTAACAGGAAAACAAAAAAGATTTTTACGTTCAAAAGCTCATCATTTAACTCCAATTTTTCAAGTAGGTAAAGGTGGAGTTAATGAAAACATGAATAAACAAGTTGGTGAAGCACTAGAAGCAAGAGAACTAATAAAAATAAGTGTACTGCAAAATTGTGAAGATGATCGCAACGTAGTTGCTGAAGATATCGTGAATGGTACAAAGGCTGAATTAGTTCAAATAATAGGTAACACGATCGTTTTATATAAAGAATCAAGAGATAACAAGCAAATTAAACTGCCTTCATAGGGTTAGTTACGTATGAAAAAAGTAGGAATTATTGGTGGGACATTTGATCCTCCTCATAATGGACATTTATTAATAGCAAATGAAGTTTTAGACAAGCTACATTTATCAGAGGTTTGGTTTTTGCCAACGTATACACCTCCACATAAACAACATAAATATATATCAAGTAGTGAAGATAGACTTAAGATGCTGCGACTCGCAATTGGAGATAATCCGTTATTTAAGCTAAATACGATTGAAATTGACCGACAAGGAGTATCATATACGTATGATACAATGAAGATATTGGTTGAACAGTATAGTGATTACAAGTTTTATTTCATTATTGGTGCTGATATGGTGGAATATTTGCCTAAATGGTATAAAATTAATGATCTACTGGAATTAGTAACATTTGTAGGTGTCAAAAGGGAGCAATATGATGTGAATACGAATTACCCTATACTACAAGTGGTAATTCCACAGTTTGATGTTTCTTCTTCATTGCTGCAACAGAGAATGAAAGAAGGCAAGACGACTCAATATCTTATGCCGAGTAAGGTTAGACAATATATTGCGGAGAATAGGTTATATGAAACGTGAAGAAGCTTTACAAATTGTAAAAGAACAATTAACTGAGCATCGTTATCTACATACGATTGGCGTTATGGAAACTGCGCTTGAATTAGCAAAGCGGTATGATTGTGATCAAAAGAAGTGTGAATTAGCTGCTATCTTTCATGACTATGCAAAATTTAGAGCGAAAGAAGAAATGAAAAAAATCATCATTGAGCAAAAAATGAATCAAAATTTATTGCACTTTCATAATGAACTATGGCATGCACCAGTAGGGGCTTATCTTGTACAAACAGAAGTTGGTATTGAAGATATAGCAATCATTAATGCGATAAAATTTCATACTTCTGGTAGAGAGAATATGACTTTACTTGAAAAAATTATCTTTTTGGCTGACTATATTGAGCCTGGCAGGCATTTTGCTGGTGTAGAAGAAGTAAGAGCTATAGCTTCTCAGAATTTAAATGATGCTGTCATTCAAGCTTTGCATAACACGATGATGTTTTTAATGAACAAAAAACAGTTAATTTATCCTGATACATTATTAACGTATAACGATTTACTTATGAAAAAAACGGAGGACCAAAAATATGACAAATCATGACTTGTTATTACTTGCTGCCAAAGGTGCAGATGATAAAAGAGCAGAGCAAATTGTAGCTTTAAATATGCAAGGTATTTCACTTATTGCTGATTATTTTTTAATTTGCCAAGGGAATTCAGAAAAACAAATACAAGCGATTGCAAAGGAAATTAAAGATCTTGTTGAAGAACAAGATTATACGGTTAAACGACTCGAGGGCTATGATGAAGCTCGATGGGTTTTAATAGATATTGGAGATGTTGTAGTACACATTTTTCACAAGGATGAAAGAAGCTATTATAATCTTGAAAAGCTTTGGGGAGATGCACAGAGGGTAGACTTACAACAAGAGCTAAGTCAATGACATACAATCATTTTGCATATTACTATGACTGCTTAATGAAAGATGCCCCCTATGATTTATGGCTGAAGTTCGCAAAAGAAAATATAACAAAGTATAGAATTGGTCCAAAAATACTTGATTTGGCTTGTGGCACGGGGGAATTATCCATCCGATTAGCAGATGAAGGATTCGATGTTACGGGTGTAGATATGTCAGAGGATATGCTAGCTGTAGCTTTGGAGAAGTCATTGTCCAATAAAAATTCAATTACATTTATACAAAAAGATATGAGAGAGTTATCAGGGTTCCCGTTGTTTGATTGCGTTCTGATATTCTGTGATTCTTTAAATTATTTAATAGAACAACAAGACGTACAACAGACCTTTCGCCACGTATATAATCAGCTAGAAGATGGTGGTTTGTTAATGTTTGATGTTCACTCTGTAAATAAAATCAGTAACTATATTGCAACACACACTTTTGCGCATCATGAACAAGACATTAGTTATATTTGGCAGTGTTTTGATGGTGAACTTTCGAATAGTGTTGAGCATGACCTAGCCTTTTTTGTGAGGGAAGAAGATACAGAGTTTTATGCACGCTATGATGAAACTCATACCCAACGTACGTTTTTAATAGATCAATATGAACAGTGGCTTGTTCAAGCAGGATTTACTTTGCTGTCAATCAGTGGAGATTTTACTGTTGAACGAGTGAATGAACAGACAGAAAGAATATTTTTTGTGGCAAAAAAATAAAACTTGTTACATACAAACTTTGGGTCAGACTGAATACAGTCTGACCTTTTGAAACCAAATGAAAAAATTTTAAAGGGATTTTGCCTGAAATGTAGAATGATTAAATGAATTGGTTATGAACATCCTCTATATCTTCACAAAATTTGTCATGAGTGCTTTGAAATAAATGTTCAAACATGTCACCTAGTTCTTTTTCTAATACTGCAATACCTACCCCGGTAACACCTCCTTTTACACATACCTTCTCCTGAAGCGTTTGTAAAGTGAAAATATCTTTTTGTAAAAGCTCACCCATCCCGATTATCATTCCTGTCGCCAAAGTAGTTGCTTGCTCTCTTGTAATCTCCGTCTTATTTACAGCTGCATCGATAAACCTTTGTATTAAATAACTGAAAAATGCTGGTCCACAGCTTACTATATCAGATGCTACTCTGGTCACTTGTTCTTCAATGAGAACAGGTTCAGATATATTTGAAAATAAGTAATTAATATAGGATATATAATGCTGGCTGCAACTTTCGCCAAAGGATATTAATGAAATTCCAGAAAATGCTCGATTTGTAATACTTGGAATAACCCTTGCAACTTGACAGTTTACCATAGATTCAATTTGATGTACTGATATTGGACTAGTTATTGAAACGAGACATTTATTATGTGTTAAACAAGGTGAAAGTTGTTGTAAAAGGGGGTGAATTTGTAGTGGTTTAACACAAATAAAAATTATATCTGACTGGTTTATGACATCTTCAGCATTAGAAGTAACTGTTATTTCAGGGAAGTTTATCTTAATTTTTTCTGCTTTTTCAATCGTCCGATTGAATATACACAGTTTTGATGGTAATAGAGCTTTTGATTCAATAAACGCCTCAATTAATTCCTTGCCCATATTTCCGGTACCGATAATCCCTACATTCATTGTAAGATCCCCTCCTGACGTAACAATATCTCTCCTATACCATATGATTTTCATTTTTACTTTATGACTGAATTGAAAGGAGCTTAATTATGGAATTTCTAAGAAAATATCAGCAATATTGGTTTGTTGCTTTAATAATCTTAATTATTTTCACTGGTATTGTTGTTAATATGATAACAAGACCTGATGAAACGGCTATGGTTGACAGTAATTTACAATTTTTTCTAGAGCCACAAGACAAACCGATCGCAGAAAGTACCACGGAAGTATCTCATGCAATATACGTCGATATAAAAGGAGCAGTTGCTTCGGAAGGAGTCTATGAAATGGCAGAAGGCTCTAGGGTAATGGATGTCATTGAACAGGCAGGAGGAGTATTAGAGTTTGCAGACATGTCTAAAGTAAACTTGGCACAATTGGTTTATGATGAAATGGTCCTTTATGTACCTAAGCAGGGAGAGGAGAATTATGATTTACAACATTCATTAATAGGAAAAGAAAAAGATAAAGATAAAGATAAAGTTGATCTAAATCGTGCCACAATGGCTGAATTAGAATCTTTGCCAGGAATTGGAGCTAAAAAGGCTGAAGCGATTTTATCGTATCGTGAGGAGTACGGCTCATTTCAAGCGGTTGAAGATTTGTTAAAAATATCTGGAATTGGTGAAAAATCATTAGAAAAGTTGCTTGAATACGTAGTAGTAAGGTAAATGTATGAAATTGACATGGCGTTATCACAAGTTCTTTTATGATTGCTGTAAAAAAGAATTATACGAGGTTGTTATACAATGATTATCATTTTAAAGTAGAAAAGCTGGTTCGAATTTTGTTTTTGTATACTTGTTAATTCCTTAGAAGGAAAACAACCAGAAAAAACAATTGAAAAAAGCTGCTGAGAAGCTTACTGCTTATCAAAAAATTTTCTACGATTGATTGTTATTAATATGCAAAAACTGTGATATCGAAAATTGACGAATCTACACATCTTTCATTACACTATTGATATATTGAACATATTGGGGGAGTCTTTATGGAACGTATTTCATGGGATCAATATTTTATGGCACAAAGTCATTTACTAGCATTGCGAAGTACTTGTACAAGGCTTGCTGTTGGTGCCACAATCGTAAGGGACAAGAGGATAATTGCTGGTGGATATAATGGATCTATAGCAGGTGGCACACATTGTGTTGATGAGGGTTGTTACGTAATTGATAACCACTGTGTGAGGACGATTCATGCAGAAATGAATGCTATTTTACAATGTGCTAAATTTGGGGTTCCTACAGAAGGTGCTGAAATTTATGTTACGCATTTTCCATGTCTACAGTGCTGTAAAGCGATTGTACAAAGTGGAATAAAGGCAGTATATTATGCGAACGATTATAAAAACCATCCGTATGCACTAGAAATGTTTAAAGAGTCTAATATATTGGTTGATCAAGTTGAAGTAGATGAAATGATTATTGATTTAAAAAATCAAGAAAAACTTCTATTCGTCACCTCGTTGATTAAGAGGCTGGCTGATGAAGGTTTAGATAGTAAAGAAATTAGTAAGCTACATGATGAGACAAATAAGCTGTTTACCTCATATGTGTAAATAGACAAGCCCTGAAACTCAGTTAGGTACAAATGGAGTAAGTAGGTGGAGAACACTCTCCACCGGTATTTGTATCTAAGCTAGAATGCTATGAGCTATTTATAACACCTTCATTTAAGGAGGTATTTATGAACAAAAGTTACATGTATGCTTTAATAGCAGCTGTATTAGGAATATTAACCTCATATCACTCATTACGTCCTACCGTATTCTTTTGTTTACTCCTCTATTTAGTTTACGTATTTATTAAAGAGAGATATACTACAGCCGTTATTTTTTTCACACTGTACATTTTATTCTTCCTTTATGCAACTTATATAGATAAACAAAATATAAGTAACATCTCCCCAACAGCTACGGAATTTATTGTTAAATTCACTTCTGATATTCAAATTAATGGTAACCAGTTAACGACAACAGTCAAACTTCCAAATAAGGAAAAAGTGTTATTACGATATAAAATAAGCTCTAAAATGGAGAAGGAAGTTTTATCTTCTATACAATTAGGTATGAAGTGTTATTTAAAAGGGACACTTGAAGAACCAGTTAGTGGTAGGAATCCTTATGAATTTAATTATAAATCATATTTGAGAAGTCACAGAGTACATTGGATTCTTAAACCAGAAAGCATTCAATTGACTCAATGCTCTACAGATGGTATGACTCTGTATGATCACATAGTATCAATGAGACAAAAAGGTATCAAGTTTACGATGGACAATCTTTCTACCGTATCATCAGGGTTCGTTACAGCGTTAATATATGGATATCGACATGCCATAGATGAACAAGTGTTATCTTCTTATCAGAAATTAGGTATTGTTCATTTGTTAGCCATTTCAGGACTACACGTTGGGTTTGTGACAGGTTTCATATATTTAATCGGTTTGAGGATTGGCATAACACGTGAAACAATGACTAATTTACTACTATTTATCATCCCTGTATACATTATTGTAGCAGGAGGATCACCTTCGGTAATGAGGGCAGGTTTAATGACATGGTGTATATTCTTAGCCATTAAATTATCATTAAAAGTCCACATCATCAATGTTCTAAGTTTAATATGTTTATGTATGTTACTAATCGATCCATATCAGTTATTTGAAGTTGGATTTCAATTGTCATTTATCGTTACTTATTCATTAATTTTTTCAGCCAACAAAATTATTGGGCGCAAAAAGCATAGAATAGCTCAATTATTATGTGTGTCAGTAATTGCTCAATTATCAGCATTACCGATTATTATATATAATTTTTATGAAATATCTCCCCTTAGTATCCTTCTTAACCTTTTGTTCGTACCATTTTTTTCTTTGTTTATTCTCCCTTTGTCATTTATAACATTAACTAGTTATTTTATTTATCCATCAATAGGTAAGTTACTTGATTTTTGCCTTTCTTTTGCTCTAAATAATGCAAATGAGTTTGTTTCTTCGTTATCCAGTATTTCAATATCATCTCTCACATTTGGAAGGCCAACTACAATCGTTATGTTTGGGTATGCTTTTAGTATTATTCTGTTCTTTATATATTTGGAGAAAGAAGGGACTTGGAGAAGGTTAACCGTTCCGATTTGTATAATTTTTATTGTAGTATTGTTTAACTGGAACTGGTATTTTTTTAGCAACGAAGGGGAAGTCATAATGCTTGATATTGGTCAAGGCGACAGTATATTAATTACACTTCCAAATCGAAAGGCGGTTTATTTAATTGATACAGGAGGTTCTATACCATTTACTCAAGAATTATGGCAACAGAAGAGTAACACATTTCAAGTAGGTGAAGATGTAATATTACCTTTATTAAAAGCAAAAGGTATTAGAAAAATTGATAAATTAATTTTAACTCATAGTGATATGGACCATGCAGGAGAAGCGTTTACGTTGTTTGATAACCTCCACATAGACGAAGTAGTATTGTCTAATACAAAGCTTGTTACTAATTTTGAAAAGGAATTAGTTGCAAAAGCAATATCTTCAAATACACATATAACATTAGTAAAAAAAGGGGATCAATGGAAAGATCATGGGTATACATTTTATGTATTATCACCAAGTGGAACAGAAATAGATGAGAACAATCAATCAATTGTGATTTTTACCTCTATCGGTGGTTTAAATTGGCTTTTTACTGGAGATTTAGAGGCGGAAGGAGAGTTGGCACTTATTAGATCCTTTCCGAATTTATCAAGTAACGTATTGAAAGTTGGTCATCATGGTAGCGATACCTCAACTACAGAACAATTTCTTACAGCCATTAACCCATCATTTGCATTAATATCCGCTGGAAAAAATAATATATTTAATCATCCCCATGAAAAGGTAATAGATCGTTTAGCTATAAGAAATATTCGTATTTTTAGAACAGATAAACACGGAGCAATCATATACACATATACAAATGAAACTGGAACCTTTTACACAATATCACCATAACATAAATTAAGAAAAAGTAGGCAACTCCAATATTATCTCTTCTAAGCAGTTTTAACAGTTATTTTAAAGCAATCTGTTTAGTTCTATGTACGAAAAAAATCAATGCGAACACAGCCTCAAAAAAAGACTGTCAAACGACAGTCTCAAGTGTGATGAGGTGGTGGTTATTAAGAACCTAAAAGTTTAACTACTGTAGCAATGATAAACATAGTTGCAAAAAATCCGAAAGATACAATAAACCCAACTCCTGAATCTACAGCATCGTTTCGCTTACTTTGGACATTTTCTTCAAATTGATTCACAAAATACCCCTCCCTAATTCAATAATAGTATAAGCGAAAGTTCATAAAAAATCTACATTCATTAGTTTGTTTTCCTACAATGACAAGAGTTGTCACAAATAGTTCTTAATTTATACGGGAATGATATTCATACAAATTAATATCGTTACAATATAAGTGACTCGGGGCTTATGCTGTAACGTTCATATAAACTGGGAATTGGTCGTTATGGGAGATCGGTTCCCATTGCCACTTGTAAAAGTGGGAAAATACTTTTACCATATGAAGAGAACCATTTCGTAGATCGGAGAGAAAAAATGGCACTTGACATATGGAGGAAAATTAAACAAGACAATATTAACAACTTATACTTATTATATGGAAAAGAAACATATTTACTCAATGAGACAAAAAAAATACTTATTTCTCACGGGTTAAAGAATGAAGAAAGAGAATTTAATTTATCTACATATAATTTAGAGGAAACTCCTATAGAAGCAGGGATAGAAGATGCAGAAACATATCCGTTTTTTGGTGATAAAAAAATCGTCATATTTAACAACCCTACTTTTTTGACTAGTGAAAAGAGTAAAATCGAACATGATTTAAAAAAGCTGGAATCTTATATGAATCAGCCAGCAGATTTTTCAATTATAGTATTTTATGCTCCATATGAAAAATTAGATGAGAGAAAAAAGCTTACTAAATTACTAAAGAAAAAAGCGGAATTACTTGTAGCTAACACATTGACAGAACAAGAGCTTCAAAAATGGATAGTGGAAAGAGCAGAATCATTTCAAGTGATTATACAAAATGATGCCGTAGAAGTAATGCTACGTTTAGTAGGTACGAATCTTATGCTACTTACGACTGAAATTGATAAATTAGCATTATACGTAGGAACGGGTGGGAAGATATCACATGAAACAGTAACATTACTTGTAGCTAGAACACTTGAACAAAATATTTTTACATTAATAGATTTTATTGTTCAGAGAAAACCAGCTGAAGCAATGCAAATTTTATTTGATTTAATCGAGCAAAAGGAAGAACCGATAAAGATATTGTCTTTAGTATCAAACCAGTTTCGCTTAATATATCAAGTGAAGGAATTAGCAAGACAAGGCTATAACCAACAAAAAATTTCATCGATTATAAAAGTTCATCCATATCGCGTAAAGTTAGCTGCTGGGCAAGCTAAGCTCTTTGGGGATCAAGAATTAAAAGGAATTATCGGCCAATTAGCAGAAGCAGACTACGATATGAAAGTTGGTAATATAGATAAACAATTGATTTTAGAACTATTTATTATGTCATTACAAGAGCAAATACACTAAATGCATTTTACAGGTGATTGTAAACGATGGCTGTTTACTCATCAAGTTGTTTTTCGTACTTGAAAATAAACACGAATACAGCTATCCTTCAAGGCATCTTTTCTTCACTAAAGGCTAAAAAAATCATATAAAACATGCTTCTTATTTAGTGAAGTATAGCAATAGGGTTTACGAAGAAATCCGTAACGATTAACAAAAAACAAGCTTGAACATCGCGTATAAGGTGGTCAAGCTTGTTTTTTATGGGGATTTACATCCTTATGTTTTCACTAACAACCAGAGTTTTATACATAGCGGTTTTATTATGCTATTTTCTCATCATGTTGTTTTTAGTACTAAATAAAATCTCATATCTAATTATTTGGCGGTGTTCATTTATGAAATAGCAGCAAAAAGAAAACGACCCTTTAAAAAGGATCGCAAGTTATTAAGCAGTAATGCTGTTTAATTTTTTTGCTAAGCGAGATTTTTGACGGGATGCAACATTCTTATGGATAATCCCATTGCTTGCAGCTTTATCTAGCTTTTTAGAAGCTAATACAAATGCAGCTTGCGCATTTTCAACGTCTTTGTTGTCAACAAGTACTTCAAAGTTTTTAACAGCAGAGCGCATTGCAGATTTAAGTGTAGCATTATGAGCACGACGCTTATCGCCTGTTTTTACACGTTTAATAGCTGATTTAATATTTGGCATGTATTTCACCTCCCAAAAATAACAATCGAGATGATGTAAACTCGACATATCACTTACATTAGAACACATGATATTCTATCAAACGAGGACTAATAATGCAATACTTATTCGACAATGAATGTTTCTATTGACTGGTGGTAAAACTAGATTATAAATCGATTTGAAAAAAAGGGGTGCATTCTTTTTGTCTCAATTAGACGTAAGTAAGTATTCTGTACGAACCGATTTAGCAATAGAAGCTCATGAAATGGCATTAGAAAGCAATGCGAAGGAAGAAGCTAAAAAGGAACAATCATCAATCAATGGAGTGGTAGTAAAAGAGAATGATATCGGCGGTGTAAAGGTTACGAAAGTTGATATAAATAATGACGGTGCTAAGGCGGTAGGAAAAAAAGCTGGATGTTACGTCACTCTTCAAGCAGAAGGGATTAGACAACAGGATACTGAGTTACAACAGCATGTCGAAGAAGTTTTCGCTAATGAATTCAGTAATTTTTTACAGCAGTTAAACATTCAAAAAGACGCTAGTTGTTTAGTCGTTGGCTTAGGAAACTGGAACGTTACTCCTGATGCTTTAGGACCTATAGCAGTAGAAAACTTGTTAATTACTAGACATCTATTTAAACTTCAACCTGAAAGTATCCAGGGTGGCTTTAGATCAGTAAGTGCCATCGCGCCAGGTGTAATGGGTTTAACCGGGATAGAAACGAGTAATATTATTCACGGGGTAATCGAAAAGTCACAACCGGATTTTGTTATTGCAATTGATGCATTAGCTGCAAGGTCAATTGAACGTGTAAATGCTACTATTCAAATCTCTGATACAGGCATTCATCCTGGGTCTGGTGTGGGTAATAAGCGTAAAGAACTGAGTATTGAAACGTTGGGCATTCCTGTGATAGCAATTGGTATCCCAACAGTTGTTGATGCAGTCTCAATTACTAGTGACACCGTTGATTTTATATTGAAACACTTTGGTAGAGAAATGAAAGAGGGAAGTCGTCCATCTCGTTCACTTGCACCTGCGGGAATGACCTTTGGAGAAAGACGAAAGCTTACAGAAGAAGATTTACCGGAAGATACGCATCGTCAAACGTTTATGGGGATGGTGGGAACTCTAGACGAAGATGAGAAGCGTAAATTAATTCATGAGGTACTATCACCACTTGGACATAACTTAATGGTAACTCCGAAAGAAGTAGATGTATTTATTGAAGATATGGCGAATGTTATTGCATCAGGGTTAAATGCTGCCTTACATGATCAAGTTGATCAGGATAATGCAGGGGCGTATACACATTGAGGAAGTTCTATGGAACGAAAGAAACTGAGCTTTAAACATGCACTTCTAGGAGTGGTAAGGTTCTATTTCTCAAGGGTTGTTCATACTGATTAAGTAGACAAGCTTTGGAGGGATATGCCATGAGATTTGAGCGAGGTCAAGGAATGGTTATGACAATAAAGGGGTCTAATATAAAAAAAACAATAATCATCATGATGTTAGGTTGCATGATGATATTTTCGGTTACTGCAATAATGACATCGCTAAAGCCAAAATATCGTATTTCGTCATCATCCATCAACGATTTAACAACTAGCCTTACTAGTGAATCATTACTTTATTTATTATCACTTGAAAATCATTATTTTTCTCAAATTTTATCAACTAAACCAGAAACAAATTTCCCTTCTCTACTTTTTGAAATGGCAACGAGCATTAACCTTGATGACCCACGAAGCTTACTTGGTAGTGAATTACCTGGTTATGCGTTGTATGACAGTAAAATAATTGTTGCTGGTGAAGGAACTAATTATACAAATTTACCTTATGAATCAGCGCCTCCAATAGAGGTATTACTAGCTGAAAGAGATGCTTCAGTTCAAAATATGGAAGAAGTGGAAGGTGAAACTGAAGAAGTAACTCCCCCAGTATTAACAACAAACGGTAAAGACGTTGTCTACATTTATCATACACATAGTCGTGAATCATACTTACCTCATCTAGAAGGGGTAACTGAACCAGATAAAGCTTATCATTCCGAAGTAAATGTTACCTTAGTGGGTGAGCGTCTAGCATCTGAGTTGGAAAAAAGAGGGATAGGAGTTCAGCTAGATCAAACAGACATAATGGGACAATTAATCGCTAAAAAGTGGGAGTTTTTTCAGGCATATGACCAATCTAAGCCTTTAGTGCAAAGCGCAATGACTAGTAACCGTGATTTGCAATATTTTATAGATATTCACCGTGATGCCAATAGGAAAGAACAAACAACACATGTGATTAATGGTAAATCATATGCTAAGACCGCTTTTGTTATTGGAGGAAATAATGCTCGTTATGAACGTAACCTTAAACTCGCTGATGACCTACATCAATTGTTACAGCAAAAATACCCTGGTCTAAGTAGAGGGGTATTTGAATGGAGTGGAGAAGGAGTAAATGGCATGTATAATCAGGACCTTTCGGACAATGTCATGCTAATAGAATTTGGTGGCGTAGATAATACCTTTGAGGAATTGAACCGTACTGCAGCAGCTATTGCTGATGTCTTTAGTGAGTATTATTGGCAAGCTGAGAAAGTATCTACCGAATCAGATACGACTGCACAGTAATTTAATTGTTCGTTAATGCTTCGTTCTCATGAAAGAAATTTCTTTATTTTAGGCTCTTTTCGTAAACTATGTTGCTATTGTTATCGAATTAGTACCAAAAAAGTGATTTTACGTTGTTAGTTATCGTTGTACAGAAAAAAGATGCAACGAACTCTAGTTTTATACGTGTTTATCTCATCATACGAAAATCAACAATCAATGCGAAAACAGCCTTATTTTAAAACTGCAGTGTTTTATCTTCATATAATTTGCTTATCAAATTGGTGAAGTCAGTTTTTGTATATGAACTTAACGGTGTATCCGTAAAAAGTCTGTAAGGGTGAGTATCATGTGGAAATTCATGATGAAGTGCTTTCTTTTATGTACAGTCCTTCTTTTTGGTGTATTGATAGGAATGCAGAAGGCCAATAGTGGGATTATTGAGATGAAAGGGTATGATGACCCTTCATTTCGAGGTGCATTAGAAATTGCTGAAATCTCTAATGGGGAATATGAGGCAAGTGTTCTAGGTGTAGAAGCAACGAGTCATGATTTGAAACAAAAACAACAACAATTAGCTGAAATCAAAGCCTTTAATCTATTTTCATCATTGGGGAAAACTATTGCGGAAGCGGTAAGTAATACGTTTCAGAAAATATTACAAATGATTGATACTCTCTTTGCAAAAATTATGGAAGGTAAATCAGGCTAACCGTTTTTCCATGTCAAGCGCAATTACTAAACCATTTCCTATTAAGAATGGTTTTTTCTTTGTCGCGGATTAACAAGTACCTTCCGCTCTTTCTTATTCCCTCGAGGTCACTTCGTCAAATCACCCGAAGGCAAACAACGCCTTCATGTGATTTGACTCCAGTGCTTATCGGGAATGAACGATGCGCTTCTGCTCTCCTGTAGTCTAGCTTCAGCACCTATCCCCTCGAGGTCACTTCACTATTTCATCTGAAGGCAAAGTACGCCTCCATTTGAAATAGTTCCAGTGCTTGTCGGGGATAAACAAGCTGCTTGCGCTTTTCCAGTTGTCTAGCTCCAGGCGCCATCGGCTCGAGGTCATAAGTCAATCCGTCAAGAAGGTTAAAAAGCAACCTTCCAGCCGTTTCGCCTTATGCTTGTCGCCGATAAACAGTCGCCTTCCGCTTTTCCTGTTGTCTAGCTCCAGCGCATATTCCCTCGAGGTCACTTCGCCAAATCACCCGAAGCCAAACACCGCCTTCATGTGATTTTACTCCAGTGCTTGTCGGGAATGAACGATGCGCTTCCGCTTTTCCTGTTGAATGTATGTTTGGCAATTGATATAATCAATGCTAGTGTATGTTGTGCCGATAATGGTAGGAGTGAATTGAAATGAACAAGAAAGAAAGAGTAAATAGGCAATCAAAAATACGGAACTTTTCTATAATAGCGCATATTGATCATGGAAAATCAACCTTAGCAGATCGTATATTGGAGAAGACGGGTGCTTTAGCCCAACGTGAGATGAAAGATCAATTGTTAGATTCAATGGATCTTGAACGAGAGCGTGGAATTACAATTAAATTAAACGCCGTTCAATTGAAATATAATGCCCAAGACGGGGAAGAATATATTTTTCATTTGATTGATACACCAGGGCATGTTGATTTTACTTATGAAGTCTCAAGAAGCTTAGCTGCATGTGAAGGTGCAGTATTAGTAGTTGATGCAGCTCAAGGTATTGAAGCTCAAACATTAGCAAATGTATATTTAGCACTGGATAATGACTTAGAGATACTACCAGTCATAAATAAAATAGATCTACCGAGTGCTGACCCTGAAAAGGTAAGACAAGAAATAGAAGATGTTATCGGGCTGGATGCTTCTGATGCAGTCTTAGCTTCTGCTAAAGCTGGTATTGGAATTGAAGATATACTTGAACAAGTTGTTCAAACTGTCCCTGCACCAACTGGAGATCCAGAAGCACCGCTTAAGGCTCTCATTTTTGATTCTTTATACGATTCCTATCGAGGAGTTATTGCATATATTCGAGTCGTTGATGGAACAGTAAAGCCTGGTCAAAAAATAAGAATGATGGCAACTGGAAAAGAGTTTGAAGTTAACGAAGTAGGAGTATTTTCACCTAAAGCCGTTTTACAGGACGAACTGAGTGTTGGTGACGTAGGCTTTTTAACAGCATCTATTAAAAATGTTGGTGATACCCGTGTAGGTGATACAATTACTGATGCCAAAAACAGTGCAGTAGAACCGCTTCCAGGTTATCGACGCTTGAATCCAATGGTGTTTTGTGGATTATACCCAATAGATACCGCGAAATATAACGACCTTCGTGAGGCATTAGAGAAATTGGAGCTGAATGATTCGGCATTGCAATTTGAACCAGAAACTTCTCAAGCACTTGGATTTGGATTCCGCTGTGGATTTCTCGGTCTATTGCATATGGAAATCATCCAAGAGAGAATTGAACGAGAATTTGGGATTGATTTAATTACAACAGCACCGAGTGTAATTTATCAAGTTTATTTAACAGATGATACCGAGGTGCGAGTTGATAATCCATCCAATATGCCAGACCCACAAAGTATTGAACGAGTGGAAGAACCATATGTTAAGGCAACAATCATGGTTCCTAATGATTTTGTAGGTGCTGTTATGGATCTATGCCAAAATAAGCGCGGCATCTTCATCGATATGCAATATTTAGATGAAAATCGAGTTAGTATAATTTATGAAATTCCATTGTCAGAAATTGTGTACGATTTCTTCGATCAGTTAAAATCTAACACGAAGGGCTATGCTTCGTTTGATTATGAGCTCATCGGTTACAAAGCTTCAAAGCTTGTAAAAATGGACATTTTGTTAAACGGAGAGCAAGTAGACGCATTATCATTTATTGTTCACCGTGATTCTGCATATGAACGTGGGAAGCTTATCGTTGAAAAACTGAAGGATTTAATACCAAGACAACAGTTCGAAGTACCTGTTCAAGCTACAATTGGTACTAAAGTAGTTGCTCGTTCCACTATTAAAGCTATGCGGAAGAACGTATTGGCAAAATGTTATGGTGGGGATATATCCCGTAAGCGGAAGCTTCTTGAAAAGCAAAAAGAAGGAAAAAAACGGATGAAGTCAGTTGGATCTGTCGAAGTTCCCCAAGAAGCATTTATGGCAGTGTTAAAGATGGATGAAGAAAAATAACAAATCTACTACAAATTTGAACACATAGGTAAATGTACTTTATAATGTTACTTGCCGCAGAAAATTCTGCGGCTTTTCTATATACTCAAGTTGAAGTTAGTAATAGATAAATTTAACAAACAGATTGGTATGACAGCTTACGTATTATTTAGCTGAACTTATAAAGGTAAAGGTAGTGATGAAGTGGCATCTGGAGTGTACATTCATATACCCTTTTGTGAACATATATGTCATTATTGCGATTTTAATAAAGTTTTTTTAAAGGGGCAGCCAGTAAACGAATATATAAATTCGTTAGAAGAAGAGATGCATCAAACTTTTGAGCGCTATCCTTCAAATGATATTCGTTCGATATTTGTTGGCGGAGGGACACCGACAGCCATAAATATTAAACAACTTGAAAGGTTACTTGAAAGTATTAAGCGGTATATTAAACCAGTGAATGATAAGTTAGAATTTACGTTTGAAGCGAACCCTGGTGAAACATTAACAAAAGAAAAGATAAAATTGTTATACGAAGCTGGTGTAAATAGAATCAGCTTTGGAGTGCAGTCATTTGATAATAAGATTTTACAACAGATCGGGCGAGTGCATCGCAAAGAAGATATTTTTAAGTCAGTAGATTGGGCTAAAGAGGTAGGATTTAACAACGTTAACCTTGACTTAATGTATAGTTTACCAGGACAAACAATTTCTCAAGTGGACGAGACTTTACAAGAGGCATTCTCTCTAAATGTAGATCACTTTTCAGCATATTCTTTAATCGTTGAACCAAAAACTGTTTTTTTTAACTTGCAAAAAAAAGGGAAATTACACCTTCCATCTCAAGAAGACGAACTTACAATGTTTGAGCATGTCATAGAACAAATGAAAAAACATGGATATAACCAATATGAAATTAGTAATTTTGCTAAGCCTGGTATGGAGAGCGTGCATAACTTAACATATTGGAATAATGAAGAATACTATGGGTTTGGCGCTGGTGCTCATAGTTATATTGATGGGAAAAGAATAACCAATGCAGGACCATTAAATAAATATATCACAGAAGTGGCTAGACATGGACAAGGTGCGATAGAGAGTCATGAAGTAACACTGCAGGAAAAAATGGAAGAAGAAATGTTTCTCGGGTTGCGTAAAATAAAAGGGGTGTCAAAAGTAGCCTTCTTCAATAAATTTAATGAAGATATTCATGATAGGTTCCATAGTCAAATTATTGAGCAACAACGAAAAGGCTTGTTAGAAGAAGATAAACATTATATTAGATTAACTCATAGAGGCATGCTTTTAGGTAATGAAGTGTTTCAATCATTTATATAAGTATTCTAAATGATTGACATCTCGCATTTGTTTTGGTAATTTATTATTAGATTTAGCACTCGGATAGATAGAGTGCTAACAGAGGTGATGACAGTTGCTAACAGAGGTGAGTACAGATGCTAACAGACCGTCAGTTATTAATTTTGCAAGTTATCGTTGATGATTTTATTCAATCTGCCCAACCAGTTGGCTCCAGAACATTATCGAAAAAAGACGAAATCATGTATAGTTCAGCGACAATTAGAAATGAAATGGCTGATCTTGAAGAGTTAGGTTTTATTGAAAAAACACACAGTTCATCAGGACGAGTTCCATCTGAAAAGGGCTACCGTTATTATGTAGACAATTTACTGTCACCTCAATTGTTAACAAAGGAAGACGTAGGGAATGTGAAATCGATTTTTACAGACCATATTTATGAATTGGAAAAAATCGTTAAAAAATCATCTCAAATTTTGTCAGAAATGACAAATTATACAGCGATTGCTTTAGGGCCAAAGGTCTTTGAACATAAATTAAAACGTATTCAAATAGTTCCGATTAATAGTGAGACTGCTGTCGCTATTATCATTACAGACACAGGTCATGTAGAAAATCGCACGATATCATTTACAAGTTCTATCGACCCTAGTGATATTGAAAAAATGGTTAATTTGTTAAACGAGAGATTAGTTGGTGTACCATTAATTGAGTTACATGATAGAATCGTCATGGAAGTATCGAACTTATTACGTACTGAAGTGGATAGCTATGACAGATTATTAAATGAAATCTTGAATTCACTATCTTTAAAGAAAGAAAATGAGGTTTACTTTAGCGGTAAGACAAATATGCTAAGTCAACCAGAGTTTCACGATATTCATAAAGTTCGTACGCTACTTACGATGATTGATAAAGAAAAAGAATTTTATGACTTGATTAGGCCTAACAATGTTGGATTAAGCATAAAAATTGGCAAAGAGAATAAGCTGTCAGCGATGGAAAATTGTAGCTTGATAACAGCAACGTATTCCATTGGTAGCGAACAGCTTGGATCTATAGCTATTTTAGGCCCAACAAGGATGGAATATTCACGTGTGATTAGCTTGTTATCATTACTTTCTAACGACTTATCAAAGGTATTGACTAAGCTGTATCAAAATAATTAACAGTGGAAATATTGAATAAGGATGGGAGGATGATCCCATCCATTTCGTATGACCACTTCATAGAAAATAAAGACCTGTATTCCAACTTTTAATTAGTTTTAGGTGAGGTTTGTTTTATTTTAAGGGAGGTGAAATCATTGGTTAATGATAGTAATGTAACTGAAGATAAAGGAATAAATGAAAGTGAAAATGTTGACCAAGTTGAAGAAAGTAAAGTTGATCTTCAAAATAATGACAATCAATCAGATGTAAATCCTGAAGAAACGAGCGAGGAATCAAGTGTAAACGCAAGAATTAATGATTTAGAGAAAAAGCTTGATGAAGCAGAAAATCGCACGTTTAGGATACAAGCTGATTTTGATAATTTCCGTCGCCGCACACGTATTGATCGTGAAGCAGCTGAAAAACATAGAGCCTTTAATTTAGTGTCTGATATTTTACCAGTATTAGATAATTTTGAAAGAGCCCTTCAAGTAGAAGCAGATGATGATAAAACTAAGTCTATACTACAAGGGGTGGAAATGGTTTACCGTCAACTATTCGATGCACTACAAAAAGAAGGTGTAGAAGTAATTGAAGCTGCTGGAAAGGCATTTGATCCGCATCTACATCAAGCTGTCATGCAAGTAGAAGATGCTGAGTATGACTCAAATACTGTTGTGGAAGAGTTGCAAAAGGGTTATAAACTTAAAGACCGAGTTGTTCGACCATCGATGGTAAAAGTTAATGGGTAGCAAATGAAGATTTATTACATATTTATAATTTTTAGGAGGTAACGAAGAAAATGAGTAAAATTATTGGAATTGATTTAGGGACGACTAACTCATGTGTTGCTGTGATGGAAGGTGGAGAAGCAAAGGTAATTCCTAATCCAGAGGGTAATCGCACGACTCCGTCAGTTGTTTCATTCAAAAATGGTGAAAGACAAGTTGGTGAAGTTGCTAAGCGTCAAGCTATTACAAACCCAAATACAATCATCTCGATTAAACGCCATATGGGAACAGATTACACGGTAGAAGTAGAGGGTAAAAAGTATACACCACAAGAAGTATCGTCTATAATTTTACAGCATTTAAAATCATATGCAGAAGAATATTTAGGAGAGCCTGTTACTAAGGCTGTTATTACTGTTCCCGCATATTTCAACGATGCCGAACGTCAGGCAACAAAAGATGCAGGTAAAATTGCTGGTTTAGAAGTAGAACGTATTATTAACGAGCCTACAGCAGCAGCTCTTGCATACGGATTAGATAAAATGGAGGAAGACCAAACTATCCTCGTCTATGACCTTGGTGGGGGTACATTTGACGTATCTATTTTAGAGTTGGGTGATGGTGTATTTGAAGTTAGATCTACAGCAGGTGATAATCGTCTAGGTGGAGATGACTTTGACCAAGTAGTTATTGACCATTTAGTTGCTGAATTTAAAAAAGAAAATGGTATTGACCTTTCAAAAGATAACATGGCTTTACAGCGCTTAAAAGACGCAGCTGAAAAAGCTAAGAAAGATTTATCAGGTGTTACACAAACTCAAATTTCATTACCGTTTATTACTGCTGGTGAAGCAGGGCCGTTACATTTAGAGGTAAGCTTAACTCGTGCGAAATTTGATGAGTTATCCGCAGATCTCGTTGAACGTACAATGGGACCTACTCGTCAAGCGATGTCTGATGCAGGTCTATCTGCTAGTGAAATAGATAAAGTCATCCTAGTTGGGGGATCTACTCGTATTCCTGCTGTTCAAGAAGCACTTAAAAAGGCTGTAGGACAAGAGCCTCATAAAGGTGTTAACCCTGATGAAGTAGTTGCTGCTGGTGCGGCTATTCAAGGCGGTGTTTTAACAGGAGATGTTAAAGACGTAGTTTTATTAGATGTTACACCTTTATCTTTAGGGATTGAAACGATGGGTGGAGTATTTACAAAATTAATCGATCGTAATACTACAATTCCAACTAGTAAGTCACAAGTTTTCTCAACCGCAGCAGATAATCAACCAGCAGTTGATATTCACGTGCTACAAGGAGAAAGGCCTATGGCAGCAGATAACAAAACATTAGGTCGCTTCCAATTAACAGATATTCCACCAGCACCACGTGGTGTACCGCAAATTGAAGTATCATTTGATATCGATAAAAATGGAATCGTTAATGTTCGTGCAAAAGATTTAGGAACTAATAAAGAACAAACGATTACGATTAAATCTTCAACAGGGCTATCTGATGATGAAATTGAACGCATGGTTAAAGAAGCGGAAGACAATGCTGAATCAGATAAACAACGAAAAGAAGAAGTTGAACTTCGTAATGAAGCGGATCAGCTAGTATTTACTGCTGAAAAGACTTTGAAAGACCTAGAAGGAAAAGTTGATGAAGCTGAAGTGAACAATGTAAACGAAGCGAAGGATGCTCTGAAAGCAGCTATAGAAAGTAATGAGCTAGAAGAAATCCGTGCTAAGAAAGATGCTCTTCAAGAAATTGTTCAACAGCTATCAATGAAACTTTACGAGGAAGCAGCTCAACAAGCTCAAGCTCAACAAGGTGCTGAAGCTGGTAACAATGAAGGTCCTAAAGGTGACGATGTAGTAGATGCGGAATTTGAAGAAGTAAAAGATGATAAATAAGCTTCACAAAGTCAAAGTCAGTCATAATATGACTTTGACTTTTTTATAAGGAAGCCGAAACTATATTTAATTCCCATTATTATCAGTTGAATGGAAAATGGCGTTTGTGCTTATCGGGGATGAGTAAGGCGCTTATGCATCCTATCCCCTTGAGGTCACTTCGCCATTTCACTAGAAGGTAAAAAGCGCCTTCAACTGAAATGACATTAGTCTTGTCGGTGATAAACAAGCGCTTGCGCTTTTCTTATGATAGATGATAGAATTATCTTTATGTGAATGAACCGGGAGTGGATTTTTAAATGAGTAAAAGAGATTACTATGAGGTGCTAGGGATTAGTAAAAGTGCTTCACAAGATGAAATTAAGAAAGCCTACCGCAAACTTTCCAAAAAATATCACCCTGACATTAATAAAGAACCAGACGCTGCAGATAAATTTAAAGAAGTAAAAGAAGCTTATGAAACTTTGAGTGATGATCAAAAGCGTGCCCATTATGATCAGTTTGGTCATACAGATCCAAATCAAGGATTTGGTGGTGGTGGCGACTTTGGTGGTTTCGGTGGTTTTGAAGATATTTTTAGTACATTCTTTGGTGGCGGAGGACGCCGTCGTGATCCAAATGCTCCCCAACAAGGGGCAGACCTTCAATATACAATGACATTAAAATTCGAAGAAGCAGTTTTTGGTAAAGAAACTGACATTGAAATTCCAAGAGAAGAAGAATGTAAAACATGCCATGGTTCGGGAGCAAAACCAGGAACGAAACCTGAAACGTGTAAACATTGTAATGGTAGTGGTCAGCTAAGTGTTGAGCAAAATACACCGTTTGGCCGTATAGTTAATAGACGTGTTTGTCATCATTGTGATGGTACAGGCAAAAAAGTAACCCAAAAATGCTCAACTTGTAATGGAGCTGGAAAAGTTAAGAAAAGAAAAAAAATACACGTGAAAATTCCATCTGGTATTGACGATGGTCAGCAACTACGTGTAACAGGTCAAGGTGAAGCCGGTACAAATGGTGGCCCAGCAGGCGATCTCTATATTGTCTTTCATGTGAAACCACATGAATTTTTTGAGCGTGAAGGTGACGATATTTATTGTGAAATGCCGCTTACATTTGCTCAGAGTACTCTGGGTGACGAAATTGAAGTTCCTACTCTTCATGGAAAAGTTAAGCTGAAAATACCAGCAGGTACTCAAACAGGAACCAAGTTCCGCCTTCGTGGTAAAGGTGTACCAAATGTTCGTGGGTACGGTCAAGGTGATCAGCATATTCAAGTAAGAGTTATTACACCAACAAAGCTTACTGAAAAACAAAAGCAATTGTTAAGAGAGTTTAATGAGCTTGGGAATCAGGAAGCTCCTGATGAACATGATGACAGCTTTTTTGCAAAAGTTAAGAGAGCATTTAAGGGGGATTAACCCACCATTCAAATTAAACATATTAATCAGGTGGGTTTTTACCTCACCTGATTAATATGTTTACAAGCTGAAAATTTGACTTAGACTTTAATTATAACTGTTATGTTATCTATTAAGATTAAGATATCAGGGAATTAAATATCATCAAAAGGTATTCAACACTGGAATTATGATTCATTTCATGATTGTAAATGAATCTTTTGTTATGATAATATCACTTACTTAAATAAACTTCCTATTAGGAATAAGTTCTCAACTAAAAAGTAACAAATAGCATCGAAGAATACGAAGAGTCTAAATAATTATTAATGGAGTTGGTAGATATGAAATGGTCTGAAATTTCTATTCATACGACACAGGAAGCTGTCGAACCTATTTCTAACATTTTACATGAAGCAGGTGCAGGTGGTGTAGTTATAGAAGATCTACACGATTTAACAAAGGAAAGAGAAACTGCATACGGTGAAATCTACCAACTCAACCCTAATGATTATCCTGAAGAAGGTGTAGTCATTAAGGCATATTTACCTGTTAACAGCTTTTTAGGGGAAACAGTAGAAGAAATAAAAGAAGCTATTAATACGTTATTAATATATGATATTGATATAGGAAGTAACAGAATTACAATTAGCGAAGTAAATGAAGAAGAGTGGGCAACTGCTTGGAAAAAGTATTATAATCCTGTTAAAATTTCTGAGAAGTTCACGATTGTACCAACTTGGGAAACGTATACGCCAGTGAGCAGTGATGAGCTAATTATTGAGCTTGACCCTGGCATGGCGTTTGGGACTGGGACACATCCTACAACTGTCATGTGTATTCAAGCACTTGAACGAACAGTAAAGCAAGATGACAAAATACTGGATGTTGGTACAGGTTCTGGAGTACTAAGTATAGCAGCAGCTTTACTAGGTGCTGATAAAGTGTTCGCTTATGATTTAGATGAAGTAGCAGTTGCAAGTGCAAGAATCAACACGAAATTGAATAAAGTAAGTGATAATGTCATAGTAGAGCAAAACAACTTATTAGATGGAATTGAAACCAAAGTAGACATCATTGTAGCAAACATATTAGCTGAAATTATACTTAGGTTTGTTGATGATGCTTATCGCCTTTTAAAACCAGGTGGCATGTTTATTACGTCAGGTATTATTAATACAAAAAAAGCTATGGTGAAAGAGACATTGCAAAATACTGGATTTGTTATTGAAGAAACAATAACGATGGAAGACTGGGTTGCTATGATAGTTAAAAAGCCCCTGTAATAGTAAATTAACTACCCTTTTGTAGATAGAAGGTGTTCAATATGCAGCGCTATTTCATAGATGACAATAAGTACGAGCAAAATGACCAAATAATAATAACTAATGATGATCATCATCATATTACCCGTGTGATGAGGATGAATGTAGGAGATAGTATATACGTAATTGTTGGACAAAGGACTGCACGTTGTGAAATAGTGGAAATTACCAATGAAGAAGTATTAACAAATATTGTAGAATGGGTAGAGAGCTCAAATGAACTACCTATTAAAGTGACAATAGCGAGTGGGTTGCCTAAAGGGGATAAGCTTGAATTAGTGATTCAAAAGGGAACTGAATTAGGTGCCGATTCGTTTATCCCTTTTAATGCTGCTCGTTCAATCGTGAAATGGGATGAAAAAAAAAGCTTTAAAAAAATTAAACGCTGGCAGAAAATTGCTAAAGAAGCAGCGGAGCAGTCTCATCGAAATAAAATTCCAGATATATACCATCCAATGACCTTAAAGAAGTTACTTGAAAATAGTGCTAATTTTGATTACAAGCTGATTGCATATGAGGAAGAAGCAAAAATAGGAGAACAATCGGTACTTGCTGCTACCTTGAGTAAAATGGTTGCTAATCAGTCTCTGTTAGTAGTATTGGGTCCAGAAGGTGGGCTTTCAGAAAAAGAAGTAGAAGAATTACGTTCCCATGGTTTTAAATCTTGTGGCCTTGGTCCAAGAATTTTACGTACAGAAACGGCCCCGATATATTTATTATCTGCTGTTTCTTATCATTTTGAACTATCGAGGTGATGAAGATGCCTTCAGTTGCGTTTCACACTCTTGGTTGTAAAGTTAACCATTATGAAACAGAAGCTATTTGGCAATTATTTAAAGAAGCAGGCTATGAGCGTATTGAATACGAACAGACTGCTGATGTTTATGTAATAAATACTTGTACTGTAACAAATACAGGTGATAAAAAAAGCAGACAGGTGATTCGTCGTGCTGTTAGAAGAAATCCAGATGCGGTCATATGTGTAACGGGTTGTTATGCGCAAACCTCTCCAGCAGAAGTTATGGCTATTCCTGGAGTCGATATTGTTGTCGGGACACAGGATCGTATAAAAATGCTGGATTATATTGAACAATATCAGGCTGAACGTCAACCGATTAATGGTGTTGGAAACATTATGAAAGCCCGTACTTACGAAGAGCTAGAAGTTCCAACATTTACAGATCGGACTAGAGCATCTTTAAAAATACAAGAAGGTTGTAATAATTTTTGTACATTTTGTATCATTCCTTGGGCACGTGGACTCATGCGTTCACGAAATCCACAGGAAGTAATTAAACAGGCACAGCAGCTTGTTGATGCTGGATATAAAGAGATTGTATTAACAGGTATTCATACGGGTGGATACGGCGAAGATATGAAAGATTATAATTTAGCAATGCTTTTGCGTGAGCTTGATGAACAAGTAATAGGCTTAAAGCGTATTCGAATCTCCTCGATTGAAGCAAGCCAAATTACGGATGAAGTGATAGATGTTTTAAATAAATCAGATAAAATAGTTCGTCACCTGCACGTTCCATTACAATCAGGTTCTGATACTGTCTTAAAACGTATGCGTAGAAAATATACGATGGAGCATTTTGCGGAAAGGTTAACAAAACTTAAAGAAGCCCTTCCAGGTCTTGCAATTACATCAGATGTGATTGTAGGATTCCCAGGAGAAACATCTGAAGAATTTATGGAGACATATAATTTTGTAAAAGAACATCGTTTCTCAGAACTTCACGTGTTTCCATATTCCAAGCGAACAGGAACACCAGCAGCTCGTATGGATGACCAAGTGAACGAACAAGTAAAAAATGAAAGAGTTCATCAATTAATAGCATTATCAGATCAATTGGCAAAAGAGTATGCTTCTGATTTTGAAGGAGAAGTACTTGAGGTAATTCCTGAAGAGCGGTTAAAGGATGATCCTAGTGGTGAATTATATGTTGGCTATACAGATAATTATCTAAAAGTAATTTTGCCTGCAAATGATGAAATGATTGGCAAAATAGTCAAAGTGAAAATTACTAAAGCGGGTTATCCTTATAATGAAGGTCAATTCGTTAAAGTAATTGAAGACGACAATGTTATTAACAATATCAAGCTTTCTTCTTAAAAGTCCAGGTTATGCTGGACTTTTTTTGTTTAGGCCCATTCTTTTTTTTTGGTTCTATAATAAATGTTGGGGTTTATACACAATTTGAGTGCATAAAAAAGAGCACGATATCACCCATTCTTTTATACTTGAGTTGTCGAGAAACAAGTATGAAATGGGGATACGTGCA
>NZ_JBPXRQ010000018.1:0-58254 GCF_051842895.1 Cytobacillus sp. Hm23
TTTTACTCATAGTTTTCTCCAATCCGAAGTATTTCTCTAGTTGTGTTTCTCCATTATACAAAAATGTACCCTATAGGGAGACTTTTTTTAAGTGTCTACTCTATAGGGTACATTTTAGTATAGATGGGGCTTTAATTTAAGAAGCTTTTACTTTTTCGTTCTTTTTATCTCTTTCAATCTTTCCACTTCCTACCGATAATGCAACGATTATTCCAAGACCAATGAAGATAAGACCTGTTAAGAAGACGGTGGAAAAGGATTGTGTCCACACTGATTGAATTGTGTTAACAACTATATTACTTACATCTTCTGGCAAGTCAGGTGTCATAGGTGCAAGCATAGTTTTAAGTAAATCATCTGTTTTTCCAACTAAACTATCGAGAATACCAGAAGCAACCTTATTAGTTTCAGTTGAAGCTGCAGCAGCTAACTTTGTTTCGATTGATTTATTCATCACCGCATTTAAAACGGTGATCCCGATTGTTCCGCCAATTGAACGGAAAAAGGTTGAGGCTGAAGTAACAGCACCTAATCGAGATTTAGGAAATTCATTTTGGACAGCAATCATGAGTGTTGGCATGACAAGCCCCATTCCAAACCCCATGACAATCATATAACCATATGCTATTGATTGATTCGATTCTACTCCCATCGTACTCATTAGATAAAAGCCAGTCATCGTAATCGCCATGCCAGCAGTTAATACTGTACGGTAGCGAAGGCGAAGCAGTAATCTTCCTCCGATAATACTTGCAACGATAAGGGAGATCATCATTGGTGTCATTGTAGATCCAGCTTCTGTTGGGCTCACACCAAAAATATATTGCATAAACATTGGAACGAACATAATTGCTCCGAACATTCCTAAACCTAATAAGAAACCTAAACCACTTGTTGTTGCAAAGACACGGTTTTTAAATAACTGTAAATCTAATATTGGCTCCTTCGCCTTTCTTTCAATAAATATGAAAATAATGAGTAATATTAATGAACCACTAAATATGATATAACTAGTACTTGAAGCCCAATCAAATTTATCTCCACCAAATGTTAAACCTAGTAGTAGCAGTACAACAGATGGAATTAATGTGAAAATCCCTAAAAAGTCGATATTTACTTTTTCTTTCCTTGAAAAATCCTCTTGCTTTAAGCCGATAAAAATGAGTACAGCTGATAGTATTCCAAATGGGACATTAATGAGAAAAATCCAGTGCCAGCTAATTGTATCCACGATAAATCCACCAATGAATGGCCCAATGACTGAGCTTAAGCCGAAGATAGCCCCAAAAACACCTTGCCATTTAGCACGTTGTTCGGCTGTGAAAATATCACCAACGATTGTTTGTGATAACGGCATAATCATACCGCCGCCAATTCCTTGTATTCCTCGATAAATAATAAGTTGCTCCATAGATGAAGCAGTGGCACAGAGTGCAGAACCTATCATGAAGATAATAACTCCTAACAAATATAAGCCTCTTCTTCCGTATAAGTCGGCTAGCTTACCTACAATTGGAATGACTGTTGTCGAAGTGATTAAATAAGCTGTTGTCACCCATGCAAATATTGAAAAACCATTTAGTTCATGGATAATGGTTGGCATGGCTGTTCCAACAACAGTTTGCTCGAGTGCACTAAAAAACATCCCAATGATTAAGCCAGTTAAGACTAACTTTGTATTAATACCTTGTTGTGTGCCCAATTTTCTCCCCGCCTTTTTGTTTAATATATACAATGTGTTTAATTCATCATTAGTATGCCAAAATTAAAGTATTAATGGTAATGATGGTTAGAATGATATTATATAATAAAAGTTAAACACAAACGACCATTCGGTCGTTTGTGCAGATTTAATGAATAATGAGGATGCTTTTTTATTCTTAATGTATCGAAAATTAGAAACCAATTTATAAATGGGCAGTTATGTTATACTTTTCTTACATAAAATGTATTCATTTAAATATAACGACCATTCGGTCATAGTATATGATAATCATCTTCATAAGTCAAATATAAAGCTGTTAATACAACCTTGTTGAAATTGTATAACTATTAGGATAAGATGTAAGAAAACGACCATTCGGTCATATTAATATGAATTATTTTAAGCTTTTTTGCGTAAGGTTCTTTTCGTAATCTTTGTCGCTATTCCAAGAAAATTTGAGCTACTAAATGTTGGTTTTAGCCATTTTCAATGTTATAGAGAAGGGAAGATGCTACGAACACTATATGAATACGTGTTTAAGTTATAGTGAGAAAAACAGCCTATATGAAGTATCTAAATGAGAACCAATATATTTGCGTTTAATATGAATGATTAAACTTGTTGAACTTCTGTACAAAGCTCCTCGAAATTAACTTGGTGGCTTGAGGAGAAAATATTAATAAATTTCCTTCGTTTACGAACGAAGGCTACGATCTTCCATTTCATGATCAATAATTAGGGAGAGGAATCAAATTGAAGAGTAGAAAGCAAGAAATTGTGAATTCAGCAATGAAGTTATTTGCTAGAAAAGGCTATCATGCTACATCTATGCAAGAAATAGCGGTTCAGAGTGGAATTGCAAAAAGCTCATTATACAATTATTTTAGTTCTAAAGAAGAATTGTTAATGACTATTTTTAAGCATTACTATGACGTTCTGTTTGAAAAAGTTTCGATGGTAGAAAGAAACTCAAATCTAACTCCAAAAGAAATACTCATTGAGCAAATTAGTGTGCAACTCCAAGAAGCAGTGAATTATAAGGATTTTATGCGACTGCAAATGAGAGAACAAATCATTCAAGTCAATGATGAAATTCGTCAATATATCTTTCGTATGAGATCGCAATTTTTAAGTTGGTACAGATTGCGTTTACTTGAAGTATATGGTGATAAAATAGAAAAACATTTATTAGATTGTGTAACGATGCTAAATGGAATTCAAAAAGAATATACATTTAATTTACTTGTTGGCGAAGCAGAATTGGATGTTAAGAGGATGGGCGCTTTCATTGTGCGTAGACTTGATGCCATCGTTGAGAGCATGATGGCTGATGAAGAGCCCTTATTGACAAAATCTATTTTTGACCATGAAATGATAGGGGAACGAACTGCAAAAGAGCATTTAATAGATCAAATTATTCATAGCATTCATAAGATGAGAGAGCATATACAAGAGACGTCACTTGGAGAGACAGAGAAAGAAAGGTATGATTCGACACTCCTTGCACTTGAAGAGGAAATGAACAAGCAAGAGCTTAAAGTGGTGTTAATTGAAAGCCTCCTATTTTTCTTAAAAAACCAGCATGATTCGCTAATCAATAGTGAAGTGAAAAAAATTGAAAAACTCCTTGAGATTTATTTGTAAAGGCTCATTTCGTAAATTTTGTTGGTATTTTTTATTAAAAATGGTTAGTTGTAGAATTAAAATAAAGTCACGTTGTTTATAAAAAAGATGCGACGGTATTCTTCTTTGGATAAGGCTTTATAAAGACCTAAATTAAACAGAAAGATAAATTAAGGAGGCTGGGACATAACTTAAGTGTTTAACTAAAATTCCGAACAAAGTAATAACTTAGCGGATGAAATATACGTAGACTCCTGCGGGATGAAAAGCAACGGCTAGACCCCGCAGAGCGTAGCACGAGGAGGCTTGCCAGTTTCCCGTGGAAAGCGGAGTATATTTCAGGAGCGGCGTAACTAGAACTACAACCATTGTTCGGCTTTTATTTAGTTAAAATATTTTTGTCCCAGCCTCTTTCTTATTCCCAAATTGGGCCATATTGTGTAATAACAAGTTTGTTAATTAATCATTTTTTTAGTTATAAATAGTAGGAAAATTCCTATATTTAGCAGACTTAATTAGTTGAAAAAACAATATAAAAAATAGACAAATCCCTTTTCCGATAAAGGAGGCGTGATTTTAAAATTCTATACGACACGATAGACAATATGTTAAGTAGCACCTTCTATATATGTATGAAAAAGAAAGGACTATAATTAACTAATATCGAATGTATAGTATAAATAACAGAGAAGGTGGGATGTTGGTGTCTAGGATTATACAAGTAGGAGTTATTGGGACTGGTTTCGGTGCGAAAATTCATACGCCTATAATAAATTTTCACCCTAATTATAAAGTTTCTGCAATTTCAAGTGTTTCTAGAGGGAATGTTCAAGAAATTAGAGAGAAAACCGGTATAAATAATGTTTATACAAATTGGGAGAATATGATAAAGGATGAAAACTTGGATCTTATTGTAGTAGCATCTGCACCAGATCAACATTCACAGATGGTTTGTGAACTACTAAAAAATCATAGCGTATTATGTGAAAAACCTATGGCAATGAATGAAGAACAAGCGTTAGAAATGATCCAAACTAGGAATCAACTAGGTAGTTATGGAGCTATAAATTTTGAATTTAGATTTAAACCTGTTCGAAAGAAAATTAAGGAGATTATAAATAGTGGACTGTTAGGTAGAATAATGCATGTTAGGTATGCTGGACATATCTTAAATTATCAAGATCACCACTCCGGAAGAAAAAGTTGGAAAGAAGATAAAAAACGTGGGGGAGGATTATTAATAGCTATTGGGTCTCATATGATAGATTCATTACATTGGTGGCTAAATGATCCAATTCAATCTGTTTTAAGTCAAACGCCCATTCATGTTGAAAAATTAAATGATAGAGAAGGAAATGAGTATATTAGAACTGCAGATGACTCTTTCCAAGTCCTTGGGCAATTAAATAGTGGAACTACTGTGACAATGGAGTTCATTTCAAGAGGTAGACATATATTAAATGAATGGGAATTAGAGATTTACGGGACAAATGGAACACTTTTTATGAAAGATGATAAGGAACTATTTCTTGGTATAAAGAATGGTCCTCTAGAAAAAGTTCAAATACATATAACAGAAGCACCTTCTGACTTACCTAAAGATTGTCAATTCTTTTATGATGGGATAACTGAAACATTGAATCAAATGCTGAATTGGTTTAATAATAAAAAGACTGAAAATTTAGCAACTTTCGAAGATGGATATTATGTACAAAAAGTACTTGGTAAAATCCAGAAGTCAGCAGATACAGGGAAGAAAGAATATATAAAATTATAAAGCATGAGAATTTTCATCAATATATTCGCACATTTTTCTAAGTAACATAAGGGAGAAATGGCAACATAAAGCTGAGAATAATATGTAACCTCCCTATTCCGTTCATGAAAGGAGGGTGACTAGGGAGGTTGGCGGAAGGATCTTATAAAATATGGTATGCCAATTATTTGAATGAGCTGTATGTGTGTGCTAGGTAAATTACATCAATTTTATATACATTTTTGAATGTAAATTGCATCTGGAATAGTTCTTTATTCAACAAAATGGCGCGATGATTTAACATCGCGTTTTTTGTAGAAAAGTCAATGTGTATTTTAGAAATTTTTGGAAAAATAGGTATCAAAATATAAGCAATATTGTGGAACGAATTTGGAGAGGGCTCTTTTTTAATTATGCAATTAAATTGTCAAAACTATGTTATTTAGGGAATATTTTGAATACACACATCTAAAAGGAATCCCTTGTAAATAGACAAACAGATTTTTACATTCAAGTCATACTATAAAACATGTCCATAAAGTGGTAAGCTAATGATTCAGTGTCACGATTTAAAATACATCCCTGATATAAGATTAATCTTAGAGATGGACACATGAAAAATTTCAGGAGGTCTATACATGAATATAGATAATAACGATATTTTAATTCGATTACGATACGCGCTGGATATCAAGAATATAGAGATGGTGGAGATATTCAAGCTTGGTGGAATAAATCTCTCAAAAGAAGAAGTGCTGAAGGTGCTCACAAAAACAGAGGATAGCGACGTTTTTGATGACAATGAAGATCAAATACCATGTGATGATGAGATGTTTGAGTCTTTTTTAAACGGCTTTATCACGTTTAAAAGGGGAAAGCAAGATCCAAAGCCGGGACAGCCAGAACGACCAGCATTAACGTATGAACATGCGAATAATCTTCTTCTAAAGAAAGTGAAAATCGCTCTCTCTTTGACAAGTGAGGATATGATCGAGATATTGGAAGACGCTGGAGTGATCATAACAAAAGGGGAATTAGGTGCACTATTACGTAAAGAAGGCCATAAGAATTACAAAGTGTGCGGTGATCGGTACGCGCGGAATTTCTTAAAAGGACTAACGATAAGATACAGGGGATAAGACTTTAACCATACTTCTTGCTAAGCTTATATTACGAAGGTTAATCAACCAGGATAACCTGATTCTTTTATAAGTATTGCCATTATTTTTCTAAAAACACTGGAACATTCAGGACAATGACTGGATCCATACTTTATCACTTTTCCTTTTTTATTAAATAAAATATCATTCTGGATGACCTTATAATACGATATGGCGCATTTTTGTAATGAAACGTAGACTCTACTTAAATTTTTAATTTTTGTACATAAATTAGGGACTTTAGACTTTAAACAAAATCCCCTAATTCTTCAATCATATTAGTTTCATGATAGAAGGTTAATTAATTGAATTAGCTATATCAACCAATATTTCAGGAGTCACCTTGTCAGAAACCCTTTTATCTATACTAAGCATATATTGCCAATGATCTTTATCAAAAACTAATACATTAAATCCACTTATATTCATATGTGTGGCCTGAATGTCATTTTTTAACTTATAACAATCTAAAACATACTTATCTCTAATATGGATTTTATGCTCAACAGGTCGTACATTAATTTTGTAATGATTTTCAGGGGATTTATCACTAACAAATTCCACATCGAATGAGTCGTTTATTTCACCTTCCAAATCACTAAATCTTCCAAAATAGTGTGTGAATTCAATAGGGGGAACTCTAAGTGGTATTTTCAAGTCTTGATTAAAATGCTTTTCAACTTCATTTACAGCTTCTTCAACAGTTGTATATCCTATTTCTAAATATAATTGTTCAAGAGGTTGGGGCTTATCATTCGAATTTGCAAATACGGTACTTACAGTAAAAATTTGGAAAGAAGCAAATGATATTAAAATGTGCAAAACTCTATTCATTGAAACCACCCTAAATATTGTTAGAGGTATCTTTCCCAATGATTAGCTATATATCCCATTTAATGCGTGAGAAATAAGTTTTTTCTAAGTTATTCCACAATATGGCGCTGTTCAGTAATAATACTGAGAGCGTCTTTCTTTATGTATGGCTCTTCTCGTAAAGATTGTTTCTTTAGAAAACACAAAGAATAATTTACTTGGTATTATGAATGTAAGGACTTATTTTAATGAGACTGAGTATAGCTTAGACATAGATACAATCAACCGAGGAGATAAAAATGAAGAAGAACAAAAAGATTATGCTGTATATTTTAAGTGCTGGTTGTTGGAGATTCAGTTTATTATGTATTCCGGAGGAATAGAAATCGAAGAGACACCTGAAGAAGGAGCAAAAAGAGAAGCCATAGAAGAGTTGGGTGTAACAGTTAATATAAGTGAATGCTTTGCAATAGTTCAATATAATGGTACACAATACTTTCCCTTGCTGAGATAACAGAAGGGAACTTTGATACAGGGAAAGGTGTAGAATATACAGATAAGAATAGAAATTCAGGAACTTATCTTCCTATGTGGATTGAAATAAATCAGTTATCATCAGTTGTTGTTAAACCAAAAGAAGTTGCTAATAAAATTCAATCGGTATTCAACTAAATGGAGCTGTTAAGAATATTGAAAGCATCTTTCTTTATGTGTTGGGCAATATTATCGCATTACTTTGTTAATAGCCTTTTAATTGAATTCGGGGATTCTAATTCTAAGGTTGTTTGAAGAAGACTAGTTTAAAGATCTCTTTTTAATAGTATGAGAATCTATAATACTGTATTTTTTTCTTTTTAGGAGTATATTCCGAAGAGGTTTCCTAATTATTGAATATTAAACAATTGACATGTTGAGTAAGGACATTACAATTTTGTTGCTAATATGACGAAGATTATCTCGATTAGAGAAAATACAGTGCCTTGAAATTGTTGTAGAAGGTAATACAACGATTATAATTCCATAAATGTATTTAGATTTAAAAAAGAGTTAGCGTACTGTATCAACCAAAATATAGTGTCTAAAAGCTATTTAGCAGCAGGTTTCCCTTCGTCATAACCACAATTTAGACGTATTTTAATGATGTTGTAACACGCTCTCTCTATAGTTATAGTAAAATTTTAGTAGAGTATTTTAGGAGGGATTTATTGTGGAAAAAAAGATCTTAAATTATGAAGATTTGTTTGAAATGTTAGATGATTCATTAAGAGAACCAAAGACATTTTGGGAAAACTTTTATAAAGATAGAACAAAAGAAATTCCATTTTTTAAGGTGAAAGGGCCTGATGAAAACTTAGTTGAATATTTTAGTAAAGGCCTTTCTCCAAAAAAGGTTTTAGAATTAGGTTCTGGACCCGGGAGGAATGCTATTTTTATGGCTAAGCAAGGATGTAGTGTTAGTGCATTAGATTTATCTGAAAAAGCGATTGAATGGGCAAAAGAAAGGGCTAATAAAGAAGAAGTAAACCTTGTATTTCATTGTGTTTCTCTGTTTGATTTTGAATTTGAACCGAATTCATATGATTTTATTTACGATTGTGGGATGTTCCATCATTTAGCTCCTCATCGCCGTTTAACATATATAGAGATTTTAAAAAAAGCACTCAAAAAAGGTGGACATTTTGGAATTGTTTGCTTCAATACTGAAGGTGCTTTAGATACTCCAGATTGGGAAGTTTACAAAGAAGGAAGCTTAAATGGTGGCATAGGCTACACAGAAAAGCGATTAAAAGAAATATTTGAAAAGGATTTTATAATAAAAGAGTTTAGACAGATGAAAAAAGTTGTTCAGCCAGATGATTTATTTGGAGAAGATTTTCTTTGGTCAAGCTTAATGCAAATAAAAATGTAGTTTTCTCTAATTAACTAACGGTTCCTGGTAAAACAGAAGTACTTCACGAAGGTGATATTAAAAATGACTGTAGGATGAGAGATGAAAGGTGAATTGAGCTTCTATGGACAAACACTGATCTCGAATCATAAATTTAGAGTTTTAGTATTTTTTATATGATAGATAAGTCTTCTAACCACAATAGAAATTGAGTAGTGAAGCTGCTGGAGACTCTTCGCTTTGTTCCCTCATTGATGTCAAGGAAAAAATGTGGTTGACAATAATTACATAATTATGTAATGATAAAAATAATTAAAGTGGAAAGGAACGGTACTTAAGCTAATGTGGAATTAATCCTATTTTATTAGACATTATTTAAATAGTTTATTTTTAATAAATGTTGTCTAGATAGGATTAGTCTATGCATTTTTAGGTACTATTTTTATATGCGTTATAATTGGAGCATTAATATGGTTGAAATTATAGCAGGAATGATGTGTTCAAAAAATGATGAAGAATAATTGGAGTAAATGTGCCAATTTCTAATCTTTTTGAAAAACTGAGCCGTTTTTACTGAGCTTTTTTTTAACATCATTACATACCTAAATATTACAGCTAATCCTCTCTAGAATTGTAGGGAGGATTTTTTATGCTATTGTTAGATGCGAATAAAATTGAAAAGTCATATGGAGACCGTACGATATTAAATATTCAACAATTACAAGTGTTTAATGGTGAAAAAATAGGGGTTGTCGGTAAGAATGGGGAAGGGAAAACTACGTTATTGAAAATTTTAATGGAACAACTTGAGCCAGATAGTGGAATTGTCAACGTATATTGTCCGATTGCTTATATACCGCAGCTTGAAGCTCCAGAAGTTAACGATATTTCTCAAAAAATGAATGGCCATTGGAGGATTCCTAAAGAAAGGAAGCAATTCTTAAGTGGGGGAGAAGAAACGAGAAAGAAAATAGCATCAGCTTTGTCTGTAAATGCCAAATTAATCGTTGCTGACGAACCAACAAGTCATTTAGATGTAGAAGGAATAGAACAATTTGAAAGAGAGTTAAAAGCATTTGCTGGAAGTGTCATTATTATTTCTCATGATCAACAACTTCTTAATCAAGTTTGTACCACGATCTGGGAATTGGATAAAGGAAAGGTTCATTGCTATGATGGCAACTATGAAGCTTATCTTGAGCAAAAGAAACATTTGAAAGATAGACAGCAGTTTGAGTACGAGCAATATGTGAAGGAGAAACAACGTCTAGAACAAGCTGCAGTGGAAAGAAGCCAAAAATCAAAATCATTGAAAAAAGCACCAAGCCGCATGGGTAATTCTGAAGCGAGATTGCATAAAAGAAGTGTTGGTCAAAAGAAAGCGAAATTAGATAAAGGTGTCCATGCAATTAGGTCGAGAATTGATCAACTTGAGAAAAAGGAAAAACCAAAGCAAGAAGAAGATATCACCTTTGACATTAGTCAGTTTAAGCAAATTCATAGCAAAAGGGCAATTACATTTAACGAAGTAAGTGTAAAAATGGGAAATCGTTTGTTATTTAGTGACTTAAACGGTGCAATTAAACCAGGAGCAAGAGTTGCTATAACTGGAAGAAACGGTGTAGGCAAAACAACATTATTAAATATGATAGCAACAAGGCATGACGATATTTCTATTGCTAAACCTGCCTCCATAGGATATTTCCACCAAAAATTAGAAAGTCTAGATGAAAATAAAACGATCTTAGAAAATGTAAAAGAATCCAGTCATTATTCAGAGCAATTTATTAGAACCGTGTTATCGAGGCTACGATTTAAACGTGAAAATGTCCATAAAAAAGTTTCTATGTTAAGTGGAGGAGAACGGGTAAAAACTGAATTAGTAAAAGTCTTTTTAGGAGATTATAATGTTCTGCTATTAGATGAACCGACCAATTACCTTGATCTTCAAACAAAAGAAGCGTTACAAATGGTGTTAAAATCTTATCCAGGAACAATATTGTTTGTAACTCATGATCGTTATTTCGTCAAAGAATTGGCGACACATATTTTACAAATTGAGCATGACAAAGGTGTTTTGAAAGATATTGAATTATTAGAGTCAAATGATTCTGTTGAACACCAACAAGAAGAAACGAATTTGTTAGCTGTTGAAATGGAGTTAACAGAGGTGGTAAGTAGATTATCACTAATCGCAAATGAAGATGAAAAACAAATGCTTGAAGCTAGGTTTTCGAATTTACTAGCACAAAAGAAGCGGTTAGTGAATAAGAAATCTCAAAAATAGTCTTGACTGTTACCTTGGGGGGGAGTTGAAACTAGAATAGAGGTGATCGTATGTTCATAAATGAAGCTTGTAAACAGTGTGGATTAACAAAGAAACAAAAGTGATTATAAACGTTGCTGTTGTTACTAAATTATTACCATAAAAAGTCGTTTTATATGTTAGTCTTCGTTGTACAGATGAACAGATGCCTCGAACGTTAGTTATTATCGTATTTAGCCCTAATTACGAAAAAAAACAATTAATGTGAAAACAGTCTTAGTAAGATGGACATTTGGAAACTTAGTTGTAGAGTTCCATCATTAAAATACTAATCAGCTTGTTATGCTTGTGCCACATTTCTTAATACGAATACTAACAACTAAAATTATATAAAAATACCAAAATATGAAACTATTCTATGAATTTTCCGTATATATATTAAGTTGAATAAAATGCTATCAGATTAAGGATAAAACTTCTTCGTTAATGGGGCTTGAAAGGGATAGACCTTAATTAATCACATGGAATATTGTAGAGACGGGGGCATACATGGAATTACAAGATCACTTTGTTAAAACAGTTCATTTATATTTTAAAGAAGAAGGAGCAGCTTGGTTACAAAGGCTACCTGAATTAATCCGTGATTGCGAGCAAAAGTGGCATTTGAATATAAAAGAACCTTTTACCCTTTCGATAAATTACGTTGCCTCTGCGATTATGAATGATGAGAGGGAAGTAGTAGTGAAAATTTGCATTCCGGGAGAAGGTTTTCTTGATGAGATTGAAGCGTTAACGTTATTCGGTGGCAAAGGCATGGTTCAACTAATCGATTTCGACAAAGACAAAGGAATAATGATACTGGAAAAAGTCTCACCTGGACACACTTTAGCAGAAATTGAAGATGATGCTAAAGCTTGTCGACTAGCTGCTAACGTAATCAAAAAACTATCTATACGTGCTCCAAAGGAAACTAGAATCCCATCAACACTTGGTAGAGAAGAAAAGCTTCGGAACCTGATAAAAGAACACCCAAAAGGATTTGGCCCTATTTCGCAACATACACTAGAAGTAGCTTTGAAAGTTTTTACATATTTAAATCGAACGATAGAACAACACTTTCTCCTTCATGGAGATTTTCATCATTACAATGTTCTATCATTTACAGATGAAATATGGACAGCAATTGATCCTAAAGGGTTAGTGGGTGAAATCGAATATGATTTAATTCAATTTCTGCTAAATAAATTACCTGACCAAAACGCTTACGACGTAGTAGCAAAAAGAGTTGATATTCTTACGAAGGAATTGAAGCTTAATAAAGAACGCTTACTGCTCTGGGGCTACTGTCATACCGTGTTAGCTACTTCATGGACAGTTGATGATGATGGAACTTATTTTGATAAATTTTATCAAGCAATTGACATATTTCACAAGCTGTATGAAGCTAATTATGGAATGAAAATTGAAGCATTAAAATATGTAAACTAAAACAAATAATGAGTTATTTCATAAGCTAAAACTTAGTTATAGTTTATTACTATAAAGGACGGGTAACATGAAAGGTTATTGGGATGAACGTTTTAGTAAAGGAAAGATATGGGGGGAACAGCCAAGTAATACAGTAGAGATGGCTACTAAACTTTTCTTGAACAATGGTGCAAAAACTGTTTTAGTACCAGGCGCAGGCTATGGAAGAAACTCGAAAGCACTTGCGACTACTTTTAAAGTTGATGCAATAGAACTTTCACAGCAAGCTATAGCTACTGCTAAAGACCAGGATAAGTTGACAACGTATATTGAAGGCTCAGTATTCGATCTGCCTATTCCTCATAAAAAATATGATGGGATTTATTGTTATAATCTATTGCACTTGTTTTTGTTATCTGAAAGAGTGACATTTATTCAGAAGTGCATTGATCAGTTAGCTGAAGATGGAATGATTTTTTTAACCTGCTTTTCGAACGAAGATACTTCTTACGGTCAAGGTGTTGAGGTAGAAAAGGACACATTTGAATATAAGCCAGGAAAAGTCGCTCATTTTTTTAGTGAGGAAGACTTATTAAACCATTTCAAACATGCTGAAGTCATTCAAACAGGTTCAATAGATGAAAAGCTAGTGTATATAGATCAAACTGAAAGAACTTACAAGCTAAGATACATCGTTGCTAAAAAATAGATGAAATTGAAATGTAACCTCCCTGTACATAAAGAAAAGTCAACATAGGGAGGTTATTTTCATAAATTTTTGTTATTCAGATAACCTTCCCTCTAAATCTTGCTCTCGTGTACGACCATTGTAAAATAGTGCTTCATCTATTAATTTGTTTTCTTTCGCTGTAACCTGTTCAGCACGAAGGCGGTACACAACTGTTTTACTATTTTTAGAAGAGCGATATGAAGATACGTGATGCTTTGATAGTTTATCACTAAAATAGCCTGGGACATATTTATCAAGCATGACTTGCATAGCATCGGTTGCTTCCACAATGTCATGTACGATTTCGAGTTTACCGAAGATCATAACGCTGTAATATCCAGTGCTTGTATGTGCTGGTACAGTATTTGTAATTGTACCCTGATCTTCTGCAATTGTGAAGCAGGCTTGTGGGTTTTCTTCAATGATACGTTGTTTTCTCCCTTCTTCAGCTCCGTGGAAATATATACAATCATTCATCCATACATAATTAAGTGGAACGACATACGGTAAATGACCATCTGCTAAACCTAAATACCCCGCTTTGATACGGTGACAAAATTCATTAACTTTTTGTCGATTAACCCTTTCTTTTTCTTCTCTTCTCATTGTATACAATTGATGCCCCTCCTTTTATTTAGTAAAGTAATTGTATTAACAATCTGACTATTCGAAAAGGTACAGTTTTTACATTTCACTAGGGGATAGATTGGAGGAACACATGCTTGAAGTCACGTTAAGCTTAGATAAGGAAAGTGAAACGCCATTATATATGCAAGTGTATCAATACTTTATAAAAGAGATAGAAACGGGTAAAATCCCACCAGAAGCAAAACTTCCATCGATTCGTAGCCTTGCCGACCACTTAAGTGTCGGTAGAAATACGATAGAGTATGCGTATCAACAATTGATTACAGAAGGATACGTAAGAAGTGAGCCACGGAAAAGACTAATTGTTAACCAACTGGACAAAGATCTTCTATCTCAAATACATACTATACCTACTAAAAAAGATACCGCAGATGTTCAACAGGAAAAGCCTTTTACGTACGATTTTCGATATGGAAATGTTGACCTTGAACATATTCCTTATAAGCTGTGGAAAAGACACATGAATGAAGTGTTGGCAACTAATGATGATCAGCTCATATTTTATGGTGATAAAAAAGGTGATATACAGTTACGACAGCAGCTTGTTCATTATTTGTATCAAGCAAGAGGAATTTCTTGTACGACTGACGAGATTATTATCGGAGCTGGCATGTATCAAATGTTAAGTGTCATAAGTCAAATACTTATGAAGACAAATGATACGGTTGCCGTAGAAAACCCTTGTTATGATGGTGCACAGCGGGTTTTTGCAAATCATGGCTTTAATTTAGAAGCTATTTCACTCGAAGAGGATGGTTTAAATATAGATCAATTGGCAAAGGGAAGCGCTAAAACTGTATATGTCACACCGTCACATCAATTCCCAATGGGGATGGTTCTACCTATTCAAAAACGTCTTCGCCTCATACAATGGGCGATCCAAAATAATGGCTTTATTATTGAGGATGATTATGACAGTGAATTTCGTTTTCAGGGAAATCCGATTCCTGCATTAAAAGCACTGGATCGAGATGAACGTGTCATTTATATTGGCACATTTTCTAAATCTTTTATGCCAGCCATCAGAGTGAATTATATGGTCTTACCAACAAGGTTATTACATACATATCATTCTCATTTTGTAACGTATAGCCAACCAGCTGCTGCACTTATTCAAAAAACATTAGCACATTTTTTAGCAAAGGGTCATTTTGAACGTCATATCCGGAAAATGCGTAAAGTGTATGCTCAAAAGCATCATGTATTAATTGAAGCAATCAATAACTATATGGGTAATAAAGTGATGGTACAAGGTACACATGCAGGAGTTCATGTAATTATTAGCATTCCATATCGTAATGAAACTGAACTACATGAAAAAGCAGTTTCTGCTGGAGTTAATATATATTCAGCTGAAAAATATTGGGTGGGTGAGTCAACAACAGATACCGCTCATTTTATCCTTGGCTTTGGAGGGATGTCATCAGAAAAAATTGATGAAGGGATAAAACACTTAAGTAAAGTTTGGTTTGGAGATTAAATGCATTTATTTAGATATTAAAAACCTTGCTATTTTAAAATGGTTGATAGTCAAGGCTTTGGAGTATTAATCATTGTTATTAGTACACATGTAATATAAATAACATAAAGGCTCAAAAATGGGGGATATCAATTTTATTAAATATAATCGGTTTCTTTAAATTTGTTACTACTTTACTGGTATTTTTCATCTTTACTATCAAATTAATAATCTTCTTTGTTAAAAAGAAACAATTTCCTACAAAATTATTACTTGCAACTTTGTCAGGGACTATCTTGTTTCTTGGATTATTTTTTTATAGGAACTATTTCTTTACATTTGATAACCTCAAGGGTGAGTCTTACTTTATTCCAGTGACTTCTCCAACAATGAAATACACTGCAAATGCCTACTATATGGCATACGGTGGCACAGCTGGTGGTGTGAAAATATAGGTAGATGTTACATATCATGATGAGAATGATAAAATACAAACAGTTTATTATAGTGAGGCAAAAAGTGGTTTTTCTGTGAGCTGGAATGACGAGGATATTCTATTTATAAAAAATGAAAACTCAAAAGTTCCAAATTCAAGCAGGTGTATCATGTTGTAAATTGGTAAAGAGATCTATCATGAATATGGTTTAGCTTGTAGAAGTTGGTTAATGAAGGATGAGTATGAGACTTGCTATCAATATGAATAGTTATCGGGATAGCGGGTGTTCACTAGATAGTATCCAATATATAAAGGATTAAACAATATGCGAATGAATAGTTCTAATATGAATGGATCTTGTCGCTAACTTTGTTGCTATTGTTACTAATTAGATTACCAGGTAGTAATTTTATTCTGTTGTCTTCATTTTAATGGAAAAAAATGTGGCTTGTCGGGAAAACAACAATAATATGAAGACAGACTATGTAAAAGAACCTGTTTTGATCAACCTTAGATCAAAACAGGTGTGGTTAACGTCGGTGTTTTTAGGACTCTTCTCATAAACTTTGTTTGAGGTTTATTAAAAACTAGAAGAACCTTAATAGGATTGTATGTTTTAATGTTGTAAATAACTACTATCTGTGAGGTAAAAGCGTTTATTAAAAGTTGTTATTGATATATTAGTTGTTATTATCATGCTCTTCTTTTAGTTTTCTTTCTTCTTCATTTGCTTTCTCAATCTCTTCTGCAGTCATTACGTCTAATTCAATCGGTACGTATGGAGAATCTTCTAACATAGCATTAAGATCTGAAGTTAATAGCCCTTCTACACCTTCTAATTTTTTACTACCGACAGAAACAATTTCTCCATCTTTTTTGACTTTGTAATGACCTTGATAAAGTCCCATAAATCTGTAAGCATCATCAATAACTGGACCTTCATAGCTCTTTAAGAAGAATAAGACTTTTTCATTTTTTTTGACAAGAGGGTCCAATTCACCAATATCATTCTGTAATAGTGTAATTGTGTCTCCTTTCGAAAGACGATTATCATGATCTCGGTAAATGTCTTTAATCTGAATTGTAGATTCATAGAAGTTGATCCCCTTATAATCAAATGCCTTGCCTTTAGTTTTTACTTGCCCAACTATTACGATAGGTGTATTTTGGGCTAATTCATTCACATCTGCGAAAATCTCTGAAGGGTTAGCATCCACGCCTTGTTGACTAGGAGCCTTAGCAGGATTAGAACTTTGAATAATATTGTTACAACCTACTAATGTAATTACCGTAACCAATGCAATGAGGCATCTTTTCATGTTCATTCCTCCTTTTAATAGATACTTCTAATACCACTAATATCTCCATCACCAAGATCAACTTGACTAATATCTCTATTAGAGTTATTACTCATAATTTCAGTTGTACAACTAGTATGGCTTAATCCATGAGTATGACCATACTCGTGAATGGCAGTACGTTCATATTCAACAAATCCGTACCAAGAATAATTTTTATGGTAATATTCATTTAAATATATATCCTTTGGTGAACGTGCATAATAAGCAGCACCGACCCATCCAGTATCCCCATAATCATCACTTTCTATTGCAAGATTATTTCCTCTGGATACTTCAGTGAAATTAAAGAAACTAAAATGTTCGTTCCATTCCTCACCAGCGAGATCAATGCGATAACTGTAATCATAAGATCCATTCTGAGTGTACGTGAAATTAATGTTAATTTGTTGATTGTTATCATATTCCCATCCACTATAACGAGAAATCTTTTTATAGCAATTTGAGGAGGGGTGTTCATCTGTTGGAGCAGCATTTGTCGAACCTATAACTATTCCAAAAAGCATCAATATCGTCAAGGCTGATAGAAATAACACTCTAACTTTAGAGCTAATACGAGAAGACATAAAAAATTTCTCCCTTCTAATTTAAATGGCCAACAAACTACTAACATTGTTAACATTTGAAGTAATGTCTAATTTTAATTTTCACCTCACCTTCTAGCTTTTTCTGATGTATACGATCGTTATTTTACAAAAAACACTCTTTTTAATATTGAAATAGCAAAATGATATTAAATGCCTAAGTAAGTGCTTATCCACTTTATTGACATACTGTCTATTTGTAAAGATAAAGACTCATTGACAACTCATTTGGGAGGGGAATCTTTGCTGTAGTGTCCAATCACTTTGTAGAATATTTTTGTAAATTGAATGGGTAACAACATAGATTATATTTTACAATTTTATACAGTTTAAAAACTAAATCTGTTCATTATAAGCGGCTCTCGAATAACAATTTGTTTTCGTACGATAAATAAACATATCGTGGCATGTATACATTTATAAAACAGTAAGTAGGAAATAACCTTGTCTTGCTATCCTATTTTAATAACAATCGTGGCAAAGTTTACGGTAAGAGCCCTTTAAACTAGTTTTATATCAATAGTACTTTATCTATTAATTTGGAATTAATATTTATTCTGTAAGAAATCGGATGATTTTTTTGCTCGACGTTGTGGAGATGTCATATCAAAAATTTTTCAGATAGTAGGAGGTTGGACTAGACTTAGTTGGTATATAATCCTCCCCTAGGTGGAAGCAATAACCTGCTAAAGGCTGTTACTTAAACATTCGTTATCAAGTATAGTCAAAGGGTAACAGTACTTGGCAGTAAATTATAGTATTCGTATATTAAGAAGACTAGGGGAGGATACACATGATTAAAAGTAGAACGCCTAGTTTTAAAGATTTAAATGGTAGACTTATTGAAGAGAGCGTCGCATCTATTGAAATGTTGCAACTAGGAAAAATTCAACAATGTGTCTTAATGAGAGGGAAGAATAAAAAGAATCCAATACTACTTTTTTTACACGGGGGTCCAGGTACTGCCCAAATAGGTTTTGCACCGAAGTTTCAGAGAGAATTAGAAGAACATTTTGTAGTAGTGAATTGGGATCAAAGGGGGGCTGGTAAATCTTTTGCTAGTAATATCCCAATTTCTAGCATGAATATAGATCAGTTTTTGCTGGATCTTCATGAACTAATTCAAGAGCTTCTACACCGCTTTAATCGAGAAAAACTCTATTTAGTTGGTCATTCATGGGGGAGTGTATTAGGATCTCTGTTCATTTCGAAGTATCCTGAGTTAATTCACGCATATATTGGTGTTGGTCAAGTAGTCAATATGGAGAGAAATGAAGAAATCTCGTATGAATATACGTTACATAAAGCAAATGAAACGAATAATAAAAAAGCGCATGAACAGTTGATGAAAATTGGCAATCCCCCATATAAAAATCAAGTAGATTTATTTTTACAAAGAAAATGGTTACGGAAATTTGGTGGCTCATTTCACAATATGTCATTAAGTAAGTTTATTCTCTCGTCGATATCATTTCGTGAATATTCATTATTCGATTTAGTAAAGTATATGGCAAATGGAGAACGTTTTTCTATTAATAACCTTTGGGATGAGTTGATGGAAGTAAATTTAATTAAACAAGCACATACATTTAAAGTTCCAGTGTATTATTGTGTCGGGCGTTATGATTATCAGACGCCTCACGAATTAGTTGTGGATTATTTTAATATAGTAGAAGCACCCAAAAAAGAGCTTATATGGTTTGAGAATTCTGCTCATTCTCCAAATTTTGAAGAACCTAATAAGTTTTATGAAGTTTGCATGTCTGTCGCTCAATAAATTTTATTGAAAATGGTAGTTGAACATATTAGGGAAACCTCTACAATAATTGAGGTTTCCCTTAACTTACTTCACTTTCATACAATTATCCATTTTCGATTACGTTAAAATATTTCGCTTCAGGATGTGAGAAAACAATAGCTGAGACAGATGCTTCAGGTTCCATCATAAAGCCATCAGTTAAAGAAATACCAATGTCATCTGGCTTTAGCAAGCGAAACAGCTTTTCCTGATCGTCTAAATTTGGACATGCTGGATAGCCAAATGAAAAACGTTGACCTTGATATTTGGCTGCAAAGCGCTGCTGCATTGTAAAGTCAGCTGGGTCAGGAAACCCCCATTGATCTCTCATCATTTGATGAATACGTTCGGCAAATCCTTCTGCTAGCTCAAGGGCGAGTGCTTGAATGGCATGACTTTGTAAAAACTCGCCCTTTTCTTTTAGCAGATTTGCCTTGTCTCTCACATCAAAGCCAGCTGAAACGACGAAGAAGCCAACATAATCCATTTCACCACTATCGACTGAACGAATATAATCAGCCAAACATAAATATGGCTTTTTACGTTGTCGAGGAAACGTAAAACGTTCTAGGATTGTTGTTTTATCAATTGGGTCGTAAATGATGACATCATCGTCTTTTGATTGAGCAGGGAAAAATTGATAAACAGCTGCAGTTCGTAATAGGTTAGCTGTTTTTGCTTCAAGAAGTAAGTTATCAACTACTTCTTTTAAGGCAAGTGCTCGCTCATCTTGTTCAGCTATTAACTGATCTACCTTTCCTTTGAGACCTAAATGATGTCCTAATAACATGCGCATGTTAATATATGGCTCAAGATGACCTATAGGATAACCTTTTAAGACATGCCTTTTTAAATCATTTGGCAAAGTTATTGGAACATTAGTCGCTACACTAGATTTAATTTTTTTTAATACGGCTACAGCAGTTTCTTTTTTAGTAGCTGTATTGATCTGTTTATAAGCTTCTTTCTTCGTTGCTACATCTGATAAAATTTTATTCTTTTCGTCTTCATCTTGAAGGCGGTTGACGATTGAAAGGCCATCCATCGCATCTTTCGCGTATAGGACTGGACCTTCGTATTCGGGAGCAATTTTTCGATCTGTAAACTTTCGAGATAGAGCTGCCCCACCAACTAATATAGGAATTGATATGTTTGATTGGCTCATATCTTGAGCAGTTAAGACCATTTGTTGAGCTGATTTAACGAGTAACCCTGATAAGCCGATGATATCAGGCTGTTCTTGTTGAATGGCTGATATCAGCTGTTGTGGTGTCACTTTGATACCTAGGTCAACGACTTGAAAGCCATTATTGCTTAAAATAATTTCTACAAGGTTTTTACCTATATCGTGGACATCACCTTTGACAGTTGCCAATAATACTTTCCCTTTTCCATGACCAGCTGCATCATTTGTTTCCATATAAGGCTCGAGGAAAGAAACCGAAGCTTTCATCACTTCTGCACTTTGTAATACTTCCGCTACGATCAGCTGATTGTCGTTGAAGAGACGACCGACTTCAGCCATACCTTCCATAAGAGGTCCGTTAATAATATCTAACGGTGTATCATATTTAGTTAAGGCGATTTCTAAGTCAGGAATTAAACCTTCCTTCGTACCTTCAATCACATAGTCAGCGAGTCGTTCTGGAAGGGATCTATTGATGGCTGCTTTTTTCGGTTCTTTCTTTTTCCCGCGATAAAAAGCTGTAAATTCAGCTAGAATGTCATCTGTTGTTTCAAATAATAAATTCTCTGCTAGAGTCACTTCTTCTTGTGGAATGGAAGCAAATCTTTCAAGCTTTTGTGTATTGACAATCGCATAATCTAAACCAGCTACTGTGCAATGATAAAGGAAAACGGCATTTAAAATTTCACGTCCCACACCAGGTAATCCGAAAGAGACGTTGCTTATGCCAAGCATTGTTAAACAATGTGGTAATTTTTCTTTAATAAGCCTAATCCCTTCAACAGTTTCCTTCGCTGAGCCTATATACTGTTCATCACCTGTACCTACAGGGAAGACGAGAGGGTCAAATATAATATTTTCTGGCTTAAGTTTATATTTATTTACTAGTAGATCATAGGAACGCTGTGCGACCTCTAGCTTCCGTTCTCTCGTTACAGCCATACCAATTTCATCAATGGTTCCAACAACAACAGCAGCCCCATATCGATGAATAAGTGGAACGACCTTTTCAAAACGTTCTTCGCCATCTTCTAGGTTAATTGAGTTAATGATCGCCTTTCCTTGTGAATAAGATAGCGCTTTTTCTATCACTGCTTCATCTGTAGAATCAATAACGAGTGGTACTTTCACCTTTTTAACAACTTCTTGAATAAATTGCTCCATGTCATCTAGCTCTTCGCGGTCTGGATCAGCTAGACAAATATCAACTACATGGGCCCCACCTTTTACTTGTGCTCTACCGACTTCAGCAGCTTCTTCAAACTTACCATCAGCAATGAGGTTTTTAAATTTTCTTGAGCCGATTACATTTGTACGCTCTCCAACTAATAACGGTCGCATAGAATCATCGTATATAAGTGGTTCTATCCCAGCTAGAGCGTGTTGATGATTACCTTCCTGGACACTTCGAGGCTTAAGACCTTCTACCTCTTTTGCAATTGCTCGGATATGTTCAGGTGTTGTCCCACAGCACCCTCCGATAATGTTTAGCCAACCATTTTTAGCAAAGCCCGCTATTTTCCTTGCTAATGATTGTGGAGATTCATGATATTGACCTTCTTCATCAGGTAAACCAGCATTAGGGTAACAGCTCACAGCTGTTTGAGATAAATGTGACAATGTGCGCAGATGGTCTGTCATAAATTCAGGGCCTGTCGCACAATTTAAGCCGATTGATACTGGTTGCATGTGCTCTAAAGATAAATAAAATGCTTCAATATTTTGTCCAGCAAGCGTTGTACCCATCGGTTCAATCGTAACTGAAACCATGAGTGGTAAGGTTTTATTTGTTAATGTAAAAGCATTGTTAATACCAAAAAAAGCAGCTTTTACATTAAGCATATCTTGACATGTTTCAAGTAATAAAAGATCACAGCCACCATCAATTAAGCCTTTAGCTTGTGTTTCATACTCATTAACTAATTCAGAAAATGTCGTTCCACCAGTAACAGAAAGTGTTTTTGTTGTTGGTCCCATAGATCCAGCAACAAATCGAGGTTTATCAGTAGTAGAGAAATCCTCGGCTGCTTTTTTGGCAATTTCAGCTGCAATTTTGTTTATATCATAGGCTTTATGTCCGAGTTGGTATTCATTTAGAACGAGTGGGGTTCCTCCAAAAGTGTTCGTTTCAATGATATCAGCACCCGCTTCTAAATAAGATCGGTGAACCCAGTCAATTACATGTGGAGCTGTGATGTTTAAATGTTCGTTACAGCCGTCAAATTCTTCTCCTCCAAAATCTTCAGCTGTAAGGTTTGCTTCTTGAAGCATCGTCCCCATTGCTCCATCAATTATTAAAATTCGCTTGTTGATCTCTTGTTGAAAACGCTCAAAGCACATGATGAATCTTCCTTTCTCTTACTCCATCTTTTTTACGGATATAGTTTGTTAATGCTACAGTCATGTCATAGCGTAAAAATGGTGTAATTAAATAGATTCCTTTAAAGTATTCCATAGCCGTATCTATTAACTCCTGTGCAATTTTCACACCTTCTGCTGAGCATATTTCTCTATCGTCTCCACAGCTCTTCATACGGTGTAATATGTCATCAGCAAGCTTAATACCTGGAACCTCATGGTGTAAAAATTGGGCATTACGATAGTTTGTTAACGGCATAATACCAAGAAAGATAGGAACTTGTAAATGCTTGGTCGCTTTATGAATTTGGATAATTTGCTCTTGGCTAAACACAGGCTGACTAATAAATGAATCAGCACCGAATGCGATTTTCTTTTCAAGCCTTTTTACGGTTGGTTCTAAGTGACGGACATTTGGATTAAAGGCAGCTGAAACGCCGAAGTTCGTCTGTAATTTTAATGACGTTCCTGAGATTGACTGCCCGTTGTTAAATTGTTTGATCATTTGTATTAATTCAAATGATGAAACATCATATACTGAAGTAGCACCAGGAAAATTACCAACCTTAGTCGGATCACCAGTAACAGCCAATACTTGATTAATACCAAGTGTATGAATGCCCATAATATGTGATTGAAGGCCTATGATATTTCGATCACGACAAGTAATATGAACGAGAGGGCGTATATTATATTTTTCTTTTAAAATTGAAGCAACTGCAACATTACTTATGCGTGGAGTTGCTAGAGAGTTATCTGCTAAGGTAATCACATCAACCCCAGCCTGTTGAAGTGCTTGTGCACCTTTGAAAAATGTATCTGTATCCAAATGTTTCGGTGAATCAAGCTCAACAATGACTGTGCGTTTAGATTGTACCATTTCGTGTAAATGGGGTTCAGCAGTAACGGTAGGCTTACTGACTGAAATTGGTTTACGTTCTTTTACACGTTTTTCATCAATTGGAGTTAAACCATTTAATGCTTTCCTCATCGCCTCAATATGCTTTGGTGTCGTTCCGCAACAACCACCTAACAATCTAACTCCTTGCTCGCGCATGCTAATAGCAGCGTCTGCAAAATATTCAGCATCAGATTCATAGATCAGCCTTCCATCAACTAAGTCTGGTAAACTTGCATTAGGATAGGCAGAAAGGTAAGCATTGTTAGGCAAAGGAACTTGCTCAAGTGACTTAATCGTATGATAAGGACCGAGTCGGCAGTTTGTTCCAATCACATTTGCTCCAAGTTGCTCGAGCTTTGAAAATGCTTCATGTAATGGGGTACCATCTTGTAGTACACCAACTTCATGCATAGACACTTGGGCAATGACTGGTTTAGTTGTTCTTTTCCTTACTTCTTGCAGTACGGTGTATAGTTCTTCTATGTCATAATAGGTCTCTAGTAAGATTCCATCAACATTTGCTTCTAACAGTGCATCAAGCTGTTCAATAAAAGCCTCTTTAATTTCCTCAAGTTCGGCAATACTTTTCCTTACACCACGAATTCCACCTATTGTTCCTAATGTATAATGCTCGTCACTTTTCCCGATGGAACGCTTTGCTATTTGAACTGCAGCTTTATTAATTTCTTTTACTTTATTTTCAAGGTCGTATCTAGCTAATTTAACACGATTTGCTCCATACGTATTAGTTTGGATAACATTAGCTCCTGCTTGAATATATGCTTCATGTACTTGTTGGATTCGATTTGGTTGAGTGAGGTTAAGTTCCTCAAAACAATAGTCGACACCGTATGAATAGAGGAGTGTCCCCATCGCACCATCAGCAATTAAAATGTCATTTTTTAAACGTTCTAGTAGTTTCATAGGCTCACCTTATACTCTGAATGATGTGTTGGAAGTTGATCTAATGCTTGTGAGAAATCTGCTATAAGATCAAGAGGATTTTCAAGACCAACAGATAGTCGCAAAAGTCCGTCAGTGATTCCTCTTTTATTTCTTTCTTGAGCTGGCATAGCTGCATGCGACATTTTTGCTGGATAGGATAGAATGGATTCAACAGCACCTAAGCTAACGGCGAATACTGGTATTTTTATATACTTTGAAACAGTACGTACACTTTCCGCATCCTTTAACTTAAAAGATAATACAGCACCTGGGCTAGTAGACTGCTCTTGTTGAAGGGAATATCCTTCATGGTCAGTTAAACCAGGGTAGTAAACCTCCTCAACTTTAGGGTGTCGTTGTAAAAATTGTGCAAGCTGTAATGCACTTTGCGAAGATTGTGTCATGCGCACGTGCAATGTTTTTATGCCCCGTAAGACGAGCCAAGCATCTTGAACCCCAAGGACCGCACCGAACGCGTTTTGAATAAAGGCAAGTTGGGTGGCTAACTGCTCATCTTTGACAACGGCTAGCCCCGCGATGACATCACTATGTCCTGATATGAACTTTGTTGCACTATGCAAAACGATATCTATACCTAAATCCAATGGTCGCTGTAAAATTGGAGTCATAAACGTATTGTCTAAAAATGTGAGGCAACCTTGTTTTTTAGCTAATGTGACAATCGCTCTAATATTAGTCACTTTAAGTAAAGGGTTTGACGGTGTCTCAATATATATTACCTTCGTATTTGTTTGAATAGAGTTTTCAACTTCCTGTAGGTTCGTCATGTCAACAAATGTGTGATCGATGCCGAACTTTGTTAGTACCTCTGTTACAACCCGAAATGTTCCACCATACACATCCTCGCTTATGAGGACATGATCACCTTTTGATAACAGCATAAAAGCACTTGATATGGCAGCCATACCAGAGGAAAAAGCGAAACCTCTCACACCATTTTCTAATTCAGCTATCGTCTCTTCTAAAGCTTCACGGGTGGGATTACCAGAACGACTATAGTCATATTTTGAAAAATTCTCTAAATCAGCTTGATGAAATGTTGATGCATGCTGAATCGCAACACTTACTGCACCTGTATGAGGATCTACTTTATGCTTATTATGAAGTAGCTTAGTTTGATCAGAAAATGAATTAGACATATGTGTTCACCCCTTCCTTAGCCGCTTTTAATGCTGATGTAAGGTCATCTATGAGATCATCAGCATTCTCGATACCAATTGAGAATCTTAATAAACGATTGCAAATTCCGTTTGCAACTCTTATTTCTTCAGGTATATCTGCATGTGTTTGTGTAGCTGGATAGGTGATGAAGCTTTCAACCCCACCAAGGCTTTCAGCGAAAGTGATAAGGCGTAAGTTTTGTAAAAATGGATTAACCCACTTTTCATCTCGGATTTTAAACGACAACATGCCACCACGCTGTGGATAATAGATTTCTACAATATCTTCATGTGCTTTCAAAAATGAAGCAATTTTTTTTGCATTTTCTTCATGCTGTTTTAGACGTAAATGGAGAGTTTTCATTCCACGGATGAGTAACCATGAATCGAAAGGTGATAACACAGCACCAATTGCGTTATGGTAATTACCAAGTTGAGCAGATAGCTCATCTCCTTTTGAAACAATTAACCCTGCTAGCACATCGTTATGACCGCCCAAGTATTTTGTTGCGCTATGGATGACAATGTCTGCCCCTTGAGTTATAGGTTTTTGTAGCAGTGGAGTATAAAATGTATTGTCCACGATTAATAACAAATCATTTTCCTTTGCAACCTCTGCTGCAATTTTTAAATCAACCTCTTGCATAAGTGGATTTGTTGGAGTTTCTATAAATAACGCTTTCGTATTGCTATTTATTAATTCTTTTACAGCATTTATGTTACTAAAATCAGCATAGTGAAAAGTAAAGCCATTTCTTCGAAAAGATTCTTCAAATAACCTGTATGTTCCTCCGTACAAATCATGTGTAACGATCAGCTCATCTCCCTGCTCAAAGAGAGCTAAAACTGTTTGAATCGCAGCCATACCTGAACTACAAGCAAAGCCTTGATCACCTTCCTCAAGCTGTGCTATTGCCTGTTCGACAATTTGTCGAGTGGGATTACCCGTTCGAATGTAATCATACCCTGTAGACTCACCTATACCTGTGTGACGGTAGGCTGTAGACAAATAGACAGGTGGATTGACCGTCCCAGTAACATTTTCACTTCTGTTTCCAATTTGTGCACATGATGTTTCGATATTTATTTTTGTCATATAAATTCCTCCTCATTTCAATTGATTTTCTATACTTGTTTAAAGTGGTAAAGTTTTGTGGTAGTTTTAGAACATTAAGTACGGGCTTTTAAATCTATAAAAGAGTAATAAAAAAAGCCTTCTGATAAGAAGGCTTTGAGTTTAATCATCAGCTCTCCTTATCTTCCAAGCGAAAAGTTTATACATTTCGCTTGCTGGATTTAGCACCTGACCATAAATTTGGCTGGTTGCTGAGGTTTCAAAGGGCCAGTCCCTCCACCTCTCTTGATAAGATGAATTGTTTATTTATCTTAGTTTTTAAGACTCCTACCTCTAAAAGAAGGAGCTATCGGATCACGTGGGCTACATTTACCACCTGATTCATTTTTAAGTTGAATGAGTTAATGTATTAAATATTGATTGCATATAAATTTACAATAGATTTGACTGTTTTGCAAGATATTTTTAGAATTTTTTTATAAGTTAAAAAATGGTATGATCAATATATAATATGTTCAACAAGGATAAAAACTACAGAAAATAATTAGGTAAATTGTATGCAGGTGGTGTGTTAATATGAAAACCTTTTTAATAAGGTTGACTACTTTTTCAGCTTTGTGGGGAGGGTTTCTCTATGTAGAAGTATCTCATTCAACAAGGTGGTACATATCCATTTTGGTTTGTGCTTTGTCGTTCGTCTGTTTCTTTTTCATTCCTATTGTTAAAAAAAAGCTAATATTCTATACTCTGCTTCTTTGCATGTTGTTTGTTTCGAGTGTTTTGTTTATTCAAGACGAAAATACATTTAGTAAATTACTATTTTTGTATATAACATTAGATGCTATTTCATTATTATCGCAAAAGCAATATCAACTATTTTCAGCCGTTAGTATAGGTTTAATGGGTATGCTGCTGATTTTTACTAATGCTATAAATGTTGAATTGGTTGTTATACTCATATTTTTTTATTATTTGAGCATTTTGTTAAATAATAAAATGACGGAGACCAATTATAAACAAGACATGTATGAGGAGCTTTTAGGTGAATATCGAAATCTAAAACGCATTAGTTTACGAAATGAACGGGCAGCACGATTAGAAGAAAGAACAGGAATTGCTCGTGAGATTCATGATTCTGTCGGTCATAAATTAACAGCACTGCTCATGCAAATCGAAATGCTTTCGATGAAAGAAAAACGACAGGAATATGGAATTTTGAAAGAGCTTGTTCGTGAAAGTTTAGAAGAAACGAGGCATGCGGTTAAAACACTTAAAGATGAAGAATTTGAAGGTCTGTCGTCAGTGCTTCAATTAATTAGAAAGTTAGAATCAGAGAGTCATATACTCGTGCATTTTACGACAAAGCAAGGAGCTTTATCTGTGAGCTTATCTAATCAACAAAGCGTTACTTTATATAGAGTTATACAAGAGGCACTAACAAATGCAATGCGCCATGCACAATCTCGTGAAGTATTTGTAACAATTGGTAAGTCAGCTGTTGGAGATCTTTATTTTGAAGTAACGAATAAGATTTTTAAAACCAAATCTTTTACTATTGGATTTGGACTAAGTAACATGCGAAAACGTGTTGAAGAGCTAAATGGGGATATAAACTTCAATCAAACAGAGTCTCATTTTGTTGTTAACGGATCATTTCCTGTATTTGTAAAGGAGGTTATATAAATATGTATAACATTATTGTAGTAGAAGACCAAGCAATTGTTAGGCAGGGACTTGTCATGATGATTGAACAAGAAGAACAATTTCACGTAGTGGCTCAAGCTGGAAATGGTCATGAGGCAATTGAACAATTGGAGAAGCATTTGGTTGACGTTGTTGTAATGGATATACGAATGCCCCAAATGAATGGTCTCGAAGCTACTAGAATAATTAAACAGCGATGGCCACAAGTAAAAATATTAATATTAACGACGTTTAACGATGATGAATACGCAATGCAAGCACTAAAAGACGGTGCCAATGGCTTTATGCTAAAGACAGCTGAACCAGCCAAACTCGTTAGTGCAATACATAGTAGCTTAAACGGAGGTATGACTATCCATGACGAAGTAGCTGCAAAAGTGATGCCTCGGTTGTTGACAGATAGACACCGCGAAAAAATAGACATTCCATTAACAAACCGTGAGCTTGCTGTAACAAAGTTAGTAGGCGAAGGAAAAACAAATAAGGAAATTTCTGAGGAGTTGCACTTGTCGATAGGCACTGTAAAAAACCATATTACGCAAATTCTACAGAAGCTTGATTTACGGGATCGCACACAACTCGCCATCTTTGCTGTCAAAAATGATATTACGTAAGCAGATAAAAAGGAGAAAAGCACGGTGATTAATTACAAGATTAATATACCAATAAGTCCACAAGATATTGCACATGTATTCCAAAGTTCTGGTATAAAGCGACCTTATGATGACCTTGATCGAATTGAGAAGATGTTCTCACATTCTAACATCGTTGTGAGTGCTTGGGGTGGAGATGAGCTTGTGGGTATTGCACGATCAATAACCGATTACTATTATTGTTGTTACTTATCTGATTTAGCTGTGTCAGCACCATATCAACAAAGAGGAATTGGCAAAGAATTAATCGCGATTACCCAACAGTTTGTGGGTGATCAAGTGGCACTTATTTTATTATCTTCAAAACAAGCGATAGATTATTATCCTAACATTGGGTTTACAAAGCTTGATAATGCATTTAGGATTCCGAGAAAACAATGATCAATCGTAGTGTGAAGGTAGGGAGCCGACGAGGCTCTTTTTTTCGTACAGTTTGACTTCGTACAGTAAAAGTGGTGAATTGGACAGTAAACGTATGAATATGGACAGTAAAAGTGGTGAATCCGACAGTAAACGTATGAGCATGGACAGTAAAAGAAGATAATTGGACAGTAAGGCGAAAATTTGCATATTTGAATAATCATGTGACTAAGGTCATGTTTATCATTCAAATTGGTGACGACAGACAGTGTGAAATGTCAGTGAAAGACTGTACGATATAAATAGTTAGTTAGAAAGAGGAGGCGATAATATTGTTAGAAGTTGTAGAGTTGAAGAAGAAATTCAAACAAATCGTCGCTGTGGATGGAGCAAATATGTTTTTAGAGCGAGGAGAAACAATTGGTCTGCTCGGGCCAAATGGAGCAGGAAAATCTACTGCGATTTCGATGATTTCTACACTCATAGCACCTACGAGTGGTGATGTGCGCTTAAACAATACTAGTGTGTTAAAAAATCCGCAGCCGCTTAGAGAAATACTTGGAGTTGTCCCGCAAGACATCGCATTATATCCTGATTTGACTGCGAAAGAAAATCTTGAATTTTTTGGCAGTGTTCATAGATTAAAAGGATCAAAGCTTAAAAAACAAGTTGATGAAGTTCTTCAAATTATTGGACTTGAAGAGAAGAAAAAGGAATTAGTAAAAAACTTTTCAGGTGGGATGAAGCGTCGTTTAAATATTGGTGTAGCCCTTTTACATGAACCAGAAATTATTATCATGGATGAACCTACAGTAGGAATTGATCCACAATCTAGAAACTATATTTTACAGACTGTTAAACATTTAAATAAAGAAAAGCAAATGACGGTTTTATATACGAGTCACTATATGGAGGAGGTCGAATTTATTTGCGATCGAATTTATATTATGGACCAAGGAAGAATTATTGCTTCTGGTACAAAGGATGAAATTAAAAATATTTTATCAAATGAAAAAACGCTAGAAATAAAAGTTGAGAGATTGAAGGATGACTTTATTTATTCACTCAAGAATCACCCTCTTATTAATAAACTATCAACTGAAAATCAATTAGTTACAATTATTGTAACTAAGGAAGTGAATTTATTTAGTGAATTGTTTAGACTCGCTGAGGAAACTGATACGACGATCACTTCGGTTGAAGTAAAAGTCCCTACATTAGAAGATGTTTTTCTTCATTTAACAGGAAGAGCATTAAGGAATTGAGGTGATGAATATGTTTTGGTATTTACTCAAAAAACAATTGTTACTATTTCTTAGAAACCGGCCAGAATTGCTGTTGTTACTTGGTATGCCACTAATATTAATCACGATTTTAGGTTTTGCTTTAAGCGGTGTGATGGATGGTGATCATCTTGAAATCGATGCTAAAGTAGCACTTATTCAAATTGGAAGTGAACAGGATGAAATCGATCGTTTTATTAATGATTTAGCAGAAAAACAATTGCCGGATGAGCAAAAAGAAGTCATTACAGCAGCTGCAAGTGAACTGTCACCGATTGACATTATGAAAAATGAAATATTTAGAAATGAGGAGCTTTCATCGTTCTTATCGATTGAAGAATTTGATGAGAACGAGATTGAACAGTTAAAAAGTGATGACACATATGCTGTGATCATTGAAACACCAGAAAACTTTACGTATGACATATTGAATTCAATGTTTTTTAATGCAGATATCATACCAGAGCTGAATTTTTATGTTAATGAAGGCAAAGATATAACATCAAAAATAGTTGAAGACGTAATAATGTTTTTTCAAAATCAGCTTTCTACATTTGTTACTTTGGGAAAACAAGGTGTGATAACAGAACAAGTATATGCCAATCCAAATGATATTGAGGTCAATACGGAAACTGTGACAAAACGGGAGCCCGTTACTTCTCTCGGCTACTATGCGATAGGGATGAGTGTCATGTTCGTTCTGTATATCGCAACAACGATAGGGTCATATGCGCATGTTGAAAAAGAGTCGCTCGTCTTTGATCGTATCATGTTAGCAAACGTATCTAGGTGGGTCTATTTTACAAGTATATTTTGTTCGGCTGTCTTACTAGCATTTTTCCAGTTATGTATATTATATGGTGTCGTCGCCCTTGTTTATCAAGTAACGTGGAGTTCATTAGGAGCATTCTTAGTTGTTACATTGTCAATATGCTTTACGACAGGTGGTCTCGCTGTGCTTATGACATCATTAAATTATCGCTTCAAATCAGAAGAAATATCTACCTTTTTCTCTTCAGTTGGTATTCCAGTTATTGCTTTTTTAGGTGGGAGTATGATGCCTACAGCACAAATGTCTGAGTCTATGGCATTTTTCTCGAAAATCACACCTAATGGAGCAGGTATGACAGCTTATTTGAAAATATTACAAGGGTATTCTTTAACAGATGTAATCCCATCATTACTCACTTTATTAATAATAGGAATTGTTCTTCTATTATGTTCAATCGTGAGCTTTCCGAAAAGGAGAGGTGCATTATGATTACGATATTAAAGACAAAATTCCGGTTGTTAATGCGAAAACCATGGACATATATTATTATGACAGCTGTTTGTATGCTTATTGCATTGTTTATAGGTAAGGGTACTGAACAATCAATTAGCGTACCTGTATATAGTGACATGTCAGAACAAGCAACGACTGATTTTATAAATGAGCTTAAAAAATCTGATGCATTCAGTTTTAATTTAATGAGCAAAGAAGAACTAAATGAAATAGTAGCAGAAGGAAAAGCTGAGGCAGGAGTGATTCTTAAAGAGCGAGGATTCGATCTCATTATTGCTGCAAACACAGAAAACCAAATGGTCATTAAGCAATACGTACAGCAAAAGTATATCAATCATATGCAAAAACAGGCTTTAATAGTGGAAGCTGAACAACAGGATTTCAGCACTGAGCCAATAGTAGAGGCATTTAACTCATTAGAAAATAATCAAGTTTTTACGGTCAATAAAAAATATTTTCATTCAAGTGATGCATTCTTATATGATGCAAATGTGCAAGGTTTGTTTGGAAGTGCCCTTTTCTTTGTTATATTTACGATTGCCATTAATGTATCAAGTATTTTACAAGAAAAAAAAGACGGGGTTTGGGATCGAATGATATTGTCACCTGTACGTAAATGGGAAATGTATGTTGGTAATCTGATGTATACATTTTTAGCAGGTTATTTCCAAGTTGTCATCATATTTCTCGTTTTTCGGTACTTAACAAATATAGATTTTAATGGAGCGTTTTGGAAAGTGCTATTGCTCCTCGTACCTTACGTCTTTTCCATCGTAGCTTTATCAGTGATGTTAACAGGATTTGTAAAAAATATTCAGCATTTTAATGCATTAATTCCAATTGTTTCTGTAAGTATGGCGATGATTAGTGGAGCCTATTGGCCAATTGAAATCGTTACATCTGAAGTTTTATTAGCAATCTCGAAGGTTTTACCGCTAACTTATGGAATGGAGCTCTTAAAGGGAGCAGTTATATATGATTATTCAATGAGTGATTTTATCTTTCCAATAAGTATTTTATGTTTGATGGGTGTGTTGATGATGGGTGTTGGAATTAATTTTATTGAACGAAGACAAACGTAGATAAACGTTTAATGAGCCTTTTATATGAAGATTCTTTTCGTAAGGCTCTTTACGTAAACTGTGTTGCTATAGTTCCTAAGCTACAAGATAAAGATGTCGTATTACTCAGCAGTCAATGTTTTATAGAAGAAAAGCTCCCTGAATGCTACATGTATACGTGTTTAGACGTTAGGTAACAGCTAGAAAAAAGTGTGAATAATTCGTATTGGGAGGGTTTTATTTTGAAGGGTATATTAATTATTAATGGACACCCAAATGGTAATAGTTTCTGTTCAGCGTTAGGGAAAGCCTATAAAGATGGTGCATTAGAAGGTGATAACGAAGTTCGAGAACTTTCTCTTGCTGAGTTGAAATTTAATCCAATTCTTAAAGGGTATGGTCAAACAATGGAGTTTGAGCAAGATTTACAGAAGGCTCAAGAATTCATAAAATGGTCCGATCATATCGTATTTACGTATCCAACATGGTGGGGAACGATGCCTGCATTATTAAAAGGATTTGTAGACCGGGTTTTTTCACCGGGATTTGCTTTTAAATATACTGAAGGTCCACTTCCTGAAAAACTATTAAAAGGGAGGTCTGCGAGGCTAATTGTTACAATGGACTCACCAAAATGGTATTACAATTTAGTTTATGGGAAGCCGGGACATAATGCCATGAAAAAGAGTACGCTTAAGTTTTGCGGAATTAACCCCGTTAAGATTACAACAATCGGACCTATAAGCCAATCAACAGATGACAAAAGACAAACATGGCTAAAAGAAATTAAACAATTAGGCATTTCATCGGCATAATTCACTAAGATTAATTATATTTGCCCCTTTACTTACAGCCAAGTGCTTAAGGTAAAGGGGCTTAATCGTTATAGCTTCTTTAGAAAGTGTAAGTAGCTTGATACGATACAATGGATAGCCAGTGTATTCTGTTAAACTTGTAATGTAAATGAATGTTTCAGTTGTATGTTCGGAAATAATAGCAGAATGGTATTAGCTATATATTTTGTATCGTAGTGCGGTGACCATACAGAGAAATGCTATTAGCAAATATGTTAAACTAAAAGGTAGCAAACAAAGAGAGGATTTTTTGATGAGTAAGACTGTAGTATTAGCCGAAAAGCCTTCAGTAGGCAGAGATATAGCAAGAGTATTAAAATGTCAGAAAAAAGGGAATGGATTTTTTGAAGGAGATAAATATATCGTCACATGGGCACTAGGTCATTTAGTCACATTAGCTGATCCAGAAGCATATGACGTGAAATATAAGTCATGGAAATTAGAAGATTTACCAATGCTTCCTAACCGTGCAAAGCTCGTAGTTATTAAAAAGACGAGTAAGCAATTTAATGCTGTAAAGGCACAATTAAATAGGAAAGATGTTAAGGAAGTAGTTATTGCCACAGATGCTGGTCGAGAGGGTGAGCTTGTAGCTAGGTGGATTCTTGAAAAAGTACGTATTAATAAACCAATCAAGCGCCTTTGGATATCATCTGTTACAGATAAGGCTATTACAGAGGGCTTTCGTAAATTAAGGGATGGAAAAGGTTATGAAAACCTATATGCTTCTGCTGTAGCCCGTGCTGAAGCTGATTGGTATGTAGGTATTAACGCAACGCGTGCATTAACGACAAAATTTAATGCTCAGTTGTCTTGTGGAAGAGTGCAAACACCAACAATTGCAATGATTGCAAAAAGAGAAGAAGAAATTCGTCACTTCAATCCAAAGACATATTATGGAATTCAAGCAGTAACGAAGAATCATTTGAAACTAGTGTGGTTAGATAATAAAACAAAGGACACTAAAACATTTTCTAAAGATAAATGTGAAAACACTCTTTTAGCAGTAAAAAATGAATATGCACAAGTTGTGGACGTGAATAAAATAGCGAAAAAGAGCTATGCACCACAGCTGTATGATTTAACTGAACTACAAAGAGATGCTAATAAGCGCTTTGGATATTCTGCGAAAGAAACGCTGTCTATAATGCAAAAGCTGTACGAACAGCATAAATTATTAACATATCCACGTACAGATTCAAGATATATATCTACAGATATTGTGGCAACATTAAAGGATAGAGTTGATGCTTGTAGTGTTCAGCCATATGCAAAATTAGCAATGAAAATATTGAAACAACCGATTAAGTCGAAGAAATCTTTTGTTGATAATAGTAAGGTTTCTGATCACCATGCCATTATTCCAACTGAGCAATCAGCTATGTTAAGCTCACTGAGTGACAAAGAGAGAAAGATATATGATTTAGTAGTGAAACGGTTTTTAGCTGTACTATTCCCTCCATTTGAATATGAACAAACAACAATAGTTACTTCAATTGCTAGTGAGCAATTTATTGCCAAAGGGAAGCGTATTATAAACCAAGGGTGGAAAGAGGTCTATGAAAACCAATTTGATGACGAAGTAAACGATGTTATTTCTGAACAAACGTTACCTAGCATTTCAAAAGGAGATGTATTGCAAATAACAGCAGTGTCTCAAACAACAGGAGAAACGAAACCTCCTGAACCGTTCACTGAAGCGAGCTTATTGTCTGCAATGGAAAATCCTAAAAAGTATATGACAAAGAACGATAAACAATTAATAAATACAATTGGAAAAACTGGTGGACTTGGTACGGTAGCTACAAGAGCAGATATTATTGAAAAGCTATTTAATAGCTTTTTAATAGAAAAAAGAGGGAAAAGTATCTTTATTACTTCCAAAGGGAAACAACTGCTTGACTTAGTTCCTGAAGATTTAAAATCACCGGAACTTACAGCAGAATGGGAACAAAAACTAGAGGCTATTTCAAAAGGGTCACTCCAAAAAACAGCATTTATAAATGAAATGAAACATTACGCAAAGGATGTTGTTCATAAGATAAAAAATAGTGACAAGAAATTTAAGCACGATAATATAACAGGAAAAAAATGCCCTGATTGTGGAAAACCAATGCTAGAGGTAAACGGAAAGAAAGGGAAGATGCTTGTTTGTCAAGATCGTGAATGTGGTCATCGGAAGAATGTTTCAAAAGTAACGAATGCACGGTGCCCGAACTGCCGAAAAAAACTAGAGCTACGTGGAGAAGGAGAAGGACAAATTTTTGTCTGTAACTGCGGTCATCGTGAAAAACTATCTACTTTTAATGAACGTAAAAAAAGCTCGAAAAATAAAAATGTTTCGAAACGAGAAGTATCGAACTATTTAAAGAAACAAAATAAACAAAGTGATGATTTGAAAAACCCTGCCTTAGCTGAAGCGTTAGCAAAATTAAAATTAAATAAGTAAACATGAGGGAGCTTATAAGATATAATAAGAATATAAAGAATTATTACACAAAGGAGGGATAAAGTATGGATATTGTATCAATCATTGCCGAAGATAAAATAAAACGGGCATATAGCGACGGGGATTTTAAGCACCTTCCGGGTGAGGGAAAGCCCCTAGTCTTAGAAGATTTATCACATATACCAGAACACCTCCGTATGAGCTATAAGATGTTAAAAAATGCTGGAATGATGCAGGAAGCAGATGAATTAAAGAAAGAAATGATGACAATCGAACAGTTGATTGCATCAACTCAAAATGAAGACGACAAAATCAAATTAACAAATAGGTTAAATGAAAAAATGATTCGTTTTAATCAACTGATGGAAAAAAGAACAGTGTCTTCGAATTCCTCTGCTTTTAAACAATATCAGCAACAAATTCATACCAAGCTTTGGTAAGTCATTCTACTAAGTGATTAGAGTTGAAAAATATCTACAACGTTCCTGTAGAATCATATGTTTATTACTAGGACAAGTAACAGGTTACTTGTCCTTTTTGTGCCCTTGATTATTGCCTTGACGAAAACGATTTAGTAAAAAATAAACAACATAGAAGATGAAAATTATAAAATGTGAACAATTTAAGAAAACGATTCCATTGCTTTCATATCAATCCTTTTGAGGGTATGTATATCTAAAATAATGTGACCTAATACAAAATTTCCTTACTTAAAAGGAGCGAAAACATTTCTTACAATATATGTAGAGAGAACACATCGAGTATAAGAGGTGGTGAACATATGGATGCAAAAATTGACCAAGCTTCTGAGGAAGTCATTATCACCAGTACAAAAAAAGAAAAAGTAAAAAAAGTATCCAGAACAATAATTTCACAAAAATATTTACAAGTCATGGCTCTTCTCGGAGTCGTATGGATGTTTATATTTAACTACATCCCTATGTATGGGGCAATTATAGCTTTTAAAGAGTACAGTATTATTAAATCGATTGCAGAAGCACCTTGGGTCGGCTTAATGCATTTCAAGGAATTTTTGCAAGATGAGGAATTTGTAAATGTACTTAAAAACACACTTGGAATTAGTTTAATTAAACTATTTATTGGTTTTCCATTACCGATTATTTTCGCACTATTATTAAATGAGCTGACGTCATTAAAGTTCAAAAAAGCAGTTCAAACAATTACCTACTTACCTCACTTCCTTTCGTGGGTTGTGTTAGGCGGAATTGTCACAACATGGTTAGCTGATATCGGATTTATTAATGATATTCTACTAGGTTTAGGAATCGTCGATGAGCGAGTAAGTTATTTAGCTGATCCGAAATACTTTTGGGGAATTGTTATCACATCCGATATATGGAAAGAGCTAGGTTGGTCAGCGATTATTTATTTAGCAGCAATCGCAGGTGTCTCCCCTGAGCTATACGAATCTGCGAGAATTGATGGGGCAGGTCGCTTGCAAAGAATGTGGCACGTAACTTTACCATCGATTCGTCCAACGATTACAATCTTATTTATCCTAGCTGTCAGTGGTGTGTTAAATTCAAATTTTGACCAAATTTTAATATTACGTAATCAATTAAATGAAAGCGCTAGTAATGTAATAGATATTTACGTGTATTCAACGGGTATCCAAAATGGTCGTTTCTCCTATGCAGCAGCAATTGGGTTATTTAAAGCAGTCATCGCCTTCATATTGTTGTTAGGTGCAAACAAGATTACTAAAAAACTAGACGGAACAACGTTATTCTAGGAGGTGACTGACTTATGTTAAAGCTATTTAAATTGAATCGAAGAACAAAAAGCGAATATATCTTTGATACTTTTAACTTATTATTAATGCTGTTCATATGTTTTATCACCATTTACCCAATTTGGTATGTAATCGTAAATTCTTTAAATGACGGTGTCGATGCGATGCAAGGAGGAATTTACTGGTGGCCACGAGAATTTACGCTAGAAAACTATGCAGCAGTATTTTCTAACCAAGGTATCGTTACATCATTTGGAGTTACAATTGCCAAGACAGTCATTGGAACAATTGCACATGTGTTTTTTACCGCTATGGTAGCGTATGCTTTTTCGAGAAAAGATTTAACTGGTAGAAAGATATACATGTTTATCGGTGTTGTTACGATGTTCTTTAACGGAGGTTTAATCCCTTACTTCCTATTAATAAGAGATATTGGCTTATTTGATAATTTTCTCGTATACATTATCCCGACATTGTTTAATTTCTTCCACCTTATTATTTTCGTCTCTTTCTTTAGACAATTACCACCATCACTAGAGGAAGCAGCAAAAATGGATGGTGCCAATGATTTTATGATATTTATTAAAGTCATTATTCCGTTGTCAATGCCTGTTATTGCGACGATAGCCTTATTCCAAGGTGTTTATCAATGGAACGACTACTTTGCAGGGGTAATATTTGTTAATAATCCTGACTTACAGCCGATACAGACGTATTTATATAGGGTAGTAGCTGAATCCAGTTCTAATCAGATGTTAGCTAATGCGCCTGGTGGCATAACGACAAGAACTGTTACATCACAATCTATTAAACTAGCAACGATGGTCGTTACGACATTGCCTATCGTCCTAGTATATCCATTCCTACAAAAATACTTTGTTAAAGGAATGTTAATTGGATCAGTAAAAGGGTAATATGATTTTGTTTTGAATATCTTTTTACTTAAAAAAGATATTTAAATATATTGGACTCTGAATGGTACTGAGTACTTAATAGAAAGAGGAATGGATGTTATGATAGAATAAATTGTTCCTCTTTCTTTATGAAAGTATTTAACTAACGAGTATCATAAACAGATTCTAACTTATAAAAGGAAAAGAAAGGGGTTTATTATGAAAAGAGTATTTTCTTTAAAGGGCTTATCATTATTATTAGTGTTAGCACTATTTCTTTCCATTATTGCAGGATGTGGAAGTAAGGAAACAAATGAAACCGCTTCCCAGAAAGACGAAGGAGAAAAAACGACAAGAACTGCTGATGAACCTGCATGGCAGGCTGATACATCTCCGATAGAGTTTGATTGGTATGTAAACTTCTCATGGTTTGCTCATAAATGGGGAGAAGATGCTATCTCAAAATATGTAACAGATAAAACTGGAGTATCGATTAACTTCCTTGCGCCAGCAGGTAATGAAATTGAAAAAATGAATACGATGATTGCTTCTGGAAAAATACCTGACTTTATTACAATTGGTTGGTGGGAAGATGCAGTCAAGCAAATGATTGAAGGAGAATTAGTTCTTCCATTAAATGAGCTAGCTGACCAATACGATCCTTACTTCTTTAAAGTAGCAGATGGTGCGAAGCTTGAATGGTATAAACAAGAAGATGGAAACGTTTACGGCTATCCGAATGCATCATCTTCACCGAAAGACTTTGAAAAATATAGTGAGTTTAAATCATCAAACCAAACGTTCTTAGTTAGAAAAGATATGTATGAAGCAATTGGTAGCCCTGACATGAGCACTCCAGAAGGATTCTTAAATGCTCTTGAAGCAGCAAAAGAGAAATTCCCTGAAGTGAACGGCGCACCATTAATTCCACTAGGGTTAAATGAGTTTACAGATGTAGGTAACTCTTCATTAGAAGGTTATTTACAAAATTTTTTAGCAATTCCTTGGGAAAAAGATGGAGAAGTATATGACCGTCGAACAGATGCTGAATACTTAGCTTGGTTAAAAACATTTAGAGAAGCAAGTGACAAAGGTTTACTAGCTGACGATATCTTTATTGATAAACGCCCACAAATGGAAGAAAAAATTGCACAAGGTAGATACTTTGCAATGTTATATCAACGTAGTGATATGGCTGCACAACAGCAAGCATTATATGCTCAAGACCCTGACAGCGTATATATAGCTGTAGACGGACCAGCTAACTCAAACGGTGATGAACCAACACTTGCTGGAGACAGTATCTCTGGATGGACAATAACGTTAATTTCTAAAGAAGTAGAAGACCCTGAGAGAGCGATTGCCTTCTTGAGCTATTTAATTAGTGAAGAAGGTCAAAAAGATACTTTCCTAGGTATAGAAGGTGAAACATATGAGGTTGTTGACGGAAAACCTCAGTTCACAGCTGATGTTCAAGAGTTATTAGATACTGACCGTGCTAAATTTGATTTAGAAATTGGAGCGTCACATAAATATTGGATGCTTATGGATACAAATATGACTCTTCCTTGGATGCCACCAGCTGTAGCACCTTTCAAACAAATGGAAGATTGGACAAGAGGGAAAACAGTTAGCTTTGCTGAGTTTGATGGTATGAATCCAACAGGTACCTCAGAAGAAGGTGTAGCGGCTAATAAGATTGCACAAGAGTGGGGTAAAACATTACCAAAATTAATTCTTGCAGAATCTGATAAAGAATTCGATGAGATTTTTGACGCGTTCTTAAAGAAACGTGATGATTTAGGACAAGACAAAGTTGAAGCTTACCAACAAAAAATATATGAAGAAAATAAAGCGAAAATCGAAGCTTCAAAATAATAATAAAAGAGTAAAAAAGCTGCTTACGAAGGAATTACCCTTTGTAAGCAGTTTTTTTCTTTCTTTTAGACAGGGGGGAGTGACGGTTGTCTTTCTTTATACCATTACATGATGGTAAAATCTTTGAAAACAAAAGGCTCTTTCGGTAAATAAAATAGAAGATAAAGATGTCGTTTTACTCAACAGTCGTCATTTTATAGAAGAAAAGATTCCATGAAATTTAGTTGTTTACTTGTTAATTTTTATAGTGAAAATCAACACTCTATACGATAACAGCTTATTTCTAAAGCAACAATTTATGCGTAAACTGCCAAAGGTGAATCAAAATGGTTTAAGAATTCTTCTACAAAGCAAAATTATCATTTTCACTCGAAGCTATGAGTCAATATTTATGTTGTATTTTTAGAAGGCGAGAGCCAGCTATATAAGCTTATTCTTTGAATGAAGATATCTTTTTAAAATTTGTTTAGCTATCTCCAATTATTTAAACATGTTGCCCATGAAAACCTATATAATAGTGCTTTCATTGTTGTTGCCTTCTATGTCGCTTACTAGTTGAAGAAAGTAAATTCCACATACCTATAGGTGGAACGTAGGGGGTACGAGCTGAAAATTATGGTAGATTTTCATTTCTAATGAAGTTGTCACACTTTTTTATAATAAAATCTTATATAATATAAATAACTATCATTTTTTGGGATGTGTAACAGATGAAAATTTTCAGGAAAATAGCATCCTATCGGTTAAATCACCGTTCATTATCATTACAAACGAAATTAATTATACTCTATATAGTTATTATTATGGTCCCAGTTATCGCATTTACGCTATATTACACTGAACAAATCTCTAACAGTGCAATTAGAGACGCAACAAAAAAGCAAGAGCATTTACTAGAATTAGAGAAAATCAATATTATGAACCATATTGAAACGATGAGAAGAACGGCCGAAATTGTCATTTCAGATCGTGAGTTTTTTGATTTTATTAAAAAAAACCATGATAGTAATACGACCGATTTACTTGATTTTAAGTCGAATGTGTTTTCAAATATTATTAAGTTACAATTTAATAACCCTAATATTAATGATATCCGTATTTATACAGCTAACCCTAATATTAAGGAAATGTGGCCAATTATATTTGATGAAAGTCGTATAAACAATAAGCCATGGTTTGAGGAAGTAATGAACCGAAATGGCATAGAGCTTTGGTGGTTTGATAATGATAACGTTGACATTCTTAATCGCTCTCTCAACATTAGTGATGCGAAAATTTCTGTTATAAGAGAATTAGAATACCCTAAAGGTGAACACTTAGCGATTATTGAAATTAGTATGCTGCAAGAGAATTTTTTTCCGAAAATGTTTAGTAATGTGAATGAAAATGAGTCTGCAATTGTTGTATTTGACCAAAACTTGAATCTAGTTCACAATCCTTTTAATCCGTTTATTCAAGAAAATAATTTGAATATTAATGAATTAAGAGAGAAGTTCGTTGGAACTGATAATCAGTTAACTTCATCCTTTCAATTTATGAATAATGAAAAACGATTCCTCGCAGTGTCGACATATATGGATGAGTTAAACAGTTACATGTTAAGTATTACATCTCTTGAAAGTATATATTCTGAAACAACTAAAACGAGAAATCTAGTATTAAGCGGTATTATCCTTTTAGTAATAATCTTGTCTATTATCACGTATAAATTAATTTCTTATTTATTGAAAAATATGTATTTACTTATTGAGTCGATGAAAAAAGTTGAAAAAGGAAATTTTGAAGTGGATGTTACAGTAGATGAACGTAGTGAATTTGGAGAACTTGCCAACCATTTCCGTAATATGCTGGGAAAAATTAATAGTTTAATTGCAGATGCAGTTAACAAACAAGCTATTACAAAAGAAGCAGAATTAAGGTCATTAAAAACTCAAATAGATGCCCATTTTCTCTATAATACGTTAGAAAATATTAAGATGATGTCTGAAATTGAAGGCAATTTCGAAGTATCTGATGCTGTCACATCATTAGGTGATATTATGCGCTATAACTTAAAATGGAAGAACGATTTTGTAAGTTTATCTGAAGAGTTAAGCCATATTCAAAACTATGTTGATATTATGAACTTACGTCTGGATAATCGTCTTACATTAACACTGACGATCCCACAAGAATTGAAAGAACATGAAGTGTTAAAAATGTCCTTACAGCCTATCGTTGAAAATTCTATTAAACATGGAATTTCACCGATCATATATAACAAACAAGGAATCATTGATATAAGAGCTTCGGTTGAAATGAAAAATATTTATATTGAAATAACGGACAATGGGATAGGTATGACGCAAGAAGAAGTTGCTGAGTTGCATGAGAAGATAAGCTTACCTTCATCACGCGCAGAAGAAACTGAAAATGGAAGCGGTATCGGTCTTAGAAATGTACATGAAAGAATTAAAATACATTATGGAAACGAATACGGGATGTCAATTCAAAGTGTGAAAGGGCAGCATACAAAAGTAATGATTAAAATACCGTGTTAACTCATCTGGGAGGTAACTACAATGTATAAGTTATTAATAGTAGATGACGAAAAGAATATTAGATTAGGTATTCAAGCGATGATCAAGAGGAAATTCTCTAACTTCATCGATACAATGGTTGCTGCTGACGGAGTAGAAGCATTAGAATTGACTCGTGAAAATAGCATTGACATATTGATTACAGATATAAAAATGCCTCGGATGGATGGTGTAGCACTTATAAAAGAGCTTCATACGAGTGAAGATAAGCCGATCCTATTTATTTTAAGTGGCTATGATGATTTTGAATATACGAAAGCAGCGATTAAATGTAAAGTTAGAGACTATTTATTAAAACCAGTAAATCGTCAAGAATTGTTCGAAGCATTGCAACATACAATTGATGAACTGGCTACAAATCGCTTAGCTTTACATCAACATTTAGATGATTTTCGGACGAGTCAATTAAATTACATTTTATTAAATCCAAATATACAAGAGGAACAAGTTCAGCACATTTGTACAAAAATGAACATTAATGTTTTTCCGAATGGTTTTTACGTAGGTGTGATTGAACAAGATCGCATAATAAAAGGAGAAGACTTTCTTCAACATATAAGAAACCAAATCACAACATATCGTAAAAATGATGCTGATGATATTTTTTGTTTTTTAGATAAGGACGGTCATACGGTAGTTATAACAGGAAATGAGAGTATATTTACTTTTATAAAAGATCAATTTAAGAAAGAAAAATATCCTTCATTTTCTATTGGTGTAAGTGAGAAGAGAGCAGAGATTAAGCACTTGAAGAAGTCCTATCTTGAAGCTTGCTATGCTGTGAAATATCAGTTTTTATTTCCTCAAAGGCAAGTGATTTTGTATAAAGAAATAAAAAATAGGAAAGAAAATATTGCGCCACCTATAGAAGCAATTAATAAAATATCGAATATGTTAGGGACAGAGAGAGAAAAAGAAATTAAAACACTTCTTTTTGCTGTTCTTGATTACGAAAAAATATCAAAATATGATATTAGTTACATGGAAACGATAGGTAAAAAGTTGAATACACTTGTTTTCGAGAAATCTTTTGCAAAGCTTGGGGAAGAATCTATTGAGAATTTTCAGCTCGTTCACAAAGTTGCAGATATATACAATTTTAACGATTTCCATCAGTATTTTCATGCGATTGAAGATTTGACGATGCGTTTACATGAATATATTAAACAAGTTAAATCTGTTTATTCTGAACAAAAGTATATGGATAAGGCACTTCAGTATATTGAAGATAATTTTCATAAGGATTTAAATTTGGCTGTAGTATCGAATTATATCTCTTTAAATTATTCATACTTCAGTCATGTCTTTAAAGAATACACAGGGCTTAATTTTGTTGATTATTTAAAAAAGGTACGCATTCGCCGGGCAAAATTGCTCTTGGTAGATACTGGAGAAAAGGTTTATGAAATTAGTAAACAAGTAGGTTATAAGAATCCAAAACAATTTACACGAGTTTTCCGTGAAATTGAAGGCATATCACCAAAGGAATATCGTGAAAAAATAAAATAAATTGACTTTTAAATATTCCTTAAAATCATTATGTAAACAGTGATTAACTGAACAAAATAGTTCGTTATTTCTCTTAATTATTATAGGTTTATAGCTTTCCCTAAAATTTTGTAACCGAATACAAAATTATATATCTAAAGATGTGCTTATAGCAAAGGTAAAATAATGATGAGAAATAAAAATGATGGTTGAAGGAAAAGGAATTTTTCCTACGACTAGTAGGTATGTACAAAATGGAGGTCTACGATATTTTGTACTATGGGGACAAGTAATTTCAATAACATTAATTGAGGTGTTAATTATGGAAAAATACAAATTTGATAATGAAGGCTATTTTGTCATTCAAGATTACGATAACGCAAAAAACTTTTCAAGTTTCTTACCTGGGGTAGCAGGTCTGTACGGTGTTCCGATGTGGGCATTTTATGTAAATCGTGGACAAGCAATGGTGTCTTTTGGTGTTCAAGATAAAAACCATGCGATTACAGAATTTTTTCCGGCAAATCAAGCATACCAACGCGTATCAATGAATGGTTTTCGTACATTTATTAAGGTTAAAAGTGAAGCTGGTGAATCTATCATTGAGCCGTTCTCTTCCTATGGGGGTTCGAATGGTAAAGGTAGGAGCATGAAAATAAAAGAAAACGAATTAAAGATTGAAGAGATTAACGAAGTAAGTGGAATTAAAACGGTAGTCACATATTTCACTCTTCCAAATGAAAACTTTGGTGCATTAATCCGTAAAGTTGAGATTGAGAACATTTCTGACAAAGCGGTGCAAATGGAAGTTCTTGATGGCCTTCCAGCAATTATTCCATTTGGAATAGATGATGCAGCTTATAAAGCAGTTGGTAATACGCTAAAAAGCTGGATGGATGTATTTAATCTTGAGAATAACATCCCATATTATCGTGTACGTTCATCAACTAATGATACTGCAGAAGTTGAAGAAATTACAAAGGGTCATTTTTATTTAAGCTTTGTAAATGATGGTGAGCTGTTATCCCCTATTGTAGATGGAAATTTAATCTTCGGTCACAATAGTTCAATGTCATATCCTAATATGTTTGAACAGTATACTGTTTCGCAATTAGTGGATAAGACTCCAATTACAAGCAACAAAGTGCCGTGTGGATTCTCTGCTTTTGAGGCTTCGTTGCAACCAAATGAAAACGTTGTCTTAAATACAATCATTGGTCATGTGAACGACATAGAAATTGTTAATAACAAAAAAGATGAGATCGTTACTTCCCAATTTATTAATTTAAAATATGAAGAAGCAAAAACGATCGTGAATGATATTACAGAAGATGTTACGACTAAAACTGCTTATCCGTTATTTGATGCATACAGCAAGCAAAGCTATTTAGATAATATTTTACGTGGAGGATACCCGATTACACTTGGAACTGATCAAAATCCATTTGTTTACTACGTGTACTCTCGTAAGCATGGAGATTTAGAACGAGATTATAACTTTTTCTCCCTTGCACCAGAATTTTTCTCTCAAGGAAACGGGAATTTTCGTGATGTGAATCAAAATAGAAGAAATGATGTATTCTTCCATCCAGAGGTTGGGGATTACAATATTAAGCTATTTATGAGCCTTGTCCAAGCTGACGGTTACAACCCATTAGTAGTAAAAGGTGCAAGCTTTGAGTTAGTTGATAACACTGATATGGAGTGGCTAAGCGAGTTGTTTACTTCTCTAGAAGATAGTCAATTTATGAAGCAAAAGCTAAATAAGACGTTCACACCAGGCGATGTATTACAAACAATTGTAGATAAACAACTGTCTCTATCAACTTCTCTAGATGGATTTTTAACGGTCATACTTTCTAAAAGTAAACAAAATATTGAAGCTGAATTTGGTGAAGGTTATTGGATGGATCACTGGACGTACAACCTTGATTTAATAGAAAACTATTTAAAAATATTCCCAGAAAATAAAGCTTCCTTACTGTTTAAAGACCAATCATATAAATATTTTTATAGCCCTGTGTTCGTCAAGCCAAGGTCTGAAAAGTACGTACTTGCGAACGATAAAGTTCGACAGTATGGAGCGATACTTGAAGAAGAACAAGCCTCAAGTGGAAATTGGTTAACAACGAAAAGTGGAGAAGAATATACAACAAACTTGTTTGTGAAATTATTTAATTTGAGCCTCGTGAAATTTGCTACATTAGATCCATACGGCATGGGAGTTGAGATGGAGGCTAACAAGCCAGGTTGGAATGATTCAATGAACGGCTTGCCAGGGCTTTTTGGATCAGGTATGAGTGAGACATTTGAATTGAAACGACTGCTCCAATTTGTGAAGGTTGCTGCTGCAACATCTGAACAGAGCTCGATTTCACTTCCAGTTGAAGTGCATAAATTATTTGAAAGTGTGAACAAGGCAATAAATGAGTCTATAACAAATAATGTAGATGATTATCATTATTGGAATGCTGTTACATTTGCACGCGAACAGTATCGAGAAGCTATTCGCTCAGGCTTTAGTGGGGAAGAAGCAGCTGTTTCTTTAGCTTCTATAGAGGAAATGGTCACGATTTATTTAACTAAAATACAGAAGGGGATCACTAAAGCGAAAGAGCTTGGAAATGGTCTCGTACCAACATATTTCTACTTTGAGGCAGAACAATATGTTGTGAGAACGGCAGCTGATGGATCATTACTTCTTAATGACAAAGGTCAACAGCTAGTAGAAGTAACGTCATTTACGGTTCACACATTACCACATTTCTTAGAAGGTCCTGCAAGAGCATTAAAGAGTATGACAAAACAAGAAGCATCAGATACTTATACAAAAGTGAAGGCTTCTGACATGTTTGACCGAGACTTGAAAATGTACAAAACATCAAGCTCACTTGAAGATGAAACATTCGAAATTGGTCGTTCTAGAGCATTTACCCCTGGTTGGCTAGAACGTGAATCTATCTTTATGCATATGGAGTTCAAGTATATACTGAGTGCATTAAAAGCAGGTCTATATGTTGAGTTTTTCGAGGATTTAAGAACTGCCTTGCCACCATTTATGAATCCTGAGGTGTATGGAAGAAGTGTCCTAGAGCATTCATCATTTATTGCTAGTAGTTGTAATCCAGATCCAACTGTACACGGACAAGGATTTGTAGCGAGATTAAGTGGAACAACAGCTGAATATTTAACGATGTGGCAAATGATGATGACAGGTAAAACATTATTTACTGTCGAGGAAGGGCAATTGATGTTAACGCTACAGCCTATACTTCCAGAATGGCTATTTGATAATTATAATCAAGTTGAATTTACTTTCTTAGGGAAGACAAAAGTTACTTATCATAACCCGAATCGCAAGGATACATTTGGTGAGAACGGTGCAAAAATAACAAAGTATGTGTTACACAGTGATAGCTCATCTGTCGAAGTACAAGGTGAGAAGGTGGAAGAGCAATATGCACTGCTAATCCGTGAAGGAAATATTAACAAAATAGACGTACATTTAAACTAAATTTGAGGTGTAAATACTATGCAAATGAAAGTCATACAAACAGCAAAGAACAGTAACGAGCGTTTTGAAGATAAAGGAACAATAGAGCTTTTAGCTGGTCAACCGAAGTCTAATAATGTCCTAACGATTGACAAAAGTACAAAATATCAAAAAATCATTGGATTCGGAGGAGCCTTTACAGAGGCTGCTGCTTATACATTGTCCCAAATTCCAGAAGAAGAACGTAGGAGCATCATTGAAAGCTATTTTCATCCTGAGAAGGGTTTAGGGTACTCACTTGGAAGAACACATATCCATAGCTGTGATTTTGCACTTGAGAACTATACGTATGTAGAAGAAAATGATAAAGAATTGACAACATTTTCAATTGATCGTGAACATAAATATGTTCTTCCATTAATTAAGGATGCTATTAATTCAAGAGGTGAAGAGTTGACAATACTATCTTCACCTTGGAGTCCACCAGCGTGGATGAAAACAAATAATGACATGAATCATGGGGGCAAATTAAAAGAAGAATACTACAAAACATGGGCTCTTTATTACACAAAATATATTAAAGCAATGGAAGAAGAAGGTATTAACATTTGGGGTATTACTGTCCAAAATGAACCAGAAGCTACTCAGGTTTGGGATTCATGTCGTTATACTGCTGAGGAAGAAAGAGATTTTGTTAAAAATTATCTAGGTCCTACAATGGAAGAAGAAGGTCTAGGGCACAAAAAGATTATCATTTGGGATCATAACAGGGATATTGCATATGAACGTGCAAAAACAATTCTTTCAGATTCTGGTGCTGCAAATTATATTTGGGGAACAGGCATCCATTGGTATGTTTCAGAGGAATTTGCAAACTTATCAAAAATTCATGATGATTTTCCTGATAAGCATCTTATTTTTACAGAAGGATGTATCGAAGGTGGCGTACAGCTTGGTGCATGGCATACAGGGGAACGTTATGCTCGCAATATGATTGGTGATTTTAATAATTGGCTTGAAGGCTGGCTTGACTGGAATATCGTGCTAAATGAACAAGGTGGGCCAAATCATGTAGGTAATTATTGTGATGCACCTATTATCGTTAATACAAAAACAGGTGAAGTTCATTATAATAGCTCATATTATTATATTGGTCATTTCAGTAAATACGTTAAGTCAAATGCAACAAGAATTGGACATGAATTAAATAATGATTCACTACAAACAGTTGCATTTCAAAATGAAGACGGTTCAATTGCAGTAGTAATGATGAACGCTACTGACAAAGATGAAAGAATTAGTATTTTATTAGATGGTAAACATTCAGAGCTAGTATTACCAGAGCATTCAATTACAACAGTACTTATATAAACAACTGGGGCTATCATATAGAGTTAATAATAAATCGGGAGAAAGTAACTATACGTGAAATAATAGTACTTTCACCCGTTTTTCTTGTTATATTCGACAAACCTACGAAAAAGAGCCTAATAGAATGAAAGGTGATTTAATATGAACTATAGAGAGCTAGGGAAGACAGGAATACAAGTATCAGAGGTAGGCTTCGGTGCATGGCAATTAGGCAACAAACAAGATTGGGGGGAAATGAGTGAAAAGTATGCGGTTCAACTAATTCATGAAGCAATTAGTCAAGGTTGTAATTTTTTTGATACAGCTCCTAACTATGGGTTAGGGAAAAGCGAAGAGTTACTCGGCAAAGCGTTGGAGGGCAAGCGAGATCAAGTAATTATTAATACTAAATTTGGTCACCATCCTAATAATGTTCAAGATTTTGATGTGAGTTTATTAAGACAATCTCTTGAAGCTAGCTTAAAACGTTTAAATACTGATTATGTCGATTCGATCTTATTGCATAATCCGCCATTTGAATTTCTAAATGGAAATAGTCCACATTATGAATTGCTAGAATGTTTAAAAGAAGAAGGAAAAATACGTGCTTATGGTGCATCGGTTGATTCCAGCCGTGAATTATTTGAATTACTAGAAACAACAAACAGCCAAGTGATTGAAGTCATGTATAACATCTTCCATCAGGAGCCTGCAAAAGCATTTCAACTAGCGAAAGACAAAGGTGTTGGCCTTATTATTAAAGTCCCACTAGATTCTGGTTGGCTTTCTGGCAAATATAATGCACATAGTACATTTGAAGGTGTACGCAGCCGTTGGTCGAAAGAACAAATTGAAACAAGAGCAAACTTATTGACTCAGCTATCATTTTTAACAGCTGATGGAGCAACTATGGCACAGGCTGCCTTACGTTTTATTCTAGCTAGGTCTGAAGTATCAACCGTAATCCCAGGGTGTAAAAATATTGAGCAATTGACAGAAAACGTATTAGCAACTGAGATGGTATTGTCGGAAGAGGATGTAAAACAAATCCGACACCTTTGGGAGAAAGAACTTAAAAATGAGCCGTTACCTTGGTAATTTTATGGTTAGGTTTTTTCAGCTAGCTGTTTTCGACTTGATTATTTCTTTTCGTACTAAGAAATAAATACGAATACACAAAGCATTCGTAGTATCTTTTCAAATGAGATCAATTGCATGAAATTATTTATTGCTGTTTTATATTAGTCTCAAATACAACAAAGTTTATGAAAAGAGCCTTATTTATCTAATGACCCTAACCTATACAGGTGGGGTCATTTTAATTAGTTAGGGCAGAGTCTTCACTAGTTTCCTTCATGTTTTGCTTTTTAACTAGAGAGATAATACTTAGAAAATATTTTATATAAAGACGCTTCTCGTAAATTTTGTTACTGAGAAAGAAAAGATGCAAAGAATGGTAGTTATATTCGAGTTTAACTCGTATTACGAAAAGCAACAATTATAGCGAGGTAAAAAACAATTATACTAATTTCTTATATATATCATTTTATTGATGCAGATATAATTGTAAGACAGGAGGAGACGCTATAATTACTGAATTAGATAAGGTTGATTTTATTAAATGTAAATCGTTAGTTAGTGAACAAGGACAGGTAGAGGCTTCAGCTATTATTGAAGGAAATAATCCAGGGCGCATATTTGTAGATAATACCATATCTCCTTCATCTGGGGTTATTTGGTTAGGGAACAATGATGGATTTATCTTTTTTGGAAACCCTCATAATGAAGAATTTAATTTGAACCTTAATAAATTTATAGATACTAAGATTTTACCAGAAGCTGTTGGATTAGGGTTGGATTACTTTGAGGCAATGGCGATACACTCTGATTGGAATAAGAGGCTAGAAAATGTATTTAAAAGAAGAAAATTGGTGAGTTGGAATCAAAGAGTATATAAGCTGCGAAAGGATCACTTCAAACTAGAGAATGAACCAACTGTCGATCAAGATTATATGACAATCAAAGTGACAAAATCTATGTTAGATAACAGAGAAGTCCCTATTAAAAACATTGAATTTTTACAAGCTAAAATCTTGGAGTTTTGGGAAACACTAACTGATTTTTTTAATAAGGGAATTGGTTATTGTATTGTTTATCAAAATAAAATTGTCAGTTTATGTATATCAGGATTTGTAGGTCATAACGTTCATGGCATAGCTATTGAAACACTAACTGCGTATCAAGGAAAAAAGCTTGCGCAAAAAGTAGCACATCAATTTGCTAATCACTGTCTTAAAAATAATATCGTGCCTTATTGGGATTGCATGGAAATGAATAAACCTTCAATTGCTGTAGCAGAAAGTGTTGGCTTTACATTAGAGTGCGATTATATCGGTTACGAATTTTTATTAGTTAAAAATTGAAATGAAAGAAGGAAAGAGTAGGTATGATAGAATGTGTAATTACAAAAATTTCTCCAACCTAGAGACGGAAAGACTGTTTTTAAGACAAGTAAATGAAAAAGATGTAGCGTTTGTATATAAGCTATTTAGTTAGGCTCTTTTCGTAAGGAAAGTTATTATTAATACAAAACTACAACAACAAAAAGGTTTTCTGAAATTGTCACCGTTTTATAGAAGAAAAGATGCCCCAAACGTTATTCATATTCGTGTTTAGTTCTTTTTACGAAAAGGAACAACTAATGCGTAAGTAGCCTCTAGTAACGAAGAAGTATGTAAATATCTATATGATGAAGAATTGTATACGAGTATGGATGATGCAAAAGAGTTTATAAGAGATTATAGTCATGCTGAGGCAAAAGGTCGAAATAGAGGGTGTATCGTTAGAAAAGAAGATAATCAACAATTAGGTACATGTGGATTCCATTGCTGGGACCGTTATAATCATATTGCGGAAATTGGCTATGATTTATGGCTTGATTTGTGGGGCAAGGATATATGAAGGAAGCCTTGACTACTACGATTGATAGTGCCTTTAACAATATGAATCTAATTAGAATTAATGCATTTGTGGCGATAGAGAATGATCAATCTAAATATTTACTAAAATCTTTAGGGTTCCAAAATGAAGGAATCCATCGTGAAAAACACTTATATCGTGGGAAGTACTATGATCATTACTCATATTCACTATTAAAAAGAGAGTGGGTGTGAACACTACACTGCTCATTAACTTGCAACCTATGTCACTTCGCCATATCATCTAAAGAAATGAACCTTCCAGTGATATGGCGAAGAATAGGGTGTATACACTCTGATAGTTCGTATTCTATACGAGTGAAACTTTATTGATAACATATTCCTCTACAACCTGTGCTACACCATCATTCATATTTGTATCGGTAACAAGGTCTGCTTTTGCTTTGATGTCTTCAGGAGCATTACCCATGGCTACGCCAAGACCAGCAAAGTCAATCATCGTAAGGTCATTATAGCTATCGCCAAAGGAGATCACTTCTTCTTGCTTTATTCCGAGCTGCTTAATGAGGAAATCTAAACTGGCTCCTTTTGTAACACCTAAAGATGTAAATTCTAAGAAAAAAGGTTTTGATCGCAGGACACATAATTCCCCAGCTAGCTCAGCTTGTAGCTTGTTCTCTACTTGTATTAACCTTTCAGGCTCTGCTAACATTAATGTTTTCACGACAGAATCACTGACTGCCTCTTTGAAACTGCTTACTTGTTGCACTGGTAATCCTGTTAACTGACTTTCGATGGCGGAAAATTTATTTGGTGTTTCTGTCACAATTGAATTTCCCACATACGTTAAGATTGCAACTTCTTCCCGGGCACTTAAATCGTACAAACGGTGAGCCGTTTCTGGTGAAAGTACATTGCTATATAATTCTTCTTTTGTATGGCAATCAATGATTTTTGCTCCATTATATGACAGAATATAACTTCTGAATTTTTCTAGCTGAAGCTCTGATGCAATTGGAAGCATTCCAAATGTTGGCCGTCCAGAAGCAAGAACGACTTTTACGCCAATTTCTTGTGCCATCATTAATGCATTTTTGGTGCGGGGGGATATAGTTTGATCATCTCTGAGCAAGGTATCGTCTAAATCAAGTACAATCATTTTATATTGAATAGTCATCTTGGTAGTTCCTTTCTTGTTTGCTTGAACTCTATTATACTACTACAATTAAACAATTATTAGAAATGAAAAAAATAGTACATTTTTATAGTAATGAAAATGTATTAAAAGCAATATAATGTATTAGCGTATACACTTATGTTTCCTAGGATCTTATACTTGTACAGTTGTACATAATGAAAAATATATAACAAGTTGAGTGATGTTATGAAGAAACTGTGAAATGATGTTACATTATATTGTAGATATAATGCTAATGGTATATATTAGAAATGAGGAAGATAAAATAATAAACTTTCTCTTTTTCAAGGGTATTGGTTTAGTCGTATATTGAGTGGTTTAGTAAGATTACATGTGAAAACATTCACAAACCAAAGGAGTTGAATAATGATGTCTTGGATAAAGGGTCCTAAAATGGCTGTTTTATGGACATTACTTAGAATTTGGTTAGGGGTACAATGGATACAAGCAGGTTGGGAGAAAGTTACAGGTGAATTTGATGCGTCTGGTTATCTGCAAGGTGCTATCGGTAAAGCTTCAGGAGATCATCCAGCTGTACAAGGGTGGTATGCAACATTTTTAGAAAATGTGGCGGTTCCTAATGTAGGGTTATTTAACTTTTTAGTAGCTTGGGGGGAACTATTAGTTGGCATAGGACTAATCTTAGGTGCTGCAACTATTCCAGCACTCATTGCAGGAGCATTTATGAACCTAAATTTTTTATTAGCTGGAACAACTAGTACAAATCCGATTCTATATACTGTAGCATTTATATTATTAGGCGTAGGGACAGCAAGCTATTATTGGGGTGTCGATCGGTTTGTAATTAATTATGTTAGAAACCGACAAGGAAAAGAGAGCATTAATTTTAAGCAATTACCTAAATAGTCGTGTAAAAAATTGCTTTAAGTTTACAAGGTCTGAACCTTTAATTAGTACACAAAGTGTACCGTTAAGATCAGACCTTTTGTATGATTTATCAAAGTAAACTAACCCATTTGTGAGTTAGAGCGTTTAGCACTTAACCTTTTTGTCTAGCTTTACTTTGTCTTATGCCTGCTGCATCGGCACGGGCTTGAGCTTCTAAATCCTCTTGATCAGCCAACTCTCGTGAAAATTCCTCGTTAATCCCATCAAACTTCAAATTTTTAGGGACTTGTGGAAGACCTGCCTTGTTCTTATCTCGAGAATTTTGTCCACGACTTCTACCCATAATACGATCACTCCTTTTAATTATTTTAAGAACTAAACTTTCAAATTTAACTGTAAAGCTGTTTCGTTGTGTTGACCTTTTTGTTGTTAACAATTAAATCCGTATACATGTAGTATTCATAGCGACTTCTCTTTATTAACGATAACAGTCTCTTAAATAACACTACAAATAAGATTCTTTAACAAACATTAATAGGGTGAACAGGTTTAGGTAAAATATGCATGATAAAATAACAGTTTTTTGTCAGGGCTGTTTTCCATAGTCTTTGTCAATGATGGGCTTGTTTACTTGTGAATCCACCAGCTTGATCAGCCATTTTGAAATCTCTAGCATATGAGACTTCTTGGGCATTACTTAATGTGCTCTTTGTCTTATCGCGTCTTTTTTTTCTGTCTACCATCATTCAACCCCCTTTTTAAGGTATGTATTTTTAGTTTCACCATACATATGATAATCAATGCATAAATCATTGAATCCTTTTTCTTGTAGGTGATGGTAAGTAGCTATTTCACTAGTAGTGCTGACAACGCATCCTCTAAATGCTGATAACGAAATGTAAAACCTTCTGCTGTAAGGACATCTGGCAAAACTTTCTGTCCTTCAACAATAAGCATACTCATTTCGCCAAGAAGTAGCTTAAGGGCGATAGCTGGCATAGGGAGCCAATGAGGCTTTCTCAAAGCTTCTCCTATTTTAATGCCAAACCCTTTCATCGTTTCGGGGTTAGGGGCAGTAATATTAACTGGCCCGCTTACGCTTTTATTACTAATAACGTAAGCGATAGCTCGACATACATCATCAATATGAACCCAAGAAAGCCATTGCTTTCCTGAACCGACTGTCCCTCCGATAAACAGCTTGTATGGAGTCGTCATCTTAGGTAATGCACCTTCACTTTTTCCGAGGATAATTCCGAACCGAGCAAATACTGTTCGGACATTATATGACTGTAAATCATTAGCCGAGTTTTCCCATGCTGAAACTGTCTTTGCTAGGAAATCAGTTCCGATGTTTTCATCCTGTTCTGTAAAAGTAAGATCTTCAGATGTACCGTAGATACCGATTCCACTTGCATTTACTAAGATATCAGGTTTTATTTCTAGATTTGTAATGATTCTAATTATTTCATTCGTGGCATTGAGCCGACTATTAACAATTCTTTTTTTACGATTTTCAGTCCATCGACCACTATTAAGAGACTCACCTGCTAAGTTTATAAAAGCAGTCATTCCGTTCAACTGACTCTCAGGGTTACAATCATCATTAAGCCATGTCACATAGTGTATAAGCGGATTATTATGGATTAGATTTTCCTTTCTAGTTAAAATGAAGCATTCATGTCCTTGATCAACAAAATATTGCGTAATTGCTTTACCAACAAATCCTGTACCACCAGCAATAGCTATTTTCACTCTGCTCACTCCTAACCATTAAATACCATTTCCTTCATTATAAATCGTATACTCCTTTTAACACTAATTTTTTGCTAAAATTAAATGAGGGGTGATAAGTTTGGCTTTTATTACAAAAATAGTTACGCAAAAGAAGAACTCGGAGCGATATAATGTTTATCTTGATCGAGGAAAAGGTGAAGAATATGCATTTAGCGTCGATCAAGATGTTCTTATAAAATATAATCTTACAAAAGGCAAAGAAGTGGATGAGCTAGATGTTGGAGAAATTCAGTTTGCAGATGATGTGAAAAAAGCTCATAACGTTGCATTACGGTATTTGTCATATCGAATAAGGTCGATTAAAGAAATTGATGATTATTTGAAAAAAAATGAAGTTCAAGAGCAAATCATTCAAGAGGTAGTACATAAGTTACAAGAAGCTAATTATGTAGATGATGAGAAATTTGCGTTGTCTTACGTACAAACACAAATTAAAGCGTCTATAAAAGGTCCTGACAGAATAAAAAGAGAATTGAAAGAAAAAGGAATTTCAGCAAGATATGCAGGAAAAGCAATGAATACGTATACTACTGAGTTGCAAATTCAACACGCAATGAAACATGCTGAGAAAATAGCTAAACAAAGTGCTAAGCTTTCAACTCTAAACATAAAACAAAAAATTGAACAAACTTTAGTTCGAAAAGGGTTCTATTGGGACATTATACAAATTGTAATAGAAGAAATTTCAGAAATTACTGGTCAAGAAGAAAATAATGAGTTGGAGGCGTTACAGCATCAAGCTAGCAAGATAAACAACCGTCTGAAGAAATATACCGGGTGGGAATATGAGCAAAAGTTGAAGCAAGCACTGTACCGTAAAGGATTTTCTATTGAGTTAATTGAGGAATTTATTCAAAAGAATAAGCCCTTTGAGTAATTGGTAAAAGACTAGAAGACAAAAAGCCTCATCAAGTGAAAGAGCTTTAGTGGATGTCGGGGATGAACGATGCGCCTGCCGCTTTTATATTATCCAGCTCCGCCTCCTAGCCTCTCGAGTCGTTTCAGCTATTCAACAGAAGAAAAAAACGTCTTCAGTCGACTAGCTTCCAAC
>NZ_JBPXRQ010000019.1:0-45314 GCF_051842895.1 Cytobacillus sp. Hm23
GCCTATCCGCTCGAGGTCACTTCACCATTTCATCTGAAGGCAAAATACGCCTTCTAATGAAATGCTTCCAGTGCTTGTCGGGGATGAACGAGGCGCTGCCGCTTTTATATTATCCAGCTCCAGCGCCAATCCCCTCGAGGTCACTTCATCATTTCAAGGCTAGAAAACGCATTCATAGTCTTGGACTCCAATGCTAATCGCATATTTGACCCGTAAATACGGTGATTTGACACGTATAACGAGTAATTGACCCGCAAATATAGTGAATTGACTATATTTGAAAATTTTACCCGAAATATGGATGATGAAATTCCACTGCTACCAAAAGCCGGGGCTGGTGTTAGGTAGAGTTGAATTGAGGTCGCTCAACTTTTCTTATCACTCTATGATAATTTCTGGACGGCCGTCGTCTAGTTCAATGATTTTTTGTGCAACTTCTGAAGGTGACCGAAGGCGATTTTTATCCTTTATATGGTCGGATTCTTCCCAAAATGGTGTATCCATACCACCCATATATACAGCTGTCAATGATACAGAAGTATGTTCTAATTCTTTAATTAAACTTTCTGTGAAACCTCTAATAGCGAACTTACTAGCTACATATGCAGATTCGTTCACCTTCCCTCGCAAACCAGCGGTGGATATAATGTTCATAACTTTGGCTTCAGGTAATGATAAAAGAGAAGGTAAGCATGCCTTTGTTAAATTGATAGTTCCAGTTACATTTGTTTCAATCATATCATTAATATTCGAATATGTTAGGTCTGGTAAGCTACCGAAGTAACCTATGCCGGCGTTGTTAATAAGCATTGACACATTATATTCTTTTAATAGGTTAGGAATTTGTAATTCAATTTCATTAGCCTTACGTATATCCATTTTGTATACAAAGGCACGTCCGCCAGCTTCATTAATCATAGATTGAACTTTGTAAAGCTTATCTAGTGATCGGCCAGCTAAGATAATATTCTTGCCACTTTTACTGTATTGGACGGCAAGTTCTTGCCCTAAGCCGGAACCTGCTCCAGTAATTAAGATTGTTTCTGTCATGTTGAATTCTCCTTATGCGTTTAAAAATGATTATGGTTCAAAATTTTATTGATATTTTACCACAACTATGCTTAAACTAATAAATATTGTGAAAATATCCTTTTAATGAAATTTACTTAGTGAATCGTTTAAGTAAAATGAGTGCTTTTTATCGCGAAAACGCTTTACATAAACTATAATCAAATACGTTCACAAATAAGCCATAAAAGATTGTGAAATCTAGCACATAGTTCGAGTATAATGATCTGTGTGTTTAGATTAGGTGATCAAACTTTGTAGTAGTTATTGCTTCGGGCACTTACTGCCATCTAAAATAAAAAGCACTATCCCATTTGCTTCATACTCTTATGATCAAACGTTACAATTTTTTACCTTTGCCTACAGAGAATGTAGGCTTGTTTAAGTATTGTTTGGAAGTATGTACTTTTCTTAATGGCTCTTTTCGTAAACTTAGTTACTTAATTTGAACCGTCAAGAAGTAGTCATATATGGATGACTTGATTTAAAGAACAGTGTTCATGTTTTTTCTCCTCGTAGTACTTAAAAACGACAATCGATGAGGAAACAGCTTTCTTAATAAATGAAAAAGGTGATCGATATGAATTTTTTAGAAATTATTACGGCTTCATCCCCTATATTAGCAGTTTTTATTTTCTTAGTCATTTTAAGGCTACCTGCAACAAAGGCTATGCCGATTAGTTTAGTTCTAACAGGCATTATGGCGTTGCTTTTTTGGAAGATGCCATTTGTTCAAGTTGCAGCTGCGACAATTGAAGGTTGGATTATAACCATTTCAATTTTGTGGATTGTATTCGGTGCAATTCTATTGCTTAATACGTTAACAAATAGTGGTGCAATGGATTCAATTCGGAATGGATTTTTAGGAATTACACAAGACAGACGTGTACAAGTCATTATTATAGCATGGTTATTTGGTTCGTTTATTGAAGGAGCTGCTGGCTTTGGAACGCCTGCTGCCATTGGTGCACCTCTACTAGTTGCATTAGGTTTTCCTCCTTTAGCCGCAGTTGTTTTAGCACTCATTGCAGATAGTAGTGCTGTATCGTTTGGTGCAGTTGGCACACCAGTGATTGTTGGAGTTAATCAAGGTCTTCAGCAAGGTTCCTCAGTCGCACCTCAAGTGGTCGAATCACTTGGTACTGATTCATTAGGAGTATATTTACAAAATGTTGCTAAACAAGCTGTTTCAATGGACATTCTTATTGGTACATTTATTCCTTTAATACTCGTTGTCATTTTAACGCGCTTTTTCGGTGAAAACCGTTCTTGGAAGGAAGGCTTACAAGTATGGAAATTTGCTTTGTTTGCAGGATTAAGCTTTACTGTGCCTGCCTTTATCGTGGCTACCTTCCTTGGGCCGGAGTTCCCATCAATTATCGGTGGACTTGTTGGTCTAGCTATCGTTATTCCTGCCGCTAAAAAAGGTTTCCTTTTACCAACAAATCATTGGGATTTTGGTGATAATGAACAGCAGCATGAAATTAATGAACATATAAAGACAGAAGGTGAAGGTAAACAATCACTTTCTATACTAATGGCATGGATTCCTTATTTGTTAGTAGCCTTGTTACTCGTTCTTACACGTATTGATGTGCTGCCATTTAAAGATATGCTCCGTTCAGTAAAGGTTGGTATGGGTAATATTCTTGGCACAAATATAAGTAATTCTTTCGAGCCGTTATATCTACCAGGAACTGTGTTTCTCGTAGTCGTATTAATAACAGTGTTTCTGCACCGTATGTCAGCAACAGCAGTTAAACAATCCTTTGTTACTTCTGCAAAAACGCTAGTAGGAAGTGCAATCGCATTAGGTACAGCTCTACCGATGGTTCGGATTTTTATAAACTCAGGGGAAAATAGTGCAGATTTATTAAGTATGCCAATGGAGTTAGCTCTAATGGTTTCAAATGCTGTTGGTAATGCTTGGCCTCTTGTTGCGCCAATTATTGGAGCACTAGGTTCATTTATATCTGGTAGTGCTACGTTTAGTAATATGATGTTCTCGTTATTCCAATTTAGTGTTGCTGATCAAATTGGTGTAAGTAATCAATTAGTATTATCACAACAAGTATTAGGGGCAAATGCAGGTAACATGGTTTGTGTACTGAATGTTGTTGCTGCTGCATCTGTTGTAGGGCTCTTAGGTAAAGAGGGTCAAATTATCCGTTTTACGATTATACCGATGTTATATTATGCAATAACAGCAGGTATAATAGGTTTAATTATTTCATTTATTGTTTAAATCATGCTTTGTATCTTGTAAATAATGCATTATACTATTAATAGGTTATTATCGCAGTGATTGTTGTATTCTGTACAAAGGAGTAACACGATTACAAGTAGTATGCGTGGCTTCAGTTTTCCTTTCATAAGATAACAATCGCCATAAATTTGATCAAAGTCATTAATAAATATGAATAGATGGGAAATCAGGTGGGGGACACAACTTCACCTGATTATCATTTCTCATAAATAAGTTCATTAATACGATAACGGAGTGTAGCTACACATGGGTGAGAAACGTTTTAGTGAAATGTCTGAGTTTGAACTAAAGAGTGAAATTGGACACCTTTTAGAAAAAGCGCGTAAAGCAGAACAACTTGGCATGGTTAATGAATTTGCCGTACTAGAGCGAAAAGCTGTTATAGCAAAGGCTTATTTATTAAATCCTGAAGATTTTTTGCCTGATGAAGTGTATGAATTAGAAGGCGATGTAGGGGTTCATTTTGTAGTGAAATATATAAATGGCATATTCGCTTGGGGGAATCGAACTGGTCAAGAAGATAGTGAGGAAGGTATTCCCATTTCAATGCTAGGGGAAAAAGTAAAGGATACAAAATAAGAGAGGGTATACCCCTCTCTTATTTTGTCTTTACATACAATTTTTAACTGCGTTTTCTCGTTTGATTTTCTAATATGATTAAGTTTTGTGCTTGCTGTGTTTCACCATTCACTTGAGCGTGAGCATGTTTAGGGTTAGCACCTGGCTGTTGATACGGATTAGAATAACGGTTATCAAAAAAACGTTTTTTAGTATGCTTAGCCACTATTACACCTCCAAGGTTAAGGAAAAGTAATACTTATTTAATAAGAGTTTTGCCTTTGACCTGAAGCCCTCATTCTTTCCTGAGGGTGAGTATTAATCGTTCCATTTGCTCGTTTAGATGCATATTCAGCTTTCGCACGTGGTTCTCCTTCGAACTTTTGGTTGTTTTGATTGGGAAACCCTGTCGTTTTATTTCTTACCAAATCTCTCCGCCTCCTAAGTGTAGATGTGTTCAGGAACACATTATTAGTATGAGGAGATACACGGGGCATATGTATGTGTAGAAATGAAAATTTGTGGATAAACAAATAATAGACGGTTTTCTTTTTTTTTACCAATTTTTACAACAGCTTGGGGAAGGGTCAGACGTGACAACTTTTTTGAAAAGTGTGAAGTCTGACCCTTTTAGAAGTTCTAGCTTAGTATGTCATCATGTTTAATTTTTTTCTAAGCTTTTGATCACTAAATACCCACCCTGTATATGAACTGATTATATTTAAGTCTAAATCAAGTTGAACAACTGCGACGAATGGGTAATGTCCTTTGCTACGATATCGTAAATCAATAAATTTTACTTCGTAATAATCATCAAATTCATTGATTACCCAACGATAAATAGGTGAGAATGATAAAAATGCTGACAAGTTTTCATCTTTTTTGGCAGCATCAATGATCGGTGAATTAGGAACAGGATGCTTTTCATATTTATCATGTAAAATAATATCATCATCCATAGCTCTTGCTACATAAAAGTTATTTTTTGTAGCTATAGCCAAATGCCATTGATTAAATTTAAATGTGGGAGATATTGTTATACTTTCGACATCTTTATGATGTTTTAAAATCGATTTAGTAATTTGTCGCTGTTTAATCAGTCGTATCACATAGTAGATAGCAATTATCATATACATTGTCAAAAAAGTATAACCTGGATAGGCTCCTAGCTTCCATACGAAAATACCAAGAATATGCATAATGAATATAAAAGGGTCGAAGGTATTTATTACTCCTAGAGCAACCCATTTTTTTGTAAAAGGTCGCAGAGCTTGTGTCCCATAAGCATTAAAAATGTCGACAAAAACATGGAGGATTACAGCTAGAAATGTCCAAATCCATATATGTAGCGCATTCCCACTAGGAAATATAAAATGTAAAACGAAAGTGATTAACAAAGGCCATAGTAATACCGCAGGAATAGAATGTGTAATGCCTCGGTGATTTCGAATGTATTTTGCATTGTTAAATTTCAATATTGTATCTAGATCGGGTGCAAGTGAGCCAACAATAGCTCCTATCATGATGCCTTGTGCAGTTATTGAATCAGCTCCTGCTATCGGATCAAGTGTTGCTAAACCACCGATAGCAATTCCCATAACTATATGTGTTCCAGTATCCAATCTTGATCCTCCTTAATGGAATATTATATGGCATTTGAACGTTTCTGGGGAACAGAAGAACATGTCAATACAAACATATTGGTTTTGCTCTATTCTTATTTAATGTAACCAAATAACAAGATTTCTAAAGGGGTTTTTTTAATGGAAGAAAGCTTAAAGATGTTTGTTGAGTATCCTATAAATGATCTCCATATTTATCAATATGAACAAGTTATGGAGGATGTGTTATTCTTTCTAACAGAATTTGAAGCAGCAAAGATTGAATGGTATAGAACTTCTAGCGGTTATATTGAATCATTTTATCTTCCTACAAGATCTCATTATTTTGCACTTCGAAAAGTTCGTAAGCAAAAAAATCATTCTATTTTTGGTCAATTTGAAAAGTTTGTCGATGGTGGGTTAAAAAATATACACAGTTGGGCTATTGTTAGCTAGGTATCAATTTCATCTTTAGTGTAACATCTAGGAGGTATATCGTGAAATATTATGACAATATTTTAGAAAACTTTAACATTGAACAATTTCAAGATGATCTACTTCATTGGTTTGATAAGGAACAGCGTCAGTTACCTTGGAGAGAAGATCAAAACCCTTATAAAGTATGGGTATCGGAAATCATGTTACAACAAACGAGAGTCGACACTGTAATCCCATATTTTCAACGCTTTATTGATAAGTTTCCTACGATTGAAGTGCTGGCAGAAGCAAATGAAGATGAAGTGTTAAAAGCTTGGGAAGGACTAGGCTATTATTCACGTGTACGTAACTTACATACTGCGGTAAAAGAAGTGAACGAGAAATATAATGGTGTCGTTCCGAATAACCCTGAAGAGATATCAAAGCTAAAGGGGATAGGCCCATATACGAAAGGTGCTATATTAAGTATCGCCTATGGTATACCAGAACCTGCAGTAGATGGAAATGTAATGCGGGTATTAGCAAGAATTTTGTCTATTTGGGAGGATATAGCTAAAACTAGTACGAGAAAATTATTTGAAGAAATAATTAGAGATTTGATCTCAAAGGAGAATCCATCACACTTCAATCAAGCTTTAATGGAACTTGGTGCATTGATTTGTGTACCCGGTAAGCCAGCTTGTTTATTATGTCCAGTTCGGGAGCATTGTCGAGCAGTGGCTGAAGGTGTACAGGGTGACCTTCCAGTTAAAAGCAAAAAGAAACCACCTAAACGTAAATCGATGGTAGCGGTTGTGTTAACAACGAATGATGGAAAAGTATTGATTCATAAACGACCGAAAACAGGTCTTTTGGCTAACTTATGGGAATTTCCAAATTGTGAGCTGTTTACAGACTTAGGGACTGCAAAAGAACAAATAAAAGCCTTTGTTGAGAGTGAGTATAAGTTGAATTGTAAAATAGGTAGTCAAATAGCAACTATTGAACATGTGTTCACACACCTTATATGGAATATTACTGTATATCAAGGAGAAATCATTGGAAATGTCGATAATAAACTAGATTGTGAAATTGTAACAAATGAAGAAATGGAGAAATACGCTTTTCCTGTTTCACATCAACGTATATATGAACAATTTCAATTGGTAAAATAAGCTTCTACTAATCGAGTTAAGGGTTAAGAATGTTATACTCCTCCTCTTGACTCGATCTCTTCAATAATCTCTCTATGGATTGTTTGACCTTCCACATTTAAATAAGGTGTTATTTGCTGTAGCGAATGATGAAAAAAAGACAACTCTTCGTTTTTCCATTTGTTTTTTGCCATCATTGACAACTCGGTTAGATCACGACCTGAATACATGTTTATTCACCCCTTTTTTTTGCGTTATTTCTCCCATTGTTATTTTTACTTTTCTCATGATTATATATACTGAATTTTAGAAGTTGTTCATCTGAATCAATGATGTGATAAAATATTCATCAGCATGTGAATAAAGGAAAAGGAGCTTGATTTAATTGACAGATAAAGTAGCACTCGTTACAGGAAGTAGTAGAGGGATTGGAAAGTCAATTGCACTTGAGCTAGCCCAAAAAGGATATCATATTGTAATTAATTACAACCGAAGCAAAAGTGCTGCTCTCGAAGTGGCAAAGGAGATAGAATCTCTAGGCAGAAAATCATTGCTTATAAAGGCTAATGTAGGGAGTATTGAAAAAATAAATGACATGTTCAGCGCTATTGAGGATACATTTGGCAGGCTTGATATCTTCGTAAATAATGCTGCTTCAGGTGTACAACGTCCTGTCATGGAGCTAAAAGAGTCTCATTGGGATTGGACAATGGATATCAACAGTAAAGCATTATTATTTTGTGCTCAACAAGCAGCCAACCTGATGGAGAAAAATGGCGGTGGGAAAATTGTTAGCATTAGCTCATTAGGATCCATAAGATATTTGGAGAATTATACAGCAGTTGGAGTATCGAAAGCTGCTTTAGAAGCTTTAACACGATACTTAGCTGTTGAATTATCTTCTAAAAACATTGTAGTCAATGCAGTTTCAGGGGGTGCTGTTGACACTGATGCGCTAAAGCATTTTCCTAACAGAAACGACATGTTGGAAGATGCCCGTAAACATACACCAGCTGGTCGAATGGTAGAAGTAGAAGATATTGTGAAAACAGTATTATTTTTAGTTTCGGATGATGCGCAGATGATACGTGGCCAAACGATTATAGTTGATGGAGGAAGATCATTGCTCGTTTAGAATATGAAAAATATCATTTTTTTTGGATAGTCCTTTCACCTTCTGGTTACATTATATGTCGTGGAGGTGATTAATAGTGGCAAAAAACCAAAATCAACAGCCTAACAAAACAGCTTCTGGAACGAATATTCAACAGGTAAAGCAGCAAAACGCGCAAGCTGGACAGTACGGAACAGAATTTGCGGGTGAAACTAATGCTCAAGAAGTGAGACAACAAAATCAACAAGCAGAAGCGCAAAAAAACCAAAAAAACCAAAATAACCAAAATAACCAACAATACTAAGAATCACCAACAGGCACTTCTTATTCACGTATAAGAAGTGCCTTTTTAAATATAGGCTTGTTGAATAGCATGTTTTTCTAAAAATTTCAGTAATATCAAAAAAGAATGTTTTGTGAAAAAAAACACGATATAAGGCGAAATAAATCATATTTCTATAAGCTCAATTATTTCTATGGGTTAATTTGCTATCTCAAACAAAAGGCAATGTGAAATTCAGCTTGACGAAACCCTGCTTCTATCCATAGAAATTTGGACTTATTATGAGAGGAATTGACAGTATCAGAGCTTTTATTAAGTTCAATTGTTTTAAATTCTCAATTGAACCGTTATAATAAGAGAAACAGGAAATAATTCTTTGGTAACATTTTGAAGCAAATATAGGTTCAATAGTTTCCAAAGCGTCCAATGAAAGTAGGGGAGAAAGATGGGTTTTCCCATGGAAGGAGACAAAATACAAATACATAGCTACAAACATGATGGACATATTCATCGAATTTGGGAAGAAACCACAGTTTTAAAAGGGACGAAAAACTTGGTTATAGGTGGAAATGATAGGACGATGGTTATTGAATCTGATGGTCGAACATGGATAACGAGAGAACCAGCAATTTGCTACTTCCACGCCAAACATTGGTTTAATGTGATAGGTATGCTAAGGGAAGATGGGGTATATTTCTATTGCAACATTAGCTCTCCTTTTGTATGGGATAAGGAAGCTATAAAATACATCGATTATGATCTGGATATAAAAGTATTCCCAGATATGACGTATGTACTCTTAGATGAGGATGAATATGAGCAACATCGCAATCAAATGAACTACCCTGAAGTAATTGATCGCATTTTGAAAATGAATGTTGAACAATTAGTTTATTGGATTCGACAAAGAAAAGGTCCTTTTTCGCCTGATTTTATAGACATGTGGTATGAGCGTTTTTTAACATTTCGGGGATAATTCTTACATATAGGTTCTCATTTGTATCATGCCTCTATACGTAAACTTTGTTGTTGTGATTACTAAATGAGAACAGCAAAAAATGATTTTTTCAGTTGGTATCCTTTTTAGATAAGAAATGTACGAATATTTGAATTATTTGTATTTATTCCTTGATACGATAGAACAGCTTTATTAAATGTACGCTAGTGAGGTCAAGTTGAGTAAATCTTTCACTTGATCATTTTTATTTAGCTTAGACAAGTTCACCATTTTGAGGTGTTTATTTGAATAATATTACGAGATATTTACGGTTTGTCAAACCGTATAAATGGCATGTAATAGGAACGGTTTTAATTGGCATTATTAAATTTTCTATACCTTTAATTATTCCGCTGTTATTAAAATACGTAATAGATGATGTTATAGGTAATCCAAATTTAACAACAGACACTAAAACTGAAAAATTAATGACGATTATGGGGATTATGTTCATTATTTTTGTACTTGTTCGTCCCCCGGTTGAATATTTTCGTCAATATTTCGCCCAATGGACAGCTAGTAAAGTATTATTTGATATACGTAGCAACCTCTATCAACATATGCAAAAACTAGGGCTTTCATATTATGCGAACACTCGAGCTGGCGAAGTAATTTCACGAGTGATTAATGATGTGGAGCAAACAAAATCCTTTGTTATTACCGGCTTAATGAATTTATGGCTAGATATGGGAACCATTGTCATAGCCATCATTATAATGTTTACAATGGATGTGAAGCTAACGCTTGTTTCTATCATTTTACTGCCACTATTTGCGATATCTGTCAAATTCTTTTTTGGACGTCTTCGTTCATTAACACGACAACGTTCACAGGCATTGGCTCAAGTACAAGGACATTTACATGAACGTGTTCAAGGAATGCCAGTCATCAAAAGTTTTGCTATTGAGGATTATGAACAAAAGCAATTTGATCATCATAATAATCATTTTTTAACAAAGGCATTGCAACATACAAGTTGGAATGCAAAGGCATTTTCGATAGTGAATACAATTACAGATATATCACCACTTATTGTAATTAGCTATGCAGGTTATGAAGTCATTCAAGGAAGTCTTTCAGTCGGTACGATGATTGCCTTTGTAGGGTATATAGATCGTTTGTATAATCCGTTAAGGAGATTAGTTAACTCATCAACGACTCTTACTCAAGCATTTGCCTCAATGGACCGTGTATTTGAGTTTATGGATGAGAAATACGATATTACTGACCGTCAGGATGCAATTGAATGTAAAGATGTGAAAGGGGAAGTAGCTTTTTCTTCTGTCTCTTTTAAGTATAGCGAAAGTGAAGCTCCTGTTATTAATCAATTATCTTTACATGTCAATAGAGGTGAGACGGTTGCCTTTGTAGGAATGAGTGGTGGTGGAAAATCGACTCTTGTAAGTCTACTTCCACGCTTTTATGATATAACATCAGGTTCAATTAAATTAGATGGTGTCGATATTCGTGATTACAAGGTTCGTTCATTAAGAAATCATATTGGGATGGTATTGCAGGATAGTATTTTATTTAGTGAATCTGTGAAAATGAATATATTACTAGGGAAGCCAGATGCTACTGATGAAGAGGTGATTGCAGCAGCAAAAGCAGCAAATGCCCACGAGTTTATTTTAAATCTATCTGAAGGTTATGATACAAAAGTAGGTGAACGTGGAGTTAAGCTGTCAGGGGGACAAAAGCAAAGAGTTGCAATCGCACGTGTCTTCCTAAAAAATCCGCCACTACTAGTTTTAGACGAGGCAACTTCTGCATTAGATTTGGAGAGTGAGCACCTTATACAAGAGGCGTTAGAACAACTTGCGAAGGAAAGAACGACGTTTATCGTTGCTCACCGTTTGTCGACTATTACTCATGCAGATAAAATAGTTGTTATTGAACATGGTCAAATTGTTGAGGTAGGTACTCATCATGAACTGATGAACAAAAAAGGTAGCTATTATCAATTGTTTACAGTACAACAGCTTAATCAAGAAGAAATGGCATAGGACACTCGTTGTTCTATGTTTTTTTGTCTACTTCAGTGCCTGTTTATAATAGGTTAATCATTCACATTTAGGAAAAAAGTACTAAAGGTATTGATGATTGTAGAAGGTGAAAGGGTTGTAAGGGATACGCTTCGATAATTTAGAATGTGAAAGTGACAAAAAAGTATTATTATGCTTCTTAACTTTATCTCGTTAAAGGAGAAGATGAAAGTGAAAAATTCGGAAAATTTAGTATTGTAATAATATAAAATGAATGGCATAATGATACATATATTTATTTTAACTAGTATAATAATTTTGAATTAATAATATGTTTTGAGAGGGGTATTTTTTTGCGAAAACGTCCAATTCTCGAAGTGAAAGGATTAAGAACGTCCTTTTTTACTGATAGTGGAGAAGTTCCTGCAGTTGACGACATAGATTTTTACCTTCAAGAGGGAGAAATGTTAGGAATAGTTGGTGAATCCGGCTGTGGAAAAAGTGTTACCTCTCTATCGATAATGGGGTTGATTCCAAAACCTCCAGGAAAAATAGTTGCAGGTGAGATACTATATAACGATGAAGACTTAACAAAGTCTTCAGAAAAAAGAATGCGTGATATTAGAGGGAATGATATAGCGATGATTTTTCAAGAGCCAATGACCTCGCTTAATCCGCTATTCACGATAGGGCAGCAATTAATTGAAGCATTACGAATACATACTGACTTAAATAAAAAAAACGCACGGCAGCGTGCTGTTGAAATATTAAATTTAGTAGGCCTCCCACGGGCTGAAGAATTAATCAATGAATATCCTTATCAGTTATCTGGGGGTATGAGGCAACGGGTTATGATAGCAATGGCCATGCTATGTGATCCGAAAATTCTTATAGCTGATGAGCCTACAACTGCACTTGATGTTACGATTCAAGCACAAATTTTAAGACTGATGAAAGATTTAAATAAAAAAATGAATACTGCGGTTATGTTAATCACCCACGACTTGGGCGTGGTAGCGGAAGTTTGTCAGCGAGTTGTTGTCATGTATGCAGGTAAGATTGTAGAAGAAGGCGACGTTAGAACAATTTTCAAAAATCCTAAACATCCATATACAGTTGGATTAATCAAATCTGTTCCTGATATTCGTCATAAAGCAGAACGTCTTTATTCAATACCTGGCAATGTTCCTAAACCAGGCTCTATCAACCAAGGGTGTCGCTTTGCTGAACGATGCTCTCATGCAATGGAACGTTGCTTCACAGAAACACCTCCACTCTATCAATCAGATGAAATAGGGCACCGTGTTCGTTGCTTCTTACATGATGAAAAGGAGGTAGACAGTTATGACAGAACAGTTACTACAAGTTAAAGAATTAACGAAACACTTTCCGATTAATGGAGGAGTGTTAAATAAAAAGATTGGTGAAGTGAAGGCTGTTGACGGTGTATCTTTTTACGTTAAGAAGGGCGAAACCTTAGGCTTAGTCGGTGAAAGTGGTTGTGGGAAATCGACAACAGGTAGAACGATACTTAGACTATTAGAACCGACTGAAGGCCAAGTGTTTTTTGAGAATAAGGACATCACTCGTCTTTCAAAAAATGACTTAAGAAAAATAAGGCGTGATATGCAAATGGTATTTCAAGATCCGTTTGCATCGCTAAATCCACGTCATACTGTGGAAAAAATACTAGAAGAGCCGCTGATTGTTCACGGTATCGGAACGAAAGAGGAACGAAAAAAAAGAGTACTAGAAATGCTTGAAGTCGTTGGCCTAAGCAGCTACCATGCGAAGCGCTATCCACATCAATTTAGTGGAGGTCAACGTCAAAGAATTGGTATTGCGAGAGCACTAATGACAAAACCAAAGCTTATCATTGCTGATGAGCCAGTATCTGCACTTGATGTATCTATTCAATCGCAAGTACTTAATCTTCTTGAAGATTTACAAAAGGAGTTTGACTTAACATATTTATTTATTGCTCACGATTTAGGTGTTGTTAGGCATATTAGCGATCGTGTTGGTGTAATGTATTTAGGTAGATTAGTAGAGTTAGCAGATAGTGAAGAACTTTACAATAATACGCTACACCCGTACACGAAAGCTTTACTATCTGCTGTGCCAATACCTGACCCTGATTTTCAAATGGAAACAGAGGTTTTGTCAGGCGATATACCGAGTCCATCAAATCCTCCTCAAGGGTGTGCTTTTCACACGAGGTGTAGTGAATGCATGGATATTTGTAAGTCAAAAAGACCTGAATTAAAGGAAGTTGAAAAGGGTCATTATGTTGCTTGCCATTTATTTGAATAGTAAGCAATATTGATGATAAATAACAATTATTACAAGGGGGAAAAGTGTGCAAATGAAGAGAAAAAATCTATTTATGACATTCATATTTATACTTATGCTGTCACTTGTCGTTGCTGCCTGTGGTAAAACAGAAGATACGAGCTCAAGTGAAGGCGTAGAAGAAACAGAACAAGAGCAAGAGCAAACAGAAGAAGAAGCTACTGAGCCTGAAGAGGAAGCAAAGCCAAAAGAGCTTGTCTTCGGACGTGGTGGTGACTCAGTAGACTTAGATCCTGCAATCGTTACAGATGGCGAGTCTATGAAGGTTGCTAAAAATATTTATGATACGTTAGTAGAATATGGTGATCAAGATACAACTATAAACCCTTCATTAGCTGAAGATTGGGATATATCTGATGATGGTTTAGTTTATACGTTTAAGTTACAACAAGGCGTTAAATTCCATGATGGAACTGATTTTAATGCTGATGCTGTTGTATATAACTTTGAGCGCTGGGCAAATGGAAGCAAAGGTGAATTCTACTACTACGGCTCAATGTTTGGTGGCTTCAAAGGTGAAGAAGGTCATGTTATTAGTGAAGTAGTAGCTGAAGATGAATATACAGTGAAATTTACATTAGCTGTACCACAGTCACCTTTCTTGAAAAACTTAGCAATGACACCTTTTAGTATTGCTAGCCCTTCAGCAATTGAAGAGTTTGGTGATAACTTTACAGAAAACCCTGTAGGTACAGGTCCATTTGTCTTTAAAGAATGGAAGCGTGATGAGCGTATCGTTCTTGAAAAAAATACAGATTATTGGTTAGCGAACTACCCATTATTAGATAAAGTAACATTCATGGCAATACCAGATAATGCTGCACGATTTAATGCGTTACAAAGCGGTGAAATTGATTTAATGGACGGAATAAATCCTTCAGATGTGGACTTAGCTGCAAGCAATGGAGATTTACAAGTGTTTGAACGTCCTTCTATGAACGTTGGTTACTTAGGGTTAACGAGTACAAGAGGACCATTACAAGAGAAACTGGTTCGACAAGCATTAAATCATGCTGTTGATAAAGAAGCATTAATTACAGCCTTTTATGCTGGCCAAGCAGAGCCAGCGAAAAACCCAATGCCACCTAGTATTTCAGGATATAATGATGACATTGTAGATTATCCTTACGATTTAGACAAAGCGAAAGAATTACTTGCAGAAGCAGGATATCCAGATGGCTTTGAAATGGAATTATGGGCAATGCCTGTACCAAGACCTTATATGCCAGAAGGACAAAAGGTAGCAGAAGTTTTACAAGCTGAATTTGCAAAAATCGGAGTAACAGCTAACATCGTAACATTTGACTGGGGAACATATTTAGATAAGGCTCGTGATGGTGAAGCTGATACATTCTTATTAGGCTGGACTGGTGATAATGGAGATGCTGATAACTTCTTAAATGTATTATTAGGTGGAGATAGCATCGGAGGTAATAACTATTCATACTATAATAATGCTGAAGTAAATGAGCTGTTAAAAGAGGCACAAACGACAGCTGATGAAGATACTCGTAATGACTTATATAAACAAGCTCAAGAAATTATTAAAGATGATGCACCTTGGATTCCACTCGTTCACTCTAAACCAATGTTAGCTGGTAAAGCAAATATCACTGGGTTTTTACCACATCCAACTGGATCTGATAAACTAACGAAGGTTGACTTTAAATAACGAATTTTTGGAAGGAGAGTGTAAAAGCTCTCCTTTCTTATCTATTAGCGTTTTTCTTATTCAGTAATAACCATGTACAAAACTAGCATTTGCGGCAATTTGTCATTTGTCAAATGAGGACAACTTTATTTAAACACTTAGTTGAATACATTGGCATGAAAGTTTATGAAAAGAGCTTGTTAAGTTGTATTGATTAGTTTGTAAGAAAGAGGTGAACATATTGCTATCATATACTATTCGCCGTATCTTGATGCTCATACCAGTTCTGTTAGGTATGTCGCTTATCGTCTTTGTAATGCTACGTGCAATTCCAGGTGATCCTGCACAAATTATGTTAGGTCAGCTTGCCTCAAAAGAAGCCATTGAAGCATTGTCAATAAAGCTTGGTTTAGACCAACCTTGGTATATTCAATATTTTTCTTATTTGGGTAATTTGTTAACTGGTGACTTGGGAGAATCAATTACGACGAGTCAGCCGATTAATGAAGAAATCTGGCCTTATCTTGCAGCAACAATTGAACTTTCATTTGCTGCGATGCTTATTGCTATTATTCTTGGTGTTAATGCTGGAATTATTAGTGCTTGGTTTCAAAATTCTTGGTTTGACTATATTGCGATGTTATTAGCCTTAATTGGCGTTTCGATGCCAATATTTTGGCTTGGATTAATGGAGCAATGGGTGTTTGCAGTGCAATTAGAATGGTTACCGACAACCGGGAGAGAATCAGTTCGTGACCCAGTTGAACCTATAACGCACTTATTTATAGTTGATACGTTACTACAAGGTAGAACTGACCAATTTGTAGATGTTATTAAACATCTTGTTATGCCAAGCTTGGCACTAGCAACGATTCCGATGGCAATTATTGCTCGGATCACACGATCAAGTATGCTGGAGGTTATGCGCTCAGATTATGTTCGTACAGCGCGAGCAAAGGGAGTACGAATGTTTTGGGTCGTTTATAAACATTCCTTGAAAAATGCTGTTATCCCAGTTTTAACAATTATTGGTTTACAAACTGGACTATTATTAGGTGGAGCCATTTTAACAGAGACGATTTTTAGCTGGCCAGGTATCGGAAGATATATAGTTGATGCAATTTTTGCTCGTGACTATCCTGTTGTTCAATCTGGAATGTTAATTGTTGCTACTATCTTTGTGCTGATTAATTTAATTATTGATCTCTTATATTCAGCTATAGATCCACGCATTAAGTATGACACAAAGTAACAGGAGGGGAAAATGGCGGAACTTGCGAGGGAGAAAACCCCTTTAAAACAAACAGATACGAAAGAAGATGTATCATCTCCATGGAGAGATGCATGGAAAAACTTTAAGAAAAATAAACTTGCGGTAATTGGTATGTTTATCATTTTATTCTTTGTTATTGTGGCATTAGTAGCACCTTACATCGCACCGTATGATTATGCTGAACAAAATATTGTTAACCGTTTACAGCCACCATCTAGTGACCATTGGTTAGGTACCGATGACTTTGGTAGAGATATATTTTCACGCATTATTTTTGGAGCTAGAATCTCTTTAACAGTAGGGTTTTTTGCTGTATTAGGCTCTGTTGTAGTTGGAACATTACTAGGTGTTATCGCTGGATACTACGGTCGTTGGATTGATGTTGTTATATCAAGATTATTTGACATTATGCTTGCTTTTCCAAGCATGCTACTAGCGATTGGAATCGTTGCTGTATTAGGTCCATCACTTAGGAATGCATTAATTGCAATAGCTGTCATCAATGTACCTATATTTGGCCGATTAATTCGATCTAAAGTCCTTAGTGTAAAACAGGAAGAGTATATAGTAGCTTCAAAGGCTATTGGCATGAGTGACTCAAGAATACTATTACATCATATTTTGCCAAATAGTATGGCCCCAATTATCGTTCAAGGAACACTTGCTGTTGCCACAGCAATTATTGAAGCAGCAGCACTAGGGTTTTTAGGGCTAGGTGCACAACCTCCTGAACCAGAATGGGGGAAAATGCTTGCAGATTCAAAAAATTATTTAATACAAGCCCCATGGACGATGATATTCCCAGGCCTTGCCATTATGCTTACTGTATTAGGGTTCAATTTAATGGGCGATGGTCTTCGAGATGCATTGGATCCAAAAATGAAAACGTAAAAACAGCTAACCGCACTTGTTAGCTGTTTTTTATTATTACTAAAGGCACAGTCATAATGATAGTACCAAAGAAGGTTATAAGGCAATCTTCGGGTCAACTAGTATATGCTTTCGATACACCCTAGTTGTTTTGCACAGTTCTTACATATCCTCTTTATTAGCAATTTGAAATTCATTCTCGTCCTTATGATATTGTTGGAAACTATCAATGAGATGATCGAGGTGCAGTAGTTGTTCATAATAATCAATAATTACTCCAATTAAAGGTAACACTTGATAATGATTTAAATGATCATTAATATTTTGTGCATTGAAATCTTTAATAAATGATTGTAACAGAAAATATCTTCCGTTGTGTGCTTCCTTTTTTGCATCCTCAGTTGGTTGACTCTTTATTTTTCCGATGAATTTTAATAGAATCTGTTCATGAAAGCCTAATAAGCAATCGAGTTCAGATATAATCATAGATTGAAATTCTTTTGGCATATGGCGTAATTCATTTTCTAGTCGGTGTAATAGCTTTAATGTGTCAAGAGACCGATTTGTTACGATAATCATTTGCCTAAATAGTACAAGTTTCCTTGTTTTTACATATTTATGTTTTCTCAAGTAGATTCTTTCTTCTTTATATAATAAATACATTTGATCAAGTTTTATCATATTATCTTTTAGTTTATTTATATCGTTCTTTAAGAACCCATGTTCAGAAGCATTTCTTGTACTCATTCGGATCCATTTTATAATTTCTTCAGTATTTTCAACTATATTATAGTAGAGCTTTGTTTCATATTTAGGTGGTAAAAAAATTAAATTTACGAAAAAAGCTGATAGTATCCCAAGCATAATTGTCGAAAATCGTATGAATGAAAATTGAATAAAGTTGTCGGTTGGACTTGCCATAATAGCGATAACTGTTACCAATGATATAGAAATTGTTTTTTCTAGGTTAAGCTTTAAATTAATAGCAATTACGATAATGGCAGTTAATCCAATAATAAAAGGATCGTTACCAAAAATCAGTACGAAGATCACAGCAAAAATTGCCCCTATAATATTTGCTTGAGCTTGTTCAATGATAGATAAATATGACCGATATATTGAAGGCTGTATTGCAAAAACAGCTGAAATTCCAGCAAACACAGGGGAAGGTAGGTTCAACATATGAGCCAAAAATAATGCAAGAGCTATTGCAATTCCCGTTTTTAACATTCGGGCACCGAGTTTCATTTTTTAAAATGTCCTTTCATTTAGGCTAAGTAAAAAAATAACGTACAACTGATTTCTAATAATCTATACTTGTTTTTACTATGCCTAGCAAAATGTAATTAATAATGTACTATACAATGATTATGATTTATTGGCAAGAGATAGAATGTGTCAATCGATTTTAATTATTTGTAAAGGTGAACATTAATATAATTAGAATAGGTAGTTAAAAATTGTATGAGATCAGGGGCTTAAATATGAGAAAAGGTTTTTAGTTTAGCTTTAATACATAAAAAGAAATAAATGTTTAAATGTTATAAGGTTTATAAAAGGCTCTTTTGGTAAACTTTGTTGCTATTTCTATTAAAAAATGGAAAATATGACGAGTTTTATGAATGCTCAATAAATCTAAAAATAGAAAAGATGCCACTAACGTTAATTGACTACGTGCTTATATCTTTGAACGAACAGCAACAATCAATGCTAAAACAGCTTTATAAAAAGAAGTAAGCCCCTTACCTCAAGAAGGCGGGGCTTAAATTTGTTTTTGAAGACTCTGTGTTTTTACTTATTGAATTCGGAACTAAATAATTTTATTATTCAGTTGATACAGAAGGGTCAGCTTGTTCTTTTGATGGAATCAATTGTAAAAAGTTGTTTTCAAGATCTTCAAGTAATCCATTTAATTCCTTTATTTCATCCGACTGATCAGTTTCACTAAGTGCTTCAATATATTTGTTAAGTAGCTCTTTGACATCGTCAATGCCTTTACTACTTAATGGTTCTATAGAAACTTTTGCACCTTTTGCAATTCTTTTCATTATAGCTTCTTTCGTAAGACCCATTTCAGGCTGATGTCTTAAATAAACTACTCCACCGGTCATACCTGCACAAATCCAAGGACCTGGATCACCTAAGACGAGCCCGCGACCGTTAGTCATATATTCAAAAGCAAAGCCTTTAATATTTGCATGAACACCTATGTTGCCATGTTCTTTATCTGGAAGAGGCGTTGTTACTTTTCCGCCAATGATCATATCTGCACCAGATAAACGAATTCCTGCACGAGCATCCGCATTACCTTGGGCAATGAGTAAGCCTTTTTGCGCTCCATAACCGAAGCCTTTTCCAACAGCACCATTATAGTATTGTCCATCTTTTCCTTTAGATTTAAGGATTGAGATATTGCCACCAAAGGAAGTTTTTCCAATGCCGTCCTGTGCGCCACCATCAACTTGGATATTAATACCACTACTGTTGTAAGCACCTAAACCATTCCCAGGGATGGATCCGTTTTTATATTTTAATGTTACATCTGGAAGTTGTTCATATGAGCCATCGAGACGTCCACGTACACGGTGACATGACACGCGACTTCCAAGAATGCGTTGTTCTGCCGTTACAGTCGTAAATTCACGAGAACGATGTAAGTCTTCTACTTTGTCATCTAAATACTCTGCACCTACAGCTGTAGCTAATTGCTTTTCTGCTTTTTCAACCGGTGTATCTCGATAAGAAAATTGCTCAACATCAAGTGTTGATAATAAGCGTGATAAGTCCATCGCATCAATCCCGTGAACCTGTTCAAGTAAATCAGATCTACCTACAATATCTTGCAAATTAGTCATGCCTAATGAAGCGGTTAGAGCTTTCAGTTCTTTGCCAAAAGCGGTAAATAAATTTTCAAGTCCTTGTACTGCAGCATCAAATTGTCTAGGAACGAACCTACGGAGTCCGTGCTCTTTCGCCTGAGCTTCTGATTCGATTTGCGTTGCAATTCCAACGTGACAAGAATCTAGATGACATCCTCTACATGTTGTACATCCAATCGCAATCATAGATAGGGTTCCAAAACCAATTCTGTTTGCGCCGAGTAGCATTATTTTCAAACAGTCTTTTGCGCTTTTTATACCACCGTCAGCCCAAAGTTCAACCTTGTTCCGTAAACCAGCTTCTAACAAGGCGTTATGTGCGGCCTTTACACCAATTTCTACAGGAAGACCTACGTGTTGTAAAGCATGTATTCTTGCAGCACCTGTACCTCCATCAAAACCGCTAAGTGTTATAATATCTGCCCCAGCTTTTGCTATGCCAACTGCAATCGTTCCGATATTAGGGACGACAGGTACTTTCACTATAACTTTTGCTTGGTCATTAGCTGTTTTCAGTTCTGATATCATTTGAGCTAAATCTTCAATTGAATATATATCATGGTTATTAGACGGCGATATTAAATCAGAACCAATCGTTGCGTTTCGTGATTCTGCAATTTTGGCAGTTACTTTCGATCCAGGAAGATGTCCACCTTCACCAGGCTTAGCGCCTTGACCTATTTTAATTTCTAATAAATTTGATGAGTTTAACAGCTCAGCGTTTACTCCAAATCGTCCAGATGCTACTTGCTGTCCACGAGTATGAGGGTATTTTCCTAGCATATCTTTAATTTCTCCACCCTCACCATTAAGGCTAACCATATTTAAACGATTGGCTGCTTCGGCATATGCTCTAAATGCAATTTCATTTTGTGATCCGAATGACATTGATGCAATGACAAATGGTAGATCATGATTTGCTACACTAATGTCAACTTTTTCAGCAGGCACTGGTTTTTCCGTCTGCTTCAATTCTGTTAAATGACGTATTGTCGTTGGGTTAGCTCCTTCTTGCTCCGAAAGTTTTTCTCGATATAAATCATATGAACCTGTCTTTGCAACATCACTAATGGCTTTCCATAAACGTGGGAACAAATGAAAAGTTTTTCCTGGACGCGCACTTTCGTTTTCAAAATCTTGTGCTCTTGTAATCGCATCATTTTTAAGAGATGCAAAATTATGTTTCAATTCGTTTGATCCGAAAAAGTTTACAACGTTTAATGTACTTGCCACTTCTTCATGCAATCCAATCGCCGAGAAGAGCCTGCCATATCCACGGAGCTCGTGTATGCCGATCGTAGATATTACCTTTTCTAAACCTTTATTTAATGAATTAAATAGGTTTTGGGTTTTCATAGTTGTGTCATCAGCAACAGTAGCGAATAATAAATACGGACTAATAACATTAGCTCCAAGTCCATAAGCAACAATAATATCATGTAATGATCGGATAGCCCCTGAGCGTAATAGGATAGAACATTGTCGTCGTAATTGTTTTTTAACTAAAGCTTGATCAATTGCAGAAGTAATGAGCAAAGGATCAATCCATAACTTCCCGTCACTATGTGCCTGTGCATCATCGATAATTATGATAGATTTTCCATTAATTACAGCTTCACATGCTTCTTCTACAAGACGATTTAACGCGGTTGGAATCGTTTCATGTTCCTCGTAAACTGCTGGTAGAAAGTGGGTAAGCTTATGATTGCTGAATGTTTGCACTAACTGATCGTAAGAAGGTTGACTTAAGTCATTAGCACATGCATTTCCAATACCACCTTCTAAAAGAATTGGAGATATAAGTTCAACTGCATAGCTATCCTCGCTGTTATCAAAGAGAGATGGCCTTTTTCCGACAATGGTTCTAGTTGAAAAATGTTCAGTTTCTCTATCGCGATCTATTGCTGGGTTTGTTACAACAGCGACACTTTCCTTAATAAAATCCGCAATATTTTTTCTAGAATTATTAATTGCTGCAAGAGGTGCATCGTGGCCTAGAGAACGAATCGGCTCCGCACCTTTTTCCGCCATTTGTTCAAGCAGTTGAATATGCTCTCTATCCCAACCAAATGCAGCATATTGACGGTTATGAACTTTAGTTTCGTTAGAAATCATTACTTGTTTTTCGTACGATGGATAAGTTAAACGTTCTCTATAATTTATAATATCGCATCTACTATTAAATCTATTGTATACCTCTTCTTGGTACTTATCATATTCATATAGTTTTATATAATTGTCTTCTCCCCATTTTAAGCCGACTTTTTCACCAGGAGAAAGTGGTTTCGGTTCAGCAACAAATTCACTTGCAGGAATGATGCCTTGTTCAGAAGCGAAAAGATAACTAGTTTCAGTTTCTACTTGCCATAATGGGCGTAATCCTAGTGAATCGACACTAAATACAGCTTCGTCATTATATCTAGAAATAATTCCCGCAGGCCCCTGAGCAAAATGGCCCCAAGCTTCTCGAATGTAAGTATACAAATCTTGAAGATGGTTAGGGAATGTTTTTATTTCATTAATAATTGGTGGAAATAGCACATCAACTGCCTCAAACAAACTATAGCCATCTCTAGCTATGAATGTTTCTATTGTACGATTTAAATCTTGTGAATCACTCCCACCATCCGTTAAAGGAACTCCAATCATTGTTGCTTCATCACGAAGTTTAGCAATTGTATTAATTTCTCCGTTATGTCCTAATACACTAAAAGGCTGTACTCTAAAAAAGTTGGACAGTGTATTCGTTGAATAACGGTTATGACCTAATGTCATAGTAGACGCAACTAATGGATTTGCTAAATCATCGTAGTATTTTGGTAAAATATCTCCAGCACCCATGACTTTATAAACAGCATGGTAATTACTTAATGATGCAACATGAACATTTTCATCTTGCTCAATGTTAACTGTTAAGTCAAAAAGAGTATTAGCTAAGTTATTATTTGCGTCTTCTGGTAATAAGGCTATTTGCCAAAAGATCGGATCTTGTTGTGAGGCGATAGGGCCTAAGGCATTAGATGAAGTAACTTGATCTGATTCAAATACAATTGTCAATTCATGTTCTTGGAAGAGACGTTTAATGCTATCTTTTATTTTTTGCGTGTTATCAGATTTAGTAATGAAAAGATGACCTACGATGAAATCATGTCGACTAGCGAGTTGTGGATCTTGATTTGATTTTGTTAACTTTTCTTCCCAAAGAGCTTTTGGAATATCTATATGAATCCCAACACCATCACCTTCACCGTTAATAAATCCAGCACGGTGGTTCATAGTAACGAGAGCATTGATACATGTGTCGATATTTGCCTTTGTGGGAATTTTTTCCTTTTCAATAGCTGATACAATTCCACAAGCATCATGCTCAGCGTGTTGATAATCTTCGAATAAGCTTGGGCTCCAGTTGTTTTTCATACAAGCGGCTTTGAAGTAGGACATGGTATATTAAAGTTAATTTTGATCACAGTTGTACCCACTTTCTAGCCGTTCACCTCCTATTTAGAATGATCTATAAAACATATTGGATAAGGTTACGAGGAATCAAATTTGGGTGAATCGTCTTAAGCAATGAGTTAGTGTTGGGTAATGAGGACAGACACTACTTACTACACCTGTTAAGAAGCTCTCACCTGTGGAAGTGAGGTCTTTACCTCTAGAACGAACGATTCAATTAAAAGTATATAAGAATACTAATAATTGAACGGAAAATTACAGAATTTAAAACCTATTCTAACATGCTCTGTAGAAAAAATCAATTATTTATTCATAATTGTTTATATAATATACATAATACTGAATAGTCAATCAATTTTATGCAGAACAACAATGTTGATGTGTAAGCGTTTTCATAAGTGTGTTTCAAACAAACACTATCAATTGTGATAAAATAGTGTTTGTTCGGAATGTATAATTATGCATTTTTCAACTGTTTAAATGCAGTCTCGACAGCCTTTATTGTCGTTCGAATGTCTTCTTCTGTATGAGCTATTGTAATAAACCATGCTTCATACTTGGAAGGAGCAAGGTTTATTCCTTGAGTAAGCATTAACTTGAAAAATTTAGCGAAAGTATCGCCGTTTGTCTTTTCAGCTTGTTCATAGTTTTCAATGGTTTCATTCGTAAAATAAACAGTTAGGGCACCTTTAAGTCGGTTAATAGTTATAGGGATTTCATAGGCTTTTGCGTGAGTCAAAATGCCCTCTTCTAGCATCGCTCCTAAGTTATCTAGCTTTTCATATACATTGTTTTGTTGTAATACTTCTAGGCAGGCAATGCCAGATAAAATAGATGCGGGGTTCCCAGCCATCGTTCCCGCTTGATACGCTGGACCAAGTGGTGCTACTTGCTCCATAATATCAGCTCTACCACCGTATGCTCCAATAGGCAAGCCTCCTCCAATAATTTTACCTAATGCAGTTAAATCTGGTTTTACGCTTAGTAAGTCTTGAGCACCCCCGTACATGAATCGAAATGCTGTAATAACTTCATCATAAATGACAAGACTTCCTGCTGCATGTGTTAACTCATTCACTTGTTGTAAAAAGCCAGGTTTAGGTTCTACTATTCCAAAATTCCCTACTATTGGTTCTACTAGTACTGCTGCAATTTGATCTCCCCATTTTTGAAGTGCTTCTTTAAATGGTTTTATGTCATTAAATGGTACAGTAATGACTTCTTGAGCTATACTTTTTGGAACACCTGCAGAATCTGGTGTCCCTAGTGTAGACGGTCCAGAACCTGCAGCAACGAGAACTAGATCAGAATGACCATGATAGCATCCTGCGAATTTTATAATTTTATCACGCTTTGTATAAGCACGTGCTACTCTAATGGTGGTCATCACTGCCTCAGTCCCAGAATTAACGAAACGGACTTTCTCTAATGACGGCATAGCTTCTTTTAGCATCTTTGCAAAAGTAATTTCATGTCGTGTTGGCGTTCCATACAATACGCCATTTTCTGCAGCTGTTTTTATTGCTTCAGTAATATGTGGATGGGCATGCCCAGTAATAATGGGGCCGTATGCAGCTAAGTAGTCAATATATTTATTGCCATCAACATCCCAAAAGTAGGCTCCTTTCGCCTTTTCCATAGTTACAGGTGATCCTCCCCCGACAGCTTTGTAAGAACGAGAAGGACTATTCACACCTCCAAGAATGTGCTGTAAAGCTTCATTATGTAATTGTTTAGATTTAGTAAAATTCATAACTAACCTCCATAATAGTTTCAATATACACGCGTTATGTTTTTCGATTGGTTAAGTTTCAGTTCAGTGCATTATTCTTCGATTCATCATGATCCTTCATTCAAGGAAAAATACACCTGCATTTTTTATAGATCGCTTGCTTGTCGAGGATGAATGATGCGTTTGCGCTTTTCTAATTCTAGCTCCAGCGCCAATCCCCTCGAGGTCACTTCAATATTTCATTTGAAGTGAAAAACGCCTTCTAATGAAATATTTCCAGTGCTTGTCGGGGATGGACAAGGCGCTTCCGCTTTTCTATTTGTCCAGCTCCGCCTCCTAGCCTCTCGAGTTGTTTCACCTTTTCATCAGAAGACAAAAAGCGTCTTCAGTTGAAAAGCTTCCAACGCTAGTCGAGGCTGAACAGTCGGCTCCGCTTTTATATTTATTAATCCCCTCGAGGTCACTTCAGTATTTCATTTGAAGGCAAAAAGCGCCTTCTAATGAAATGCTTCCAGTGCTTGTCGGGGATGGACAAGGCGCTTCCGCTTTTCTATTTGTCCAGCTCCGCCTCCTAGCCTCTCGAGTCGTTTCACCTTTTCATCAGAAGACAAAAAGCGTCTTCAGTTGAAAAGCTTCCAACGCTAGTCGAGGCTGAACAGTCGGCTCCGCTTTTATATTTATCCAGCTCCAGCGCCAATCCCCTCGAGGTCACTTCAGTATTTCATTTGAAGGCAAAAAGCGCCTTCTAATGAAATATTTCCAGTGCTTGTCGGGGATGAACGATGCGCTTCCGCTTTCCTATTTGTCCAGCTCCGCCTCCTAGCCTCTCGAGTCGTTTCACCTTTTCATCAGAAGACAAAAAGCATCTTCAGTTGAAAAGCTTCCAACGCTAGTCGAGGCTGAACAGTCGGCTCCGCTTTTATATTTATTATACTATCAAAATATATTTTTGGTATGCTGTATGCTTTGTATTTGTTTCATTCACAATATTTATATAAACTAGTTTTTATCGTGTGTAGTTGGAGGGAAGAAAATGAAGAATGTAATAGAAGTAGATAGACTGAGCAAAGAATTTAAGTCTTTCTCAAGTCGAGCTGGGTTAAAGGGAGCGTTTCGAGATTTATTTACTCGAAATTATAAGTTAATTCATGCTGTTGATGATATATCGTTAACGATTAAAGAAGGAGAAATGGTAGGTTACATTGGAGAGAATGGTGCTGGTAAATCAACAACGATTAAAATGCTTACAGGGATTTTAACTCCATCGTCTGGAATTGTTCGAGTGAATGGGATGAATCCTCATAAAGATCGTGAAAAATTCGTAAGAACAATCGGGGTAGTGTTTGGTCAGCGGTCACAATTATGGTGGGATATTGCGGTACAAGAATCATTTAGGTTATTAAAAAAAATATATCAAGTGTCTGATGAAGACTATAACAATCATATGGGACACGTTATTGAAACTTTAGATATTGGACCTTTGTTGGATAAGCCTGTGCGAAAGTTGTCTTTAGGTCAACGTATGCGCTGTGAACTAGCTGCTGCTCTTATCCATAACCCGCCGTTATTATTTTTAGATGAGCCTACAATTGGTTTAGATGTGTTAGTAAAGCTTAAGATTCGGAAATTCTTAAAAGAAATAAATGAAAAATATAAAACAACAATATTACTAACGACACATGATTTATCGGATATTGAAGCATTGTGTGAGCGTGTTGTCATGCTTGATGAAGGGAAAATAATATATGATGGTTCATTACAAGCCCTTCGATCAAATTGGGGTGACGGTAAACAAATACAGTTTCAATTTACTAAGGAAATAAATGAAGCTGAATTATTGTCACATACTGCTGATCTAGATGTTAAGTGGCAAAATCATGAAAGAATGAATGTTTGGATTGCAAATGTCAGAGATGAAGAAACAATCATTTCAGAGCTCATTAGAAGAATTGTGGCGGTATACCAAATTAAAGATATTAATGTTAATGAGGTTGCTACTGAAGAAATTATAAGAAATATATACGAAGAAGGCGTTGTTAATGGATAAATACATAGAAATGATTAGAATACGCTTCTTAATGATGCTTGCTTATAGAACAAACTATTACAGTGGGATTTTAATTTACAGTATAAATATAGGTGCCTACTACTTCTTATGGACAGCAATCTACGGTGAAAAGGGCGAGTTACAAGGATTGTCTGTTATACAAATGACTACGTATGTAGCGGTAGCTTGGATGGCTAGAGCATTTTATTTTAATAATATTGATCGAGAGATTGCAACGGAGATCCGTGAAGGAAAGGTAGCGATAGAACTCATTCGTCCTTACAACTATTTAGGTATGAAGACGATGCAAGGATTAGGAGAAGGTTTGTTTCGTTTGTTGTTTTTTTCTTTACCAGGGATGTTTATTGTAGGATTAATTTTTCCTTTTAATTTTTCTACTAGCGTATCAACATGGTTTTATTTTATTATTGCAATTGTTTTAAGCTTCATTATAAATACTCAAATTAACTTAATTACAGGAATTATGACGTTCTTTTTATTTAATAACGATGGCTTAATCCGTGCAAAAAGAGTAGTGATTGACCTTTTTTCAGGACTACTGCTACCTATTAGCTTTTATCCATTATGGGCACAAGAAGTTATGATGTTCTTTCCGTTTCAGGCAATTAGCTATATTCCGAGTATGATATTTACTGAAGGGTTCAAAGGAAATGACATCATTGAAGCACTTATGTTTCAACTTATATGGGCAATCGTATTAGTCATACCTATTAAGCTTTTATGGAATAGTGCTAAAAAGCAGCTCATCGTTCAAGGAGGATAAAAACGTGTTTTACATATCGACTTTTTTTCAATACGTTAGTCAATATTTAAAAACGAGATTACAATATAGAGCAAACTTAGTCGTTGAAATTTTATCTGACTTATTATTTCAAGGTGTAAATCTCGTGTTTATATTAGTGGTATTCGGTCATACCCAATTGCTAAATGGGTGGAGTAGGGAAGAAATCATCTTTATTTACGGCTTCTTCCTTGTACCGTTCGCCTTGTTTACATCTTTTTTTAATATTTGGGATTTTAATGATAGGTATATTGTTAAAGGTGAAATGGATCGTATTTTAACTAGACCAATTCATAGTTTATTTCAAATTGTGCTTGAGAGGATGGAGCTTGAGTCATTATTTGGTGGCGTGACAGGAATTGCGATAATGAGTTATGCAGCTTATCAATTGGAGTTAGCTTTTCGCTGGTATGATGTAGTGATTTTTATTTTATTTGTAATCGGCGGCGCACTTGTCTATGCCGGGATTTTTATTATGATTGCTAGTATAGGCTTTTGGTCTGATGCTCGGACATCAATTATGCCTATGATGTATAACATCGGGAACTATGGAAGATACCCAGTTGATATTTATAATAAAGTAATTCGTTACATATTAACATGGATATTACCATTTGCATTTGTTGGAGTTTATCCAGCTGCGTATTTTCTTAAGAGAACAGAGTGGTATGGATATTCTTTTATTACTCCAATTATTGGTAGTTTGTTTTTCGTTTTAGCTGTAGTTATATGGAACATAGGAGTGAAAAAGTATAGAGGGGCGGGCAACTAGCATAACGGATTTCATTTCTATGCCCTTATATTAATACGATGGTTGTTTCACGTTGATAGTTGTTTTTCTTCGTACTAAGAAATAAACTTGGAAAAACAACTATGATACCGTGGCATCTTTTCATTTTATACGCCGAGACGCTACTTTATGTAAAACCTTAGTCTAAGTTTTATTAGGCTAAGGTTATTTTGTTCGATTAATTTAGGCTGTTTTCACGTTGATAGTTGTTTTTCGTAAGAAATAAATACGTATAAGCCAATCGTTCGTGGCATCTTTTTTTATTTAAAATGAGGTCAATTTATCTACTGCTGTCCTAAATTAATCTCTATAGCAACAAAGTTTTCGAAAAAAGCCTTTATTTATGTACAAAAGAGAATAGGCTTGTTTTTTTTTCGTATATATAGAGTAGGTTTAATCGGTGAAATATTGGAGGGGTAGAAATGGTGAGTTTTATCGTCTTGCTTACTTTTTTTTGCATTATAATGAGTGTCAGAACGATATGGAGTTTAAAACGAAAAGCCCACCAATTAGTTTCCTTTGAGAATTTGTTTGCGTTAGTTACTATTTATATAACGGTATTAATCGGGTTTGGGTTAATCTATACGATACTTGAGGAAAATGGCTATTCAATATTAAAAGAAGACGGTCAACATATAATAGGGGATTTTCTTACTAAGCTACAAACAAGTATGTATTTCAGTGCAATAACATTATTATCTGTAGGTTATGGTGACATAACACCAATTGGTGGAGGCAGATGGATTGCGATAGCAGAGGCATTATTAGGATACACAATACCAGCAGCCTTTGTAGTAAAGACAGTTATTCAGGTTGATAAGAAGGAGGGCTAATGAGAAGAAATCATATTCTCATTTATCTTCCTAATCTCACCACGAAGCGAAGCTTGAAGAGGGAGGCTTCTGGGATGATAAATTGACACAGAAGGATGTGTTATGTATAATGAATTCAAGATATTGGATGTTGAGAGGTTTGATATAATGGGTGAAAATAAAGAAATTAATTCTGCACTTAAGCTATTTGTTGTAATGTCAAAAGCACAGCGTTCTATTGTAGATGTTGTCAGTAAAGATGTTAAAAGCTATGGCTTAAATACAACTGAATTTGGTGTGCTGGATTTATTATATAATAAAGAAAAATTTCCATTGCAAAAAATAGGTGAGCATATATTAATTGCTAGTGGAAGTATAACGTATGTTGTTGACAAATTAGAGCAAAAAGGGCTTATTGAACGAAAAGGTTGTCCGAAAGACCGTCGTGTAACTTATGCGGCAATAACCAAAGCTGGGGTCGAGTTAATGGACGATATATTTCCGAAACATAAAAAGGTCATTGATGAGATTTTCTCTGTGCTTACAGAAGATGAAAAACAGATGATGATTGGATTATGGAAAAAAGTAGGATTTCATGTTTCGCAGTCATAGTTAATATTTAGAAACAAAATTTTTTTGGTTGCATTTATCTTGAATTCGTGATATATTAATTCATGACAATTCAATTGGTTAATAATAGTCGAATGATACCTCGATTTAATAATATATAGAATTGAGATTTTTAAGGTAATTAATATTTTTTGCAAATATATCTCTAATTAGAGAATTCTATCTTTAGATTATATTTGTATAAATGTATGAAGCTACGAGGTTTTGGTATCAGTTGAAATAAGTTTACACACTAAAGGGGTGAGAGAATATGATTAAAAAATTTCCCGCTAATTCAAGACATGAGATGAATCATGGATGGCTGAAAACACATTTAAGTTTTTCCTTTGCGGAATATCATGACCCAGAAAATGAATCCTTTGGTCCATTACGTGTACTTAACGATGATGTTGTAGCTCCTTTACGTGGCTTTGGGAAACATCCACATCAGGAAATGGAAATCGTCTCAATCGTATTATCAGGGCAATTACAACATGAAGATAGTCAAGGTAATAAGGCAACGACGACTTTCGGTGAAATTCAACGAATGTCAGCAGGGACTGGAATATATCACTCGGAGGTCAATCCATCAAGTGAAGAAGATGTTAACTTTTTGCAGCTTTGGTTTTTCCCGAAAGAACAAGGTGTTACTCCTTCATATGAAAAGACAGCTTTTGATATCGGAGCGATGAAGAACCATTTACTACCTGTTGTCGATAATCATCCTGACAATAGTAAAGTAGCACATATTAATCAAGACCTAACAATCTATTTAGCTGATTTAGAGTCAGATCACGCTATAACGTTTACACAAGATAAAGATAGGAAAACGCTCATTTTCGTCATAGAGGGAGAGTTACTTCTTAATGGAAATACAACATTAAATAAGAGAGATTCAGCACGTATTGTAGACGTAACTTCTCTAAATATACATGGGGTTGGTCAGTCAAGGTTTATGCTAATTGATTTGCCAGCATAACTTAGCACACTTTAAGAAATCATAGGTGGTCACAATATTGGAGGTGATGCCTTATTGGAAGTGATTAACCAATTAGGTTATTGACTTCTACATGATAATAAGGAGGATAAACAATGGGATTTATTAATAATATTATAAATAAATTTAAAACTAATAATGGGAGTGTAGAAAAAATGACAAAAGTATTATTTGTAAAAGGAAATCCAAAACAAGAGAAAGATTCATACTCATTACGCTTAGCAAATGCTTTTATTGATGCGTATAAAACTGAAAATCCAAATGACGAGATTATTGAGCTAGATCTATATAGTGAAAATATCCCATTTATTGATGGTGATGTATTATCTGCATGGGGAAAATTCGCAGCACAGCAAGAGCTTACTGCAACTGAACAAGAAAAAGTAGGTAGAATGAATGAGTTAACTGATCAATTTATAGCGGCTGATAAAGTGATCTTTGCTGCACCAATGTGGAATTTTGGTTTCCCACCGATGGTAAAAGCTTATATTGATACAATTTCAATTGCTGGAAAGACATTCAAATATACTGAAAATGGTCCAGTTGGGTTATTAGAAGATAAGCCAGTTGTTTTATTAGAAGCTCGCGGGGGAATTTATTCAGAAGGTCCAGCAGCAAGTGCGCAACATACTGTTAGCCATTTACAAACTGTTATGGGCTTCATAGGCATTCAGAATTTCCAAACAGTTGTAGTTGAAGGTGTTAACTTTGACCCTTCAAATGCCGAGAACATATTCCAAAATGCGGCTAACAAAGCAAAAGAAGTAGCAAAAACATTTTAAATAATGACAATAAAACCACGTCACATTAGCGACGTGGTTTTTTATTGTTGCTTAACCAGGTGTTGTATTCGTACCAATAAATTAAAATGTACCCAAATTTCAAATCCCTCACTAAAACGATGTCAATTACATGGGCTCTTTTCGTAAACTTTGTTGCTATTGAAACAATTTAGAGCAACAATTAATGCGTAAACAGCCATTACTTAAAAGCATTCATTACTTAAAAGCATTCATTACTCAGTATTAATAGTATTTACATATAGAACAGATATGTATTTGAGTTTGAAAACAATTCATTTGTTTTTATTGTCCTATTAGCGTTAAACTTTACATAGAAGTGTTCAAAAAAGGCGAGCTATGTCAGTCGCTATTATATGGAGGCATACTATGAGCTTAGAACTTAATCAAAAAGCACCTGATTTTCAACTATTATCAAATACTGGTGAAGAAGTTAAGCTGTCCAATTATTTAGGAAAAAATGTTGTAGTATATTTTTATCCAAAGGACATGACACCTGGATGTACAACCGAAGCGTGTGATTTCAGGGATAGACATGAACAGTTTACTGAATTAGATACAGTAATTCTAGGGATTAGCCCGGATCCAATCGAAAGGCATAAGAAATTTATTGAAAAGCATGGATTACCTTTCTTATTACTCGTTGATGAAGACCATAAAGTTGCTGAAGAATACGATGTTTGGAAGTTGAAGAAAAACTTTGGTAAAGAGTATATGGGAATTGAAAGATCAACTTTTGTCATTGATAAAGAAGGAAATGTGGTAAAAGAATGGCGAAAAGTTAGAGTGAAAGACCATGTAGAATCAGCTCTACAATTTATAAAGGATAACTTACAATAACAAAGGTAAATCAATCGGCTTTTCATAAGGCTCTCTTCATTTGTTGCTAATAATACCAAACGATTAGGAGCGGTCATATACGGTTGGCATCGTTTATGGGAGAAAGATGCCATGGGTTGTGTTTTAGTAAGTAAAACAACAATTAATGCAAAAAAGACATACTTTAAGAGTGTAGAGAAGATACATAATTTCTCTACACTTTTTTTATCCCATTTTAGACTTGTCCATATATTGACAATTAAATTGTTACGGTGTACTATGTAACTAGAACACTAAAACAATTATTGAATTAAATTATTAGGAGGTAGCGAAATGGTAGGAACAAGTTCTTTTAGTGGGTTATTGAAAAAAGATTTTTTACTAATGAGAAGTCATTTAGTCGCTGTTTTAATTTTAAATACAGCAGCCTTTGTTTTAGGGTGGTACCTTTATTCAAAATTATCATGGTCTAACTTTGATATTGGACTTAATGGGTTAGAGGTGATAGATGATCATTTAATTAAATTTATTCCGTTGTTAGCTATTAGTGTATTGCATGTCTTTTTTTTAAGTGTATATATGTTTTCTAGCTTGAATAAAGAAGCAAAAAAAATGCATTTATGGCTGCATAATCCTCAACCATCGTTTCAGTTAATAGCTAGTAAATTCTTAAATGGCTTTTGTGCATTAATCATTTCACAAGCAACAATCATCATTTTCATATTAATTAACTTCATTCCGCTATACGGAGAATTACAATCACCAATTTTGGCTGAAATATTTAATTTTGCCTCGCTAGAGATGTTCTATATTATTAGTATCTCAACTGTACTTTCAATCACCGTTCTCTTTTTTTGGGTAATATACCGTTTCATTAAAACTAGAATAGGTAAAGGATCCAAATTAATACTTTTCCTTATCATTATCGTATCACTTTATTTCTTTAACTCTTTGATGAATTTATCAATCATCGAGGTAATGTTAGAGTGGGGTGCTTATGAGATATATTATCCGAGTATTTTTGTTAGTGGAGCAATCTATGCAGGTTCACTCTTGTTTTTCTTAATATTCACCGCATGTTTGTTTTTCATATCATCATGGCTTATTGACAAGAAGTTGGAGGTATAAAGTAATGGAAGACTTTCAAGCAAATAGACCGATTTATATGCAATTAGTAGACCGGATTAGTCATAAGATTGTTAGGGGAGAGTTAAAACCGGGTGATAAATTAAAATCAGTTCGTGAAATGGCAGTTGAATCAGGGGTAAATCCGAATACGGTTCAACGAACTTATAGCGAAATGGAAAGGGTGGGTATTGTGGAAACGAGAAGAGGGCAAGGGACTTTTGTATCAGAAAGTGAAGAAAGGCTGGAAATGTTAAGAGAACAGCTTAAATCAAATCACATTATGAAATTCATTCAAGAAATGACTGCAATGGGATTTAAGCAAGATGAAATTATAAGAGACATCCAATCCTTTATGGTAAAGGAGAATATGAAATGATTGAATTACAAAATGTTACGAAAAAATATATCGGTAAAACAGCTTTGCATAATGTAAGTTTGTCATTTCCTGAAGGTAAGATTATAGGAATTATCGGCGAGAACGGTAGTGGGAAGTCCACCCTTTTGAAGTTGATGGCTGGATTAATACAACCTTCGCAAGGCTTTGTGAAAGTAGGCAATATGCAAGCTGACAGACGAATTTGTCATGTTGTAACCTATTTATCTGAGTTAGACGATTATTATCCATTTTACACCGTCAAGCAAACAATAGAATTTTTTGCAACTCAGTTTGAAGATTTTCAGTTATCCAAAGCTTTTGAGATTATGAAGTTTATGAAGTTAGATCCAAATCAAAAGGTTAAGCATTTATCTAAAGGGAACCGAGGTCGATTAAAAATAGTATTATCTCTAGCTAGGGATGTACCTTATATATTAATGGATGAACCTTTTTCAGGTCTAGATCCTATGGTAAGAGAGTCAGTTGTCAAAGGGCTCATATCGTTTATCAATTTGGAAAAACAAACGGTTATTATAACAACTCATGAAGTGGATGAAGTTGAACCTTTACTGGATACGGTTGTTGTAATTAGAGATGGTAATGTAGTTAATATTACTGATGTTGAGCATTTACATGAGGAAAAAAATATTGGTATAGTAGATTATTTGAAAAGTTTACATGAACCTAAAAGTAGTTGAGGATTTTGAAAAAGAAAATAAATGTACCTCCCTTCACCTAGATATATGACGAAAGGATGGGGAGGTTATTTTTTTTCATTCATAAGATTTGTGCAGAATTATCTTTCTGATTTTTAAGTATATTCAAAACTGAATGTAACAGCTTGATTGTTAGTCTTAATTAGCTATAAGCCTTAAGTCTTAGAGAAGTATAATACTCTGGCACGTTATGTAAAAACCTTGTATTAGCTAAGATTGAATTACGTAAAGTTGTGAATGTTAAATCCAAGATGAACTTGTTTAAGTTAACGTGAATATCGGAATTGGGTAGAGAGGCTTTTCTACACGGTCAATCCCCCTTGTATATGTGCTGTATAGAAGCCCAATTACAACATGGAGCTTAAAAAGATGAATCTTAATGAATTCAATATACTTGGAAGAGAAGGGTGAAATAAATATGAAAAAAGTTTTATTTTTACCATTGTTAAGAATGCCATCAGGGCATCATCAAGTTTCAGAGGCTTTCATTCATTCATTTAATTGTCATGACCACTATGTAAAAACGAAGAAGATAGATTTGCTTAGTCATTCAAATCCTCCTTTAGAAAAGTTTATTACTTCGTTTTACCTCAAATGGATTAAACTAGCTCCGCAATCTTATGAATGGGTTTATAAAAATTTTGGATATTCATCATCTAAAAATTATTCCTTACAGTGGTATGAGTTATTCTTTTTGAGGAATATGGAAAAACTCCTGCAGGAAGAGAAACCTGATTTAATAGTAGCTACACATGGCTTTCCATCATTTTTAGTTAGTCGTTTAAAAGTAAAAAATAAAATCGACATACCTTTAGTCAATGTTTATACTGACTTTTTTATTAATAATGTATGGGGAAGAGAAGGTGTTGATTTTCACTTTGTTTCAAGTGAACAAATGAAAACATATTTAATAGATGAAAACGGAATATCACCAGATAAAATTATATTGACTGGTATACCAATTAGTGAAGTATTCAATGGAATGAACAGGCAGTTTAAGCAAAAGGAGAGATATCATATTCTCATATCAGGTGGTAGTAGTGGTTTAGGAAATATAACAGACTTCTTGAGTAAAGTTGATATAGGAGAAACAACTCAATTTTCTGTATTATGTGGTAAAAATGAAAAACTGTTTCAAGATCTCAAAAATAGCAAGAACCCCTATATTACGCCATATCCATATATCTCTTCTAGAGAAAAAATGAATGACTTATACGAAGATGTTGATGCAATTGTTACGAAACCTGGCGGCGTAACTGTCAGTGAAGCTTTGCAAAAAAGGTTACCTATCTTTATAGAATCTGCCTTACCTGGTCAAGAAGATTTTAATTTGGCATACCTACAAGAGAAAGCACTCGTGTATAAACTAAATACTAATACCCCACTAAATCAACAACTTATGGACAAATTAAATAATAAAGAAAACTGGGAAGAACATCAACGTAGAATAGAAGAACATGTTCAAAGTTTTCATAATCCGTATGAACAACTATTGCAAATTATGAAAACGACCAACCGCATAGAGGTTGGTTACGTTGGCTAAAAGAAAGGCATCTTAAGTTGAGTTTCGTTGAAATTGTCCAAAATTTAGGAGTTGTTGGTTTATTCATCTCAATGTTTTTAGAAGGATCTTCATTACCTTTCCCTGGGGTAATAGTTGTATTATCGTATGGATTTTTATTAAACCCTAGCTATGTTAATTTAGTTGCTATTTCAATTGGCATGGCAATGATATATACATTGGCAAGCTTCATTCCTTATTTAATTGGTTTAAAGATGAGTTCTATATTTCCTAAAAAACTTCAAAAGGGGATTAACAAAGCCAGGTGTTGGTTTCAAAAGTACGGGACTTGGAGTATTTCTTTATCTAGACCATTTGGTATGGGGAATTATATATCATATATAGCAGGAATGAGCGAAGTGAAGGCTAGCGTTTATACCATTCATACATTTTTAGGTATTTTACCATGGTCATTTTCGGTGCTATTAATAGGTAAGTTTGGGAACGAAATAGCAATAAGAGATTTTTTCAAAGAATACCAGATTTATATTTATTCATTCTTGATCGTAGTGCTGCTTATTTATGGTTTATATATATGGTGGAAGGCAACAAACAATACTAATGAAGTAAAGGAGCAAGTTCAAAAAAAGGAAATGATAGACAGTGAAAAACAACAGAACTTAGCTCCGATGTTCGAGACGTTAGTTCGAGGGGTCCGTAAGGAGAGGAAAAAAGAGGTAATGAAATAATTCACTCCTATCCATCTCTAATATGAAAAATTATAGAAACAGGAGGAAGTAATAAATGATGGAAACTGGTTTATCATTGAGTGGAGGCTCTTTAAGGGGAGCAGCACATATTGGAGTTCTAAATGAGCTACAACATCAAAACATAGATGTTACGCATATTGCTGGTACGAGCGCAGGTGCATTAATTGCGGGTTTATATGCATGCGGGATGAGACCAGAACAAATGGAACATGAGCTAGAAGATTTATCAATAAGGAAAATGTTAGATATACAAGTGGGCAGAAAAGGATGGGTAAAAGGAAAACGTATTTATGAAAAGTTAGTTCAGCTTACAAATGGTAAGCATTTTTCAGATCTTGACATACCATTAGCAATTATAAGCTTAGACCTTATTTCTGGACAACTGGTTATTATCAAGTCAGGTGAAGTTGCTAAGGCGATTCATGCAAGTATCGCTATTCCTGGTATATTTGCACCTGTAAAACATGGAAATCAACTTCTCGTTGATGGTTATATTTTAAATAATAATCCAGTAGATGTGGTGAAAGATATGGGGGCTCAACATATTACAGCGGTGAGCATTAAAGGATCAAAAGACAGTAACCCTAAACATATTTTTCATCAGCTTTCAAGATATATAGGAGTTGCAAGTAAATATCATACAAGCCAGCTCGTAGAGAAGTATGCGGATTTAATCATTAATATTGACCTTCAAGGGGTCGCTCGCTCTGAGAGAAAATCTATGGACAGATTTATTGAATTAGGAAGGCAACAAGCGTGTGGAGCTTTTTCTAGTTTAAATATGAATGCTCGTGAGAATGTTGCTAATATTTATAAGCAGAAGGTTGTTTAATACTGGGTTTAAACGGCTTTTTTATATAGAATGAGAACGCAAATCACCATGAATTGATATTAGGGTCTTATCGTTACTAGGACTTGAGTCTTAATAGAAAATAGAGCGCAGGCGCGTTATGAAAAAGTGTAAATATAGATATGATGGACTTAAGAAAGGAGGAACATAATAATGAAAAATGTTGGTTTGTTTATAATCGGTGGAATAGCTGCAATGGTGTTAATTTCATCACTTGGACCAATGGTTGGATTAGCAATTAATCTTCTCATCCTCTATTTAGTTTTCAAACAGTTTATGAAAACTAAATCTACATTCGCTAAATTCGGGTGGGCGTTAATCGGTATTGTGATTCTTATGATCGTTGGGTCACACATTCCAGCTGTTATTGGTTTTGCAGCCGCTTATGTTTTATATATTGTGTATAAAAAATGGAATGCTAGTCAAGATACGATTGAAGAAACAGATGATCCCTTTGTAAATTTCGAAAAACAATGGTCAGAAATGAAAAGATATAATTAAAAGGAGATGACGAGAGATGGCTAACATAATTTCAAGGATAAGAAGTAGTATTGAAGCAGATTTACATGATGCTCTAGATAGAAAAGAACATAAAAATCCTGTGGCGGTTTTAAATCAGTATTTGCGACAATGTGAGCAAGAAACAGAAAAAGCCCGCAAATTATTAGAACGTCAATATACATTAAAAGATGAATTTACTCGCGAATATAAGCATGCAAAACAATTTGCAGAAAAAAGAAAACGACAAGCTGAAATCGCTTCTCAAGCAGATGAAAAAGAATTATATGATTTCGCAGTACAAGAGCAAGCTCAATATGAAGAGCGAGCATACCGCTTAAATAACTTACTTACAGAAGCTACTCAACAAGTAGATGTCCTTGAACGAAAATATGAGGAAATGAAGCATAAGGTAAAAGATATGCACATTAGACGAATGGAGCTTATGGGTCGAGAGAATATTACTCGTGCACATCACCGTATGAACAAAGTAATAAATTCGAATGACGCAACGAACAGTCCTTTCACTAAATTTGAAGAGATAGATAATTATCTAGATCGATTAGAACATGATATGAATAGTTCATATTTTAGAAACACAATTGATGCACGGATTGCTCAATTAGAAAAGGAAGCAAAAAAAGAAGTAAATTAGAAGAAACGCATTCAAATTTCTAGACTAGACATGGTATGCTAGAAGGCGTAGGTAACTGCGCCTTTTCGGCTCTAAAAATTGACTTATAGGGTGGGCTCTATCGAGTAGCCATACAATATTAAAGAAGAGGTCTTATACAGAGAGGAGTAAGCCCATGTTTAATAAAATAACGACTGAACAATTAAGCTGGATTGTAGTAATAATAATCGCTATGCTACTGCTAGAGGTTTCATTTTTTAACAGTGGGGTTATCTTTTCTCTAATCGTATCAATAAGTTTAATTTATATTGGCCGCAAACGTATGCCGAAGGCTAGTGGGAAAATTCTGTTTTGGTTTGGGTTGCTTTTTACATTATTAAGTGTAACAGGGATGATGACGTTTAAACTCTTGCTGTTGGTCATCATTATTTTCTTAATTAATAGTTTCGTACAATCGAAAAAAGAACCATCTACTATTAAGCCAACAATAAAAGAGCCTGAAATGATAGCTTCTGAGGAAACGTTAATTACACGTTCACCTCTTATGAAAAATATATTAATTGGGCAACAACAAACACCATCTCATGTATATGAATGGAACGATGTTAATATTCAAGCTGGTATTGGTAACACCGTAATAGATTTAAGTTATACTGTTCTTCCTAAGGGAGAAACAATTATCTTCATTAGAAATTTTATAGGTAATATTGAAGTTCTTATACCATATGATTTAGAAGTTAGTATTCGCCATTCAGTTTTCATTGGTTCATCAACGGTATTTGAAGTACATGATGCTAATATGTTTAATCAAGTGTTTAGCTTACAAACCCCTCAATATGATAATGTTGACCAGAAAATAAAAATTGTTACCTCAATGATAGTGGGAAATATTGAGGTGAAGCGAGTATGAATGCAATCCAAAGGCAGCTGATTATTGGTTTAAGTATGTCAATGATTGTCTTACTAGTGACATTGATTGGTACATTTCTAGTATTTCCATTACCAGAATGGAACGTTTTGTGGAAAAAAGAAATAATGGAGATACCGTTTGTACTATTTATTGTTGTAACAAGTATTATTGTTGGGCTTTTTTTTGGAGCGATCTCTGGATTATCTTGGAGAAAACATCTTATATCAATAAGTGGTATGCTTCATCAAATGGAAACTGGTCACAAAATAAAAGTAGATGAAAAAGCTCCACTCAGTGAAATTCAAGCTATTTATGATCGGATGGACAACATACAAAGAAAGATGTCGGAACAGACTAAATTATCAAGAAAGCTAGCTAATGAAATAGTGGAGGATCAAGAGCAACGAATTCAAGAAATGATTTCTCAAGAGAGGAATCGTTTAGCTCGTGAATTACATGATTCAGTTAGCCAGCAGCTATTTGCAGCATCTATGTTAATGTCTGCGATTAACGAAGCAAATCCCCTTTCAAATGAGCGTGAAACGAAACAGTTAAAAATGGTTGAACAAATGATTCATCAATCCCAGCTAGAAATGCGTGCCTTGTTGCTTCATTTGAGACCAGCTGCTCTAAAAGGGAAGTCTCTTCAAGAAGGGATTGAGATGCTATTAGTGGAATTATCCCAAAAAGTATCAATGTCAATCCAATGGAAAATTGAAGAGACACCTATGGAAAAAGGAGTGGAAGATCACCTGTTCAGAATTTTACAAGAATCGCTATCAAATACATTGCGTCATGCGAAGGCTACTAAACTTGAAGTGTTATTGATTCAAAGAGATGAACTAATTATTTTACGTGTAGTTGATGATGGAGTGGGCTTTGTCGTGGAGGAAACGAAAGCAGGTTCTTATGGTTTACAGAACATGTATGAACGGGCGATCGAAATAGGTGGTACGATGAATATAGTAAGTGTAAAAAATAATGGTACCCGTCTTGAAGTGAAAATACCGATATTAAGAAATGAGGGAGAAGCTGGTGATTAAAGTATTATTTGTTGATGATCATGAAATGGTTCGTATAGGTGTGTCATCATATTTATCTGCTCAATCAGACATAGAGGTTGTGGGAGAAGCCGATAATGGAAGGGATGGCGTTGAACTTGCACTTTCATTACGTCCAGATATCATACTTATGGATTTAGTAATGAAGGAGATGGATGGGATAGAAGCAACTCAGATGATCATCGATCAATGGCCAGAAGCTAAAATTATTATTGTAACGAGTTTTTTAGATGATGAAAAAGTATATCCTGCTTTAGAAGCTGGTGCAACGAGCTATTTATTAAAAACTTCAAAAGCTAATGAAATTGCTAATGCAGTGCGTGAAACGTATCGTGGGCAGTCAGTCCTTGAACCTGAAGTGACAGGGAAGATGATGCGAAAAATGCGACAAAAAAATGTGCAGCTTCTACATGAAGAACTAACAAGTAGAGAAATGGAAATTTTATTATTGATGACAGAGGGGAAAACAAATCAAGAAATTGCTGATGAGTTATATATCGCATTAAAAACGGTGAAAGCGCATGTTAGTAACATCTTAAGTAAATTGGAAGTGCAAGATCGAACACAAGCGGTGATTTATGCTTTTAAGCACTCGTTAGTTAAGTAATCATATACATATTACCTCTGTTAAATCTCACCTTAAAGCCTATCTTTTTTTGTATAGGGGCAAACATCCAAACGATTTCATCTTAGTTGAGTATGATAGTATTGTAGGGCATACCTCCTCAGTATTCAATACAATTCATTTTGCGGGATATAGTTCCGCATTTTTTTGTGTATGGCTCTTTTCGTAAACTTTGTTGCTTTTTTACTTACATTGGAGTAACTGATGCTTATTAAATGCTTTTTACAATCTTTAGAGAAGGAAAGTGGCCCAGAACATTAGTTATATTCTCGTATAGTTCTTATTACGAAAAGTAGCAATTAATGCGAATGCAGCTTTGTGTATCAAGAAGTTATGATCTTGTTATTCATTTGAAGTGAAGAAGGATCATTTAGTTAACTTCTTGCTAAAATTAACAATGTAGGATAGGCTCTATCCGCTAGTCATAGCCTAAACACTAGTTGCATAATTGTTTCGCTTTAGTAGGTAAAACAATAACTAGTCCGAACAAATCTTGAAAAGTGGTTAATAATTTGAATTATTTTTTTCGAAAAATGCGTAAAATTAGATTTCATCTCATATAGTAAAGGTGTATATATTGACAAAACTGAGTATAACAATGTAGACTAATTATAAATATTATAAAGTAAGAATCTTTTTTAGGAGAGAGGTGCATGACGGTGTCCCATCATGACCAATTGAAAGAAGCTCTTGAGGCGTTAAAGCAAACAGGGGTTAGAATTACCCCACAACGTCATGCGGTTCTTGAGTATCTTATCCATAATGTGTCACACCCAACTGCTGACGATATTTATAAAGCGCTTGAAGGTAAATTTCCTAATATGAGTGTAGCAACAGTATATAATAACTTAAGGGTGTTTCGTGAAGTAGGTTTAGTTAAAGAGCTAACATATGGAGATGCATCCAGCCGATTTGATTATGTTACAACAGATCATTACCATGTGATATGTGAGGAATGTGGTAAAATTGTTGATTTCCATTATCCTGGATTGGATGAGGTAGAAGCCTTAGCGGAACATGTGACAGGATTTAAAGTAAGCCATCACCGTATGGAAGTTTACGGAGTATGTGAAGATTGTCAACAAAATAAAAAACACTAAAAAGCTGATGGTCGAAAAGACTATCAGCTTTTATCTTATAAGATGTTATTTTGTAATTGTTTTTTTGTCTTTCTTATTATATTTTTCATTAAATTCTTTTCCTTCAAGTGATGGATCAAGAGTTAGCGGTTCGTTGCAATACATACATATATCTACTTTACCTAACATTTTTGTTGTCTTTTGGCATGATGGACACACTACTTGAACAGTTTTTGTAGATAACATACCAATCCAAAAGTAAACAACCGTACTAGCTACAATACATAGAAGACCTAAAATCATAAAGATAGTCATCGCAACAACTGATGACCGAAAGAATATACCACCATACATTACAAGAACCCCAATAAAAATCAAACTAAGAGCAAATGTGCGTATTTTGTTTATTTTATTTGAATATTTTTTAGCCATGCCGTCAACCTCCTAATTTAATAATATAGCATAACTAAAATAGAAATGTACACGCTTAACAATTGCATTGTATAGACATAAGAGAGTATATTTATTGATATCCATAGTTTCTATATTAATAACTTCAAAAATTAAAGGTTATTTAAAATTAGTATCGAATAAATAATTATCAAAAAAGGGAGGAACTTAAAATGGAAGATATACTTCGTCCCATTTATCAGGAAAGAGCGAGTCATAAAAATACACTAGGTGTAATTTATGTAGAAAAAAAGGGAGAAGCTGTTAGTTCTATCACCGATACATTTGATGTTGTGTTATTAGTCATTATTAAAGATTCAGAACAATCGGTTCAAATTAAACATTATGAATTCAATCATAACAAAGCTGCCTTACATATTGTAGATGAAAACCAATTAAATGAATGGGTATTGCTAGGCTCTAATAGAAAAGTTATTGAATGGTTAATGAATGGACGGGTTTTATTTGATAGAAATGAATACATTCACAACCTTAGAAATGAGTTAGAGATGTTTCCTAGGGACTACCGTAAACTAAAAATGGGAGTAGAATTTGCTAAACTAATTAGAAGATATTTAGAAGGTAAAAAATTTTATGACTCTAAGCAATATCTAGATGCGTTTAATTATGTTGTTCATGCACTGCATCATCTTGCACGTTTAGCGGTTGTTGAAAATGGATTTCATCCTGAGGTACTTGTTTGGGGACAAGTGAAACAAATTGAACCTGAGATCTATAAGCTATATGAGAAATTAATTGAAGGTGAAGAAACATTAGAAAAAAATTTAGAGTTATTATTTTTAGCTAGTGATTTTCTTATCAGTTCAAAAATTGATCTAGGCTCTGAACATTTACTTGAGGTTTTATCAAGCAAAGATGAACCATGGACTTATGAAGATATAATGAATCATTCACAGCTTACTCATTATTCAATAGACCTTTCTATCATGATAGAATTCTTAATAGAGCGTGGATATATTCATGTGCATAAGGTGGAAACAAAAGGCCAACATATTTATCACAGATGTTATTCTGTAGAAAGTAATTAAAAAAATATAAAAAAGCATATTGACGTATAATTATCCCCGTGATATATTTATATTCGTCGCTGCGGAACAATGTTTTAAAGCAGCGCAACATAAAAACAAACTAAAAAAAGTTATTGACATAACAACTTGAAAATGTTATATTAAAAAAGTCGCTTATGAGCGATAACTTAAAAAATGTTCTTTGAAAACTAAACAAAACAAAAGCGTCAACGTTAATTTTTGAACAAATGAGCAATCAAACTTTATTGGAGAGTTTGATCCTGGCTCAGGACGAACGCTGGCGGCGTGCCTAATACATGCAAGTCGAGCGAACCAAAGGGAGCTTGCTCCCGGAG
>NZ_JBPXRQ010000020.1:0-97942 GCF_051842895.1 Cytobacillus sp. Hm23
AAGATTCTGAACCGTTAAGGTAAGCATTCACAGCTGTTAATTTAGTTTCTAAAGAATATTTAGTCATAAAAAACTGCACCCCCGTTGTTAGTTTTGTCTAACAATTGGGGTGCAGTTCAATTTTCAGTCCTTAGTAACCTCAATAATCATTGAGTTCACTAAATATTAAATATATGTGTGGGCTAGTTTTCTTTCCCTTATAATTTGTGCTTCCTTAGTTATTTCGGTGAGAATACAATTTCTCTAGCACCAGTTGTGAAACTTATTGTTGCAACCTTCTGGTGCGTCTTCGAATCAACTACCGATATTTTATTATCATTTTGACTTGATGTATAGGCAAATTGTCCATTAGGTTCAAAAGTTACAGTATTATTCGAGAGGCCAATATCTCCAACTGTGGCAATCACACTATGTGTTTTCGTATCTATCACAAGTAAATCATCTTCTACTAATAGTACGTACGCTAACTTCCCATCGGACGTAAAGGCAATATCTACAACTGCATCATCCACTCCTAACGAAGCAATGATACTATGTGTTTTTGTATCAATTACGATTAATCTACCACCATCAGTATCACCATTGCCAAGGTAAGCAAGTTTCCCATCGGGTGTGAAGGCGATTTTCTCGGTACTGCCCCCAACCTGAACCGTAGCAATTACACTGTGCGTTTTCACGTCAATCACCGTCACAATGCCCTCTCCAATAGTCACATAAGCGAGTTTCCCATCTGGCGTGAAGGCGATATCCGTTTGATCTGTCCCAACCTGCACTGTTGCTATCAAGCTATGTATTTTGACATCAATGGCAGATATTGAATTATTGTTTATACCAGTTTCAGATACATAAGCGAGTTTCCCATTTGGTGTGAAGGCGACAATATCTGGTGATCCTCCAGCCTGCACAGTCGCTATCACATTATGTGTTTTCACGTCAATCACCGTCACAACCATGCCAATTGCAAGATAAGCAAGTTTCCCATCAGGTGTAAAGGCGATAACATCTGGATTGCGCCCAACCCTCAACGTGGCTATAACTTTATGATTTTTCACATCGATAACCGATACCGAGTCTTCATTTCCAGTATCCGACACATAAGCGAGTTTCCCGTCTGGTGTAAAGATTATATTTTCTGGGCTTTCTCCAACCTGTACCGTTGCTATTATGCTATACGTCTTAGTATCAATTACTGATATCGTACCATCATTTAATATTACATAAGCCACTCCCATAAAAATCCACACCTCTTCTTTATTTAATTGTTACTATATATATGAATGTTGGTGTGAAGTTACGCAACTAACTTTCTAATATGTTTCTAAATAAATTCTTATTCTATATTATTACTTGTTTTTGATCTTAAAAGGATTAAAACAACCCCAGTAACAAATAACATTAAACTTACAACGTTTGAAGCAGTAACGTATGTTGGCATGGTTATCCGATATATGTTTGAAATTTCTAAATGAGACATTATAACCTAGCGTTTCTGAAACAAATAGTCTAACAATTGTTATTAGGATTGAAAAGAATATGAAAATTAATCCAACTGTTTTCTTTTTGATAATCACGACTATGCATCCAAAGGTAGATAAAGTTGTAACCTCAATATCACTTCTGTTTACCAATTCCAATTCAACCTTCTATTATATAAACTCGTTTGATACGTATAACCACTCCTAACTCGCATATCTTTTATTAACAGAAATATAAAAGAGGTGGTTTCATTTGACGACAACTGTGATTGATGTCAAAACGCATCAAGTAATTGCATCTGTACCTGTTGGCATAGTTATATTTGAACAGTCTATCTTCACTCCAAATGGAGAAATTGCTTATGTGGCTAATAGTGGTGGTGAAACTGTGTCGGTCATCGATGTAAAGTCGCATTCTTTGATAGCCACTGTTCCCGTTGGGATTGAACCGCGTGTTCTCTCCTTCACTCCAGACGGAAAAATTGCTTATGTAACAAATATTGGTACAGGTACTGTTTCGGTCATTGATGTGAATAAACATTGTGTGATTGCGACTTTACAAGTTGGCTTTGGTCCACGTTTTATAGCTTTCACTCCAAATGGAAAAATCGCTTATGTAACAAATGCTGGCCCTGACAATGTGTCGGTTATTGATGTGAATACACATAGTGTGATAGCGACGGTTTCGGTTGGACCAGATCCACGTGTTGTGGCCTTCACACCAGATGGAAAATTTGCATACGTGTCTAGCAATGTCGATGGCTCTAACACAGTGTCGGTTATTGATGTAAAATCACCTAGTATAATAGCAACTGTTCCGGTTGGGAACGCTCCAGAAGCAATTGCTTTTACACCAAACGGAAAAACAGCTTATGTGACTAATAATGATATTCCTTTAGGTACAGTATCGGTCATTGATGTGAATACACATAGTGTGATAGCGACTTTACAAGTTGGAAATAGTCCGAATGTTATCGCTTTCACTCCAGACGGAAAAATCGCTTATGTAACGAATGTTGGTCCAGGTACAGTATCGGTCATTGATGTGAAAACACATAGTGTGATTGCGACTTTACAAGTTGGAAATAGTCCACGAGTTGTCGTCTTCACACCAGATGGAAAAATCGCTTATGTTGCTAATAATGGTTCGGGCAATGTGTCAGTAATTGACACGAAGTCTCATAGTATATTAACAACTGTACAGGTTGAGAGCCCATTCAATGTCGCCTTCACGCCAGACGGGAAACTTGCTTATGTAGTTGAAGGGTGAAAGTAAATGTATAGTTACTACTCCTTTATTTAATAAATTGTTATCTTTATTGTGAAAAAAACATTCTTTAATCAAGATAGAAAACGCACTTGTGGAAAAATGTATTAAATTAATAAATTTAATAAACAAATTTCAATTAATTTTATTCAAAAAACTGTCCATTGTGTTTAGAAAACAATTTTAAATCTCTCTTATTAAGGAAAGGATGAAAATATAAAAAAGTATGGAGGGATTATTATTAGTACAATTAAATGTCCATATTGCAATTGTAATAATTCTGTTGGTTTAGTTAGCGTTAAGGCGGATGTTTCTGAGGACAATCGCTTAATTGAAGGTAATTCCAAAATAGGTTTGTGCAATGATTGTGAATTACTTTTTCGGATACAAGAATAAATAAGATCTTGATTAAACAACTGCCAACATAATAAAACGTTCACTTAACCCACCTTTAATTAAAGCACTCATCTATTGGGTGCTTTTTCTTATTAATCAATGTTGCTAGAGCGCCTTCAGACAAAATTATCTTTTCATTAACGTACTATAAAAATAAAAAAGCCTCTACTCCTGAAGAGTAAAAGCTTTTGATGTATAGGCTGACCAAACCCATCATACTTGTAAGCAATAAGTTATTAGGAGTGAACAATAAATGATCAAAAGCAATCTAGCAGTATTAATGGCTCAGAGAGGATTAAATATTACAGCCTTATCTAATGAAACAGGTATAACAAGAAATACAATTAGTGCATTATATAATAACCAAGCAAAAGGAGTTCAGTTTGAAACATTAACAAAGCTTTGTGATTTCTTTGATGTAGATGTTAGTGAAATTCTTACTAAGATAAAAGTACGTATCTCATTTGAAAATGTATCTATGATTGCAGACAATGATTATCATGTAGAAACTACTATTTCAATACAATCAACTGAAGCAACAGGTACTATAGTAGTTCATACAAACGGAACGGAACGGAACTGAACTTGATTCTTCCGTACAACATATACACAAAACTCTCAGTAATACCTTCCAGTTATCAGTCACACTTTTTTAAGAAAGAGATTGTATCTCCTATTGTAAAAAAATTAAAATTATCAGCAATCAAATACACCCTTAAAGTTACGAACAATAATACAGAAACTGATACTGATTATGCTTACTTTAGTTCAGATAATTTAATCAATTAGCTTGAATTTCTTGAAATCACAAATATTTAAAAAGGTGGTCATTATATGAAAGGATACTTTAGAAAGCGTGGTAATAAGTGGTCATTTACAGTAGACATAGGAACAAATCCTCAAACTGGAAAAAGACAACAAAAGACTGTGTCTGGTTTTAAAACAAAAAAAGAAGCTCAAAATGCATGTTCCGAGCTAATAAATAAAATGAGCAAAGGTGTAAACATAGTCACTAAAGATCAACTTTTTGGTGAATATATGTACTCTTGGCTAGAATTACATGCAAAACAGAAAGTTCAAGAAATCACGTTTAAGAATTATAAGAAAGCGATTGAAACTAGGATAATTCCAGCACTTGGTAATATTAAATTGGGTGAGATTACTCTTATTCACGGTCAAGGTTTTGTTAAGGACTTAATAGAGCAAGGATTATCAAATAGTTATATTGAGTACATTTTCATTATTACAAAAGGAGCTTTGGAACAAGCAGTCAAGTGGGAATTTTTATATAAAAATCCTTTTCAACATGTAGAAATTCCGAGACGTGGAAAGGGGAAACAGAAGACATGGACAATCGAAGATGTAGACCGTTTTTTAAGGTTTTCAAAACTAAAAAATCCTTTTTACCATTATTTATTCTTGACTGCTATTCATACTGGTATGAGAAGATGAGAAGTTTTAGGGTTAAGATGGAAAGATCTAGACCTAACTACAGGAAAATTGAGTATTGTTCAATCTTTAATATATGATGATGAAGGATACCGCTTTGGAAATTTAAAAACTTAAAGTTCAAGTAGATTAATTACTATACTTGATTCCCTAGTCCACGATTTAAAGAAATACAAAAAGTATCAAAATGAAATAAAACTGCTCACAGGTACTGAATATATAGATTTAGGGCTTGTATTTTGCAAAGATAATGGTGAGCCGATTTACCCTAGAGCCTTAACAGACATGTTTAATAGGATTATAAAAAGTGCAAGTGTGCCTAAAATTAGATTTCATGACCTTAGACACACTCATGCAACCTTATTATTAAAGCTAGGTGAAAACCCCAAAGTAGTTCAAGAACGTTTAGGACATACATCAATTAAAACTACGCTAGATACATACAGCCATGTTACTCCAGATATGCAAGAAGCAGCTGCTAATAGGCGAAGCTCTAAAAAATATTAAACAATAAAGTGGTCAAAGTGTGGTCAATTATTAAAAATATCGTACAAAACCCTTTAGTTATAAGGATAACAAAGCCACACACTCTACATGGCTTGAGTGGTGATCGCAGATAAAATGATGTAGTGGTGTTTACCTAATTTTTCTAACTTAATACTAAAAATCAAATCAAGGTTATTTAAGTATTCAAATAGTGTGAATTATATCAAATAAAAATTAGGAGGTTACTATAATGGATTTTAATGACAATAAAATTAATTTATACATAAATGAAATGCAACAACTTATCAAAAGGCAGGACCAACTTTTAGAAAAAATGAATTGTACAACTAATGAAAGAAATAAAAATAACCTCCCTCTTCAAAGGACAGTAGATAGGCTTATTCAACATGGTCTTTCTAAGGAGGAAATAGTTGAGATAACAGACATAACATCTGATCAATATGATAACCTAGTTGCACAGGAAAAAAGGATTCAACTACCTTATGTCTATTTAACTGAAGAAGAAACAGCTGAGTATGAACAACTCATTCAAGACATTCATCAAGCTAAAGCTATAGATGAACTCATTGATCCATCAAAAGAAGAGGAACGTATAGTTTTCATTCAAAAGGTACTACAAAGATACCTAAGTGACTATAATGGCATACAGGATTCAGATGAAGATATATATGGAAAATTTGTTGAAACATCTGTATCAAACAGTAAGGCCAAAGGAGCCTATTCATCACTTGTGCGTATATTTGGAAATGAAATAAAGCGCAAACGGGAGAATGTATTAATAAATATTTCTAAATGAATAGGGATTAAATCCCTCTTTTACAGCAGCAACTTTAATTAAAACCACTTGTGCTAACGTGTGAACAGAGTGTAGAGAATGAAGTGATTTTTCTACACTCTTTCTTAGTTTTGTTCGACAACACTTGTGATGTCGAACATAAAAAAATTAAGTAAGTAAGCCAACCACCTAGTAAAGGAAATTGATAAGGAATAACTTATTATTTTTAAAAGGTAGAAAAAGTTAAAGAATAAACTGACACAACAGATTGCTCTGCTGTTTTACATGCGACAATTTCAATAAATCATTATCAAATATTAGTTCAAAACTCTAAAATCAAACTTGTGAAACAGTTTACCGTGGTTTATCTAAATGAGCTTTTTATTTTATCCCATTAAAAACCTATTCCTATTAACGTTATTAAGTTCTGGATATTTTTCCATCAACTCTAACACCAAACTAAAGTTTTTATCTTTTGAAAAAATATACCTATATGATTGGAATACTTGAAGCTCATTATAAAAATTTATGTATTCTTCAGGAATTTGAATAAATCTATTGTATAAAGGTAATTCTCTTTGAAAACGTTCAACTTCTCTCATCACTAAAACTAATTTTGGTGTAATAGGAAAAATTAGTTCTACACCTTTACTGCCTAGACCTTGATGTTCTTCATGACCATAAAAGACTAATGGATTATCAGATGTATAAAATAAGTTATCTGTTTCGTTAACTCCAAAAATCCAAATATGTTTTAAAAATATCTTTGCAAATGATTCTAATAGTTCTGTGTCTATCAAATGCTCATTATGAAATAAATTAATCCTATTTTCTTTTAACTTTATTTCTAAACTATCCAAAAATTCAGAGTCAATTTCATCTTTTAATCCCTTCCTAAGTAATAGCTTTGTACCTTTTTCATACATTTGTATTATCTTTTCTCGGTATTCTTTTGTTCTTACAAATTGAAGCGCCAAATAATACGCAATTGTGACCTTATCCTCATCTGGTACCACTTGAACTTTTTTATACATATTTGCTGGAGTTAAAGTGTATTTTGAAATAATTTTCTCAAAGGGGTCAAACATTGTTGTTTCAACCTTTGTGGCAAATACATTTTCCAGGTGTTGTTTATCTACTTTATTGGTTAAAACTTTTATCTCATCATCAATATTTATTCCTTCTGATTCAGCCTGTACAAGAAGTTCATTGAAATCTACATCATAAAAATATCTTTCGGAAGCATAATTCTCCACATTTTGGTTTTCCCTTGATTCTTGTTTTTCTTTATCAAAAATATTAAATCGGTAAATATTTTTCTTTTTCTTTTTTTGAGCAACAGCAAATTTTCTCAGGTATCTTTGTGGAACATAATGCTGATTCTTAACAATTGACTTCCCCATAGTAAATTTCACCACACTTAACTTATTTAGACCGAGCCCCCCCAAACTAAAGAGGCTTAACTCTAGATTAGAGTCACCATCAGTATAATTTAGTCAGGGTTTTCCAAACGAGATTTAATTCTCTTCCAATGATTTTTCACTTGAGTTTCCATAAGATTAGAAGTTTTAGAATTTTCATCAAATATTCTTTGTGCTCTTTCGGCGTAACTGATAAAATTACCATGTCCTTTCTTATTTTTACCCAAATGTGAATAGTTCTTATATAATTCTCTCCTATATGATTTTCTACTAAATTCTATTGATTTACGATTGCAAATCCTTACTTTACGATATGTTCTAGTATAATACTTAAAAAGACTTTTTTCTCTAATCCGAACTTCTTTACCATTAAAACTGAATCCTAGATAGTCCAACTTTGTCTTATTCAATGCTAAATCAGTAATCTGATTATTAGAATAGAAATAAATACCTGTCTTTTCAGGTTGAATTTCTAGATTGGGAATCTGTTCCTTAATATCATCCACAACTTTTTGATGAATTTGATAGTTATAGTTTTGGACTTCTCCTTCAATAGGAATAACAATAATTAAATCATCACAATATCTTCGATATAGTCCACCTTGTTCTTTAACATATCTTTGTATTTTTTCATCAAAATCTAGCAAATAAATATTAGAACACACTGAGCTAATACCTGCACCTTGAGGAATTCCATATTTCTTAGAGTTTTTATAAATATTTTTATGCTTAAAGGCTCTGAATTCCTCTTCTGTGAAGTATTTATAACTATTTTTTATTTCACTTTCAGTATATTTAGTGTTTAATTCTGCTTCTATCGTATCTTTAATGAAGTAACTAAATCTTGTAATATTCTTAAAAACATTATAATAATCGTCAGGTAATGTATTCTTTTTAAGTACATAGCGGATTTTCTCTTTAAGGTACCTATGGTCCAATGTATCAAAGAAATTAGTAAAATCAGCAACAAAAATATATGCACTTTTCTGCACTTTAATAAAATCAATAACTTCTTTAGCAAAGTTAATATTACTTTTTCCAGATAAGTTATTTCTATATGCAGTTGCTACTTTATCAATACCTAGTTCATCTACAATAGAATTATAGTGGTTATTTATCTTGTCTCCATAATACTTATAAATAAAGCTATCAATGTGAGAAGCATAAAATATTTTACGAACTTTTTCTTTTGGTTGTTTTTCTTTCCTGCTATATTTTTGAAATTTAATTTCAAAATGCATAAACGGGTAAAATCCATGATTAGCAACCCATTGGGGATTCTGGATTTTACCCTTAACTTTTTCAATTGATTTTTTATTATCAAGGTGTTTATAACCTTTCACACGATACTTATTTTTATTCATATTTGGCAGAGCTAGCAAGGGTATGTAATCGTAGCCTATTACTCTATCAAAGAAACCCTTGCAAGCATACACTCCTTTCAAATTACAGACTATTGCTAACCTATAAAGAGGCTACTAAATGCACTAATAGCTTATACTATAATTAGTATATCGAATTGGTTAATTATGACGATTGGAGGTTTCCAAATGCCAAGTTATTCAGAAGCGTTATCGTTTGTAATTAGCTGGGTCAGCCTTGTGATTACAATTGAGATAAAGCTTGACAGAAATTCACCAACTTCCCTCATAACTACTTTTATGAGGCGTAATCTACCATTATTTTACCATTCTCCTTTAACTTAAGTCAAAATTATCTAACTATTTAAATTGATATTTTGCTAGAAGCCTTCCCTCCACTTACTTCCATATTTTAGGAAACCAAAAAAAAGGAGAAGAGAAGTCATCATCAGAATTTATAAATCAACGGCAGCAACCGGTACAATTTGTATACTAGAATTTAGTTAGAAAAACCTCATTTATTTATGATATGGTTCACGTGGTTATTTAGGATGCAAAAAAAGGCATTGGTAGGTTAACTTTTTTAGCGTCTACTCTATAGGGTACATTTTATTTTAACCTTTATTTTTGTACTTGAAAGTTGAGGTAAACTTTATTCTATTTCAATGAAAAACTTCAAGTTATTTTAGATTTACTGGTTTCTTTCAAAAATCTATAGAAAATAATGAAAAAACTACTTATGCTTCTAACTTGTTATTTAATCAGTAAAATTGATTGATATATATTAAAACAGGAACCTCTATTGGCTCCTGATTTCTGTTTAAATCCATTAAATTTTAGAAAATACTTTATTGCTTCCCTCAATAACCCTATATGGTCTTTGATGATTCATAGCATGAAATTCCCTATGTGATAAAACGGTTCGAATAGATTTTTAAATTGATAAGTGAATTATACCTACTCAAATGTAGCCAATAAAAAATTACTTTTCCCACTTACTTAAATCTCTTATCAACATCTTAACTAATTTTGGTGTTCGCTTTCTTTTATTAATATAAATGTCTTTTATACCATTATTTACTACAGGTGTATTAACAAGTGTTTCAAATACTGTTTTAATTCTACCTTTCTCGATGTATAGGTTTAATTGATTTATGATTCTCCTAGAATTGATCAAGCTGCTTTTATATTGGGTATAATATTCTCTTTTGACAATTAAGATTTTAAATGAAGATATATTTCCCAATAGTTGTTGATTGTCCTTTTCAATAGAAATATTTACTTTTTTTTCAAAACTTTTATTTTCATGACTCACCCAAAGTAGACTCAATGTTTTTTCAATGTACTTTAACATTAAATCATAATATTCCCTCATCATTGCTCAATCACTAGCATCTAAAGGATTTCTTTTATAATTGCTTACAATATAGTCATTGAAAACACGCATCATATTAAACACGGTTCCATAAATAAGCATAAAGTTATCAAGTTTATTCAATTGAATCTCATCATAATGTCTATTAAGCTTAGTAAAATTTGTAGATAGGAACTGTTGAGCTGCTTTAAAAACTCCCGGAGTTATAAATGAACTTTTACTTTGTTGGATTAGTTGACCAAACACATATCCTTTGTTTTCAGTTGCTCCGGGAATTTTCCCTCCAACACTAAAATTTGCTAAGTCCAAGGGGATATCAAATAGAAGTAAATATTCAATAAGTTCTTCTTCAGAACCATTATTTATTATATCTAATAAAATTTCAGTAATTTGCTCTGAATCATTGATATACAGTCTATTATTACATGTATGTCCTCCTGCTTTGTTAGGGTGGATAATCCAAACTTTACCTGATCTAACATTTTGATTATTCTTGTCTAGACTTCTATTTGAGCGTATGTTAAATCTGTCTTATTGGTATCTTTAATGCTAATTTTAGAATTGTATTTAATTTTCGTATTTTCGTTGTCATTTAGTATGATATACGTTGGAACAAGCTTTATATTATCATTTAAAGTGATTGCTAGTTCGTTTTTATTATATAGGACCTCAATTAACCAGTCGTATATGATTCCCTCTTCCAATTTAACAGCCTCTGCAATAGAGGTGACCTTCAGCTTTCTAATATGACTAAGTTGAATAATAGGTATGCCTCTAGGCTCACATAGTTCACTTACATAAAGGTGCTCTATCTCACCGAAAATATCAGTCTCTACATTCCCATTAAACTTACTAGATACACCTAATTAGTAGTTACTTATGACTCTAATTAATCATTATCTTTAACACTGTATCTTTTCTTTGGTTACCGTTTAATAACTAATTCTTTAATAATTTTGCTCTTAATTATCTTTTTTACTTTTTTACTAAGTCCCAGAACATCCTCATCCAATATTTCAATGTTGTCAGAATCAATATTTCTAAATCTTACGTTGGTGATTAACCCTTTCTCTTTATTACTGTTGCTATTGTCAATTTATTCATTATCCTGTTTCTCACACTTCGGCTACAGGTTTAACTTTACCACTATCTTCCTCAATCACATTTTCTTTTTCTTTATATTCTTCAATCTCTTTATCCATAATAGTAAATACTTTATCAGCGACCACTTGAAGCATATCATGATTCACCATTTAAAGGGATATTTGAAAACCTCTTGCAAGTAAATTAATAAGTCCACAATGTCGTCGTCATTCACATCATATGAATAGACTACCAATACAAGTGAATCCATAACAAGTTTGGCATTAAGAAAAGCTTTAACACCAATGTTTTTATTGTATTCTAAAAGGAAATCAACGTAATGGCTGAATATATTTTCAGTTTGTTCTAACAGAGACTTAATATAAAGACAGCCATCATTAGCATAAGTAGATACCCTCCATTTCTACATGTTAGTATAGTCAACCAATAGAATAAACCTTGTTTTATATTATTATTAAAAGATGAATATTTTGGATTAAATGAAAGTATCTATAATTCCAACTGTGTACCTTTTGCAAGGTTTCATTCCCTTGTTCCGCTGTTGTATCTCTAACTTTTTATTTCTTTTTAGTATACGTATGATTCACATAATTTTACTAATACCAATAGAAAGAGCAGGAATATTTTTCAAAAGATTCCTGCTTCTTAAAAGGTCTTATATTTATTTCATTTCAATAATACCTTTAAATTATCTATTGAATAAAGGGTTTGAGTTTTCACTAATTTCACTAATTTCACTAATTTCACTAATATTATGTTTTTTATGTGTGCAATTTAAAATGTAACATTTAATCTATTGGTTATTATCTCAGTGAACTTCCTTTTCATAATTTCATTTTCATAAATCTCGTCAGAAGCTAATTCTAGTAACTTATTTTTTGTTAGTCTTAATTCATCTACTAAGAATTCAATTCCTAAGTCTTCCCCATAAGAAGCAATAATGAAATTTTTTGTTTCTTTAGGAGAGCCAAAGACATTTACTGAATGTGAGATTCACATCTTCTCTTTCAAATTCTCATTTAATTTTAAAGTTCATTTTTGTAAGTCTTCTAAACATAAACCTGTATCCTTACTCATTTTATCTATCTCAAAATAATGTTTTTCCATCTTAATTATTAATTCAGTCTTATATGGATTCTTTTCTTTACAATGGTCTAATATTTCATATGAACTTTCTTGGAAGTAATAGTAATTTTCCACCTCCTCCTCATTTAAGAAGTCATTCTAAGTAATCTATACTTTTATGCTCCTTCAAATACATCTACATTCCGATTAATCGTATCAATTACACTGATAATCCCTCTCACATCTTCAATATTATCTCTAAACAAATCAGTTACGCTTCCCAGAGTCCGGAATGGATCTTCCTGCAATACTTTCTTTTCAAGTGTGCCATTTGCCACAACATAGTCAATAATCATTTTTACAAACCGTAATTGATGCATATTAAGTTTTTTTTCATTAAGAAACTCAGAAAATGCTTCATTAGCAGCTTGTTGATCCAAGCCTACAATTTGTCTAACAAGTTTTGCAATCGGGGTATCACCAAATTCTTTTTTATAGTCATTCTGTGTTCCTAGTTCAGTCCAGAGGATTCCTTCAAGAGTTTCTACATCTTGTCTAGTTAGTAGCTTGTTATGTCGCAGCTTATAAATTGATGTATGGTCCTGATGCTTTTTTAAGTATTGGTTTACCTTCTTACGGTAATTTTGCAAGTCATTTGAGCTGTAAAAAGGTGTTTCACTTTCACCAATTAACGTGAAATTATCCTTGAAGTTTGTGTAATAATCTTTTTGGTTTTCTTTTTCTAGGAATTTAACCAACTCACGGATTGCTTCTCGAACTTCTTCAAGCTCAAATATATTTGCTTCTTCCCAAAATACATCGGTCTGTACCTTTAATAAGATGTCTCTTTGTGCATTCACTTGAGGGATCGTACTTAACTTTGATAACTCTTCCGCTGTTTGAACTACACTTTTGATTGGTCTTGTAGCATTCTTTGCAGTAAGCTTGGCAAGTTCGATAGAATACATTATACTATCAAAACGTTTTGCTAGTTCATCATCTACTATCGAAAGAATCAACGGAGAAATATGCTCTTGAATTTCACTTGTATTTGTTACGCTAAGAGCTTGCCAATTCTCTCGGTTTTTATATTTGTGCACAAATTGTAGATGCATTCTTACTTGAAAATTATCATCATTAAGCCGACTAATCTCTTGATACACATCTTCAATTAACGCTTTACGGTGTTTGGTATATGGTTCTTCTTGGAAATCAAATGCTTGAAGCTCTTTAATAATATCTATTTTCATATTAAAGATTCGTTCAGTTAATCCAACTGAGACTTTTCCTTCAATTCCTTTTTGATTTTCTCTAAAAAACTCAAAATTTCTTAAATAATCAAATATTAAAAAGTGTTTTTTATCATCGCCGACTCCAAAAAGATTTGGACTTAAGCGAGTTCCTCGGCCTATCATCTGCCAGAATTTAGACTTTGATCGAACCTTTTTAAAAAATACTAGATTCACCACTTCAGGAATATCTACTCCTGTATCTAACATATCAACAGATACTGCGATTTGCGGAAATTTATCTTTCGTTGAAAAGTCATCAATGAGGGTTTGAACATAATCGACTTTATAATCAATTTGAGCAGCAAATTTCCCATTGTACTGCGGGTAAATTTGATTAAAGCGTTCCACTATCTGTTTAGCGTGTTTAGAATTATTGGCAAAAATAATTGTTTTTCCTAACTTATCTCCACCCTCTACCTTAATTCCTTTTTCCATTAGGTCATTCAACACTTGATCAACGGTGTTATCATTAAACAGCCAATTGTTAACGGCAGAGTTACTTATTTCTTCGCCTTCCTTATCATCAAAGGTATCTTCAAATTGTTCTCGTTCGTCATCAGATAATTCATCATATCGTAGACCATCATCTAGAATTTTTGAAGTAGACTCAATCGTTCGATACTCAACTAGATAACCATCTTTGACTGCCTGTTCTAGCTCATAGGCATATGTAGGGGCACCAGTTTCTAGACCAAAAATATCATATGTATTCTTATCAATTTCATCCTTCGGTGTAGCTGTTAAACCTAGTAATATTCCATCAAAATAGTCAAAAATCGCTCGGTATTTTTTATAAATACTACGGTGACTTTCATCAACAATAATTAAATCAAAATGACCCACCGTAAATAACTTATTTCCATCTTTTCGCTTTGTATCATCAATCGCATTCATCATCGTTGGATAAGTAGTGAAGACCATTCGACTTAATTCTGGACTATCTTTATTATCTAACAGGTTACATAGAGTCATATCAGGTAACAAATTGTTAAAATTCTTCTTTGCTTGTGAGACAAGTGCCTTACGATCTGCTAAAAATAAAACATTTTTCACCCAGTTGTGTCTTACCATTATATCCACAATCGAAATAGCCGTTCTGGTTTTCCCACTTCCAGTCGCCATTACCAAAAGGTTTTTTCTTTGTTTGTTTTCGAGAGCTTCACCAACAGATAGAATGGCTTCTTTTTGATAATAACGGTTTGATATTTCGTCTTTTATCTCAATGTTAGCTAACGGTCTCTTCATAGTACGTCTATCAATTAAAAGCTGTAGGTCCGCCTTCGTGTAAAAACCAGATACTTTTCGTTCCGGATATGTTTGATCATCCCATAAACGATAATCAAATCCATTTGTATAAAAAATGACTGGACGCTGTCCGTGCATTTTTTCAACACAGTCCGCATACAATTTTGCTTGTTGCTTTCCTTTACTGGCATCAAATGATGTTCTTTTCGCTTCAACGACCGCAATCGGTTTTCCATTGTCCCCAATTAAGACATAATCAACAAAACCAATGCCTTGATCATTAGGCATTCCTGTTACTTTAACCTCTTCGACAATATCTTTTCCGAAATCCCATCCAGCTAATTTTAGCTCTAAATCAATATAAATTTTTCGTGTATCAAACTCCGTTAATTCTTCTACTTGGAAATCATAATTTTCAGTTTTATCAATTCGTTTCGTCGCCATTTCTTTACGAAGTTGGGCATTTTCTTTAATTAAATCTTCTAATTTTCGATCCTTAGAGCTTAATTGTTCGTACAACTTTTGATATTCTTCTGGTCTTTTTCTTGATTCTTCTCCAGTTAGAAGAAGATCTTCTTTAAATTCAGACTCAGAGTAATTTTCTGAATAACAATAATCGAGCCAATCTATAAATTGATGAAGATTATGTAACGCTAATACTACTTCATCTCTAGAAATAACTGAATTTGTATGTACAGCCACATTGCCTAATTTAATAATATATTTCATTAATGGAAATAGGTCTTCATCAATGATCGCTAAAAACGTTCGTTCGTGAATCAAACTTGATAAATTATTTTGATAAGGTACATTAAGCTCGCTATCAGAGGAATATAACCATTTCACAGCAAGCTCAAATGCACGTCTGGTTAGAATTGCACAAGTAGCAGGGCTTACCTGAAGACTGTTTTCAGCCTCCAAGCAAGCATATGCAAAACTACTAAACTCATCTTTATCCTTTAGAAACTCAAAATTCCTTAACAAACCGATCCCCCCAATGTGTCAATGACTATCACCATTATTAGATCAATTAATTGTAAACAATTCTCCTTTAAATGCCCTTTGCATAAGAGAAAGATAATTATCCTCTAGTAGAGTTAATCCTCTATTAAATTTGTCCTTACATTCCTCAATACCCACTATTACCTTTGAAAATTTATTTTGTAATTCTAGTGGTGGCACTACTATACCGATTTTCATAAGATTTTTTTTTGAAATATTAGGCATTGAACCAGAACTTCCTTCAGCCAAAGAAGTTACCTTTTTTTTGAAGCTACTATTATTAAATAATACCCAGAGATAAATTGGATCAATATCTTGTGGAGACTTAAACACTAACCTAAATACTGTATCCGGCATCATAAGGTTAGTAGGAGTTTCAAAAACATATGCACAAGCACCTACTAATTCTCTTGTGTTTTTTCTAGTAATTAGTAAATCACCTTTCTTTACTTCATATTTTGATTTGAAAGGTGTGTCAACAAAAAGTGCCTTATTTTCTATATGATTATATACGCCCTTTGTTACAGCACTTAGTTTTAAAACACCTTCTTCTCCTTCTTTTGCAGGAAAGGACTCACTTTTAGGGCTCCATCCACTATCAATTCTATCCAGGAAATCCCCAAGTGGGTTTGCATTCCATTTATGATTATTGGTAACTGGATCCCCAAACATCTCATAAAAGATGCTTTGTGTTAAGTCTGATAAAGCAGTGATTTGGGCTTTTCGATTGTCAATTAAAGATTGGGCTTTTGATAAAACTCCCACTATCTTTTTCTGAATTTTAATATCAGGTAAAGGTATTAAAGCATCTGTTAAATTGCTAAGTTTAATATACTTTATTACTCCACCAATAGATTGTTCTCTTAATTTTTTTAAATAACTTTCTAAAAAATAATACAAATACTTTACATTTAAAATAGTAGTATTCCTTGCTTCTACTATATATGTCCTTTGATATGCATCAAATTTCCCTTTATAGTACTTAACATTTAGATCCCCATTTCCAGCTACTAAAACACATTCACAATCATATGAGTAATTATCTATTCTTAATGAATATTTAGAACAAGTGAAAAATGGATACTTTCCATTCTCATTATTAGCATTTGCATCTAATTTTCCTGTCCTAACCTTAACAATTTCACCTAGTTTTATGGTCTTCATTTCAGGATATCCTCCAAATCATTAATCCCTTGAAGAATTTCACTCTCTAAATTTTTTATAGTATTTATAATATTTTCCGTACTGTCATACTCTACTTCCTCATACTCAATTTCTTTATATTTATTTATAGAGAGGTCATATCCATTTTCACGAATTTCATCAACTGGTACTAAGAAGGATTGTTCTGTACGTTTTCGCTCTTTTTCATTAGACAGTTCAATAAATCTCTTTAAGATATCTGGAACGTCATTAGTTTCAATCGGACTTCGTTTGTCATCAAGAGAGAAGCCATCTGTTTTCATATCATAAAACCAAACATTATCCGTACCGCCAGCTCCGGTTTTAGTAAAGATCATAATAGCAGTTGAAACCCCTGCATATGGTTTGAAGACACCTGAAGGCATTGATATGATTGCTTCTAACTTGTGGTTATCTACTATCTCCTGACGAATGGATTTATGAGCTTTTGAACTTCCGAATAAAACTCCATCCGGTACAATGGAAGCAGCTCGACCACCTTTTTTGAGCAATCGAAGGAAAAGAGATAAAAATAAAAGCTCTGTTTTCTTAGTTTTGGTGATTTTTAATAGATCATCAGATACAGAATCATAATCTAATGATCCTTTAAATGGAGGATTGGCTAGAACTAATGTATATGTCTCTTCCTCCTTATTTAGTTCGGAGAGACTATCTCGATAAGCAATATTTGGATTATCCACACCGTGAAGCATCATATTCATTGCACCGATTCGAAGCATTGTACCGTCCATTTCAAAGCCGTGAAACATCTTCTGATTAAAATGTTCTTTTAACCCTTGAACGTAGAACATATCGTTATGATTTTCTTTTAAATATTCCCCAGAGGATACGAGAAATCCAGCTGAACCTGCTGCAGGATCTACAATAATATCTTCTGGTGTTGGTTTCATTAAACGGACTATCATATCAATTATATGCCGTGGCGTTCTAAATTGGCCATTGGTTCCTGCTGTCGATAGTTTCGATAATAAATACTCATAAAGATCACCAAGCGTATCCTTTTTACCTTCTGTATTACTAGATTGTACGAGCCCATTAATACCAGCTACAACTCTAGCTAATAACGAAGGTGTTGGGATAACAAAAATAGCATCTTTCATAAACTTCGAATAAACCGTTTTCTTTCCTGATAGTTTTTTTATAAAGGGGAAAACTTCCTTTGAAACAACGTTAAACATTTCTTCTGGTCCTAGATTCGAAAAAATTGACCAACGTAACTGAGGCTTTTCTTTAGGAAAAATCCCTTCAAACTCTAGATCTAATATCTCCGCATCCATTTCTTTTTTCTTTTCATTATCGTCAAGGCCTTTGATGTATAACAAATATGTAAACTGTTCAATGACAGTTAAAGGATTTGTTATTCCCCCGGTCCAGAAAGTCTCCCAAACTTTATCTACTTTACTTTTCAAATCTCCCGTAATCATCGTTACACCTCATAAGTAAAAAATTTATAAATATGTAAGTTCAATTATACTACAACTCCCAATGGAAATATAATGGGAAACCTCACTTTTAGAGTCCATAATCACACTACCATTTACCTATGTATAGGCTACACTTAGTTAAACAGAAATTTTTGGTCAATTAAATTGAACTTACTACATGAATGGTAAGGAGAATCTACATGACGAAAGAGCACGCCGAACGATTATCCAAGAATTCACAACAAATCATACAGCTTTAGGAAAACGGAAGGCAACGCAAGGAAATCATTCGAGATTATGACTTATACCTTCTTCACTTGAAAAACGGATTAATCATGTGAAGAATTCAAGCTCCGAAAAAGACAGCCTAACTCCTGAGCAGAAGGAGCTTCAAGAACTTCGTAAGCGTAACAAGCAATAAGAAACGAAGAATGATATTTTAATACTAGGACAAAAGTAAATGTGAACAAGCAATAAATCAACTGAATTATGAGAGCTTAGAAATATTAACACGAGAACTTCATGACTATGTACATTTCATAAACCAAAATTATCTATTTAAGTAATGACAGTCCAAGTTTTTATACCCACTTCGTGTATACTGATATCTTTAAAATTACTAAGTATAAAATGAAACGAAGTGATTTAGCCTACAAAGAGTTTAATCTTGGTGATTATCTTTTAGCACTGTGAAGAGCTAGCCAATGAGATTGGTCCCTCGGAAGTTGAACTCAGTTGAAAGTTTGGGTCAGAAAATGGAAGGAAAGGGAAGAAAGGAGAATCTTTTGATACTAGAAGTAGAGACTCTAATCCACTGAAAGGTAGACCTCAAACAAAATTTAACACAGTAGAAGAAGAAAGATATTACATAAAGAAACAGGTAGACTATATAAAAGAGCAGTATCCAAATATGTTAAAGGAGGAAATAGAATCTTAAGACAAATAAGGTATGAATTAATTGAGGAAAAGGAATTAAGAAATGTTCATCCTATTACTTGACTATTGGAGGTCACCTACAATAACCCAGCCAGCTGTTATAAGTAAGATCAACAGGAAATAAGCGTGAAGAACAAGAAAAACACAATAGGGATGGCAATTCATTTTCTACATCCTGAATTTGGATATCTACGTATAACCACTTTTCAAGAGAAACAAAATATGATATCCACCATAAAATAGGAAATGAACTAATGAAAGGATTAGGGATTCAGTCAATCATTAGAAAGAAAAGCAAAAGACATGGACATACTCCTTCCGTGGTAATTCCTGCTCGTCTAAAGAAAAAATTCAAAACCTTCCGGTCTTAATCAAAAATGAAATAAGACAAGTAATTGAAGAATACATCTATCACTATAATTTTAAGCGATTTCAAATGGGTAAGACCAGTAAGTCAGATATGAAAGATATTAGTAATGGTTTAAAACAAAGTTTAATTAAAAATATCTCAAGAAACTTAAATATATCACTAATAAAAAGGAGACATTTAGAAAAAAAGATTGATCATTCCCACCTATGTTTTTCCATATTTGCGCCAGATCGTGGTAAGTCAGTAATCAAAATTGTATTTCCGAAAAGAATTTACTAAAGTAAAAGTACCAGTTAACTAAAAATGACCTCGAACTGGTTTAAATATTAACTATTATTAATATCAAACGTTGTCCCAGTGTCATGCTCGACCATATCAGATAATAGTTTCTGCAACAATTTTAGGTATTCAGGTGAGTTAAATATTCCTCTTTTACTCAAATTTTTAAATAACCTCCCTAAATTCAATAAAAATAGCTGCCTAATTTGGCAGCTGGTTATTAAAGTACACGTCCTAAACTTAAAGTAAGATCATGATGCTTATTGATCAATTACGTATGTTCGTTCAAGAAAAAGTAAATATTTAACTATTAAAGAGTCAAAAGTTAGTTGATACAAAAATCATCCAAAATAGAATAAAAATTTTCTATAGTAAAATCGTCTGGAACTTTTTGTATTAAGCTGTAAACAGAAATTAAACTATCAACAACCTTACTTTTATTTATTTCTATCACTTTATTTTCTATTTTATCCAAAAGTATCCACAAAATGTAAAAGTTTTGGTTTGTGCGACTTTGATTTGATTTTAATCTATGAGCAAATACTGTATTTAAATAGCTATCATCACCATCGGTTAATAAGTTAATTTTCTCAATAAATTTTAATACCTTATTCACAGATATATCAAATGAGGAGCTATCATTATTTGTGATGTCACTTAATACTCTTGTAACGTCAGCCTTTTTCTTTATACGTGCATTTACCCTTCCTGACCGAATATATATAGTTAAAACACTCCTTGGATTACTATTCGATATGGTCTTTTTATAATCCATATACGCCAAGGTTGTTATTAATTCTTCATTTCTCATTCTTGTATCTTGTGCCCTAAATATTTTCCCTGAATACTCGTCTGATATTTTTCTTATAGATAAAATAGTATCCTTATCTACATATGCATTCCACAATTCAAAAGTATTTGGCCGAATTGGATAAGGTTTTGTGTTTAACCTTAAAAATAAATCCATATTATCAAAACCTGGATTTTGTTCAGCGTCTATCTCAACGACATCCAATTGAAAGTCAAGAACTTTGTCTCTAAATGTATCACCGATGCTTTCTGAATCACACTTATTAAGTTCTTCAAGTATTTTAAGACCACTTAACTTGTACATATTCTTCTTAGATAGTTCTTTTTTTCCTTCTTCATTTAAGTATGTTTTACCTAAAAAACCAATAATTGAAAGTAATCTCTGCTGTCCATCTACTACTTCACTTACCTTATCTGTTCTTTTGTAGATAAAGATTGGTGGAATCTTAATTCCTAACATGATACTTTCCATTAAATATGCGGATTTTTGGGGGTTGGTGACCTCAGACCGTTGATAAGGAGGTCGAATTAAAAATTTTGATTTTTCAATTTTCTGTAATATATCCTCAATTGTCATTGAGGTTGGATCTGTCTTATTTAATCTAAATCGACTAATTTCTTCTTTTTGTACTGTGGAATTGTCCATAATATTTTTGAACTCAATAGGGTTTTTCAAATAAATTTCTGTTTGAATTAAATATTCACATTCAAAATAGTTAGCTATAAAAGTATATCTGTGAAGAATTGATTTATAGTAATGACTACCTGAACTTTCGAATATTACTTCAACATCTTTTGATTCAACATCTATATTGCTCCAGAATGAGGAAATATCATTAGCCTTATTTATGTCTTCACAAAATTTATCAAGGTCAAAATTATAGAATATCTCATTATGATTCTTAAATAATATAGAGAAAATCCAATAACAACACTCGTATAAAAGTCCAGAGTCCATAAATTTACTCTGTTTCATTACTAACAATTTTTTCATTTCGGTAAGTATTTCAATAACTGTCTTAAACTCTCTAATTACATCATCTGAACTATGAATTTGTATTTTACTTTTATAATAGATACTAATGACATCATTTTTGTTGCTACTATGCGCATAATTTCTAATAGGAATGAGAGGCAATGTTATTAATCTTCTAATTCGTGTAACAAGGACATTTAATTTGTCCCGAGGTTGGGATTTTGCTTGTCCTTTAGGCAAAAATAACTGAGCAGTATTATCATATAATTCTTCATCTTCTTTTAGTAATACAAAAAAAGCTTCTGTTATTTCATCCTCTATAAACTCAGCTCTCTGGATTTCTTCCTTTTTTAATGGAATAATTCCTGAGTTGTATCGTCTAAATATTTCTTTTTTTATTTTATCCTCTTTATCTTCTTCTAGGGATGGCTCATTCACAATACTGTATTGTAAGATTCTTAATTTTGTTTCCTCAAACCTTTCTTGTAACGATTCATCTAATTCAGAAAAGCGCTTGCCTGATATGCTTTTCAAAGATTTTAATCCATCTTCTTTTAAAACAAGTTTATTATTAATAAAGCGGACTATAGTTTCAAACCTTTGTCTACCATCAATGACTTCATTCTTTTTATAATTATTAAAAAGTACCATTGGTGGAATCTCAGTTCCAAGTAATATACTCTCAATAAAATATGTTGCTTTTGATTCATCCCACACATATTTTCTTTGAAAGTAAGGAGCGTAATCTATTTTACCTGCAAATCTCTTATTGTTAAAAATAGATGTGATAGACTTTAATGTATTTTCTATTTTTAAGTTGTTTTTAAAAATACTAGAAATATCTGAATAATCTAACTCTATATCGTTATGATTCATGAGATTACCTCTAATCTATTTTTTTTCTACTACTAATAAATTTACTTTCAAAGCCTTCGATTTCTTTTGAGATAACTGATCCTTGAAAGAAATATTCATTGTTGTAATTGATTCTTTGCTTAACTAAACCATCTAAGGCGAATCTAAAAACATACTGCCAACTAAGATTTTCAAATGCATTTTTTATTTGATTTACAGATGGTAACCATTCATAAATATACCTGCACTCATCTAACACAATTACATCCATGAACATATCCATTGTCTTAGCTTTATATTTATATCTTTTAATGGCTTGACTATTGTAATGTAAAGGATATGAAAGTTGATTTATTATAACATCTAGAAGAAGACTCCTACTAGGTTTATCCAAAAATTGATAAATGCCTTCAGCTTTGTCAAAATGAGTTTTCAACTCCTCAATATCGTTCTTTAAGACTAAGCTACTTTCTTTTATACCATATAAAATACTGAGTGCTTCAAATAAATCTTTGGGCATATTTTCTAAACCAGAGAAGCCATTAATAAATGTTTTTATTTTCTTATTTTTTTTTATTCCCTTACCATTATTTTGTAATTTAGAAAGATACAAAAACTTATATAAGGAATTATTATTTATCTCATTTAGTTCTTCTATATAAGAATTCTCTGATCTACTAAAAGGTATATCAACTAGTAAATTGTTAATGTAACTTGAATTGACAAATCGTTGAATTGGTATAGCCAGTGAAGCAATATCAATTATAGAATTAGTAATAATTTCACCATAAAATGATTGAAAATCACTTCTAACTTTCTTTTTTAATTTCTCATATGTGTTAGAGGTAATTATTGAATTTTCAATTCCAACTTTCTCATTTGGACTATCTTTATATAATAGGTATTGTGTTATTAGTTCAGAATACTCTTCTATAATATGATCTTTGGATAAATCAGGACATGCAAAATTGGTTACAATTATTCCTGGAGAATTCAGTCGATGATATTTGCATAAGGTAGCTATTATTCTCAAACACTGCTGTTCAGATGCAATAGCACCGCACGCATCTATATACACTATATCGAACTTTTTTGGGGTATTCACAAAGAACCTTTCAATTGAATCGTTTACAATCCTAGGTTGAGGAAAATCACTATTATCATAGTTCTTAAGCGCAGAATTAAAAGTACTTAGATTGTTTTCAAATGCCCAAATGTTTTGAGGGTGTACTCCCAAAGAAATTAGCTCATTAAAATCATTTTGTGGTTCAGGACCTGAAAGATAGCAAACAACAAGGTCCTCCACCCGCTTAGAACCAACACAAGAATCATGTAGAGATTCCCATGTTTTTATATAATTTAAATCAATTTTAGAAGCTTCACTTTTTTCAATGGTTTCTTCTAATGATAAAAAGTAATCATATACCTTTCGAACATAAGATCTCTCAACACAACAGGCTTTACTTCTTCTTGTTGTTAATAATTCAACAGAATAAAATAACATATCCCGCCTTGCTGTATTTTTAATTTTTTGTGTATAGGTAAGCATAATTTCACCTTCTTTTATATTTCAATTACCTTTAACTAATTTTTATATAAAATCTAATCAGCTATAACACCATTAATATTATACTAAAAATCTTCCAATAAATGAACTTCTGTAGAAGATAGTGTTATGCAACGATCTGGTCCGTTTGCGAAATAATCAAATTAATAAAATTTCTTTTCTTTAAGTTCATAATTTCACAAATGAAATTATTTGTTACGTAGTATATCACTTTTAACAACTTAATTATTCTTTTAAGAACATTATCTTTTCATCAAATCCTATTAGGAGGTCAACCAATCATTTTCAGCTTGATCTATTTTTTGTCCTATTACTTTTTGAATCGGTAATTAAAATTAGATTGAAACACTTGTAGAGTTCTATGAATATCAGATTTAATTAGTCTCCCTAATATGAACAACAACACCCAAAAAATGAGCCAAAAGTCCTATAAGAATATTCATTAATACTAATTATTATATTTACACACTACTCAGTGTATAAAAATATAGAAAGGAGGACTTCCTCGATGATGGATATTGGAAAGCGCAGTCTTATATGGCACTATCGTTGCTTAGAACAATGTGAATCTGACGGTATATCCAAAGCCATAATCAAATTGTTTATCCGGCAAAGAGGTTGGGATTATGAACCAAATAATAGAAAAGCTAAAAATTCCCGGCTATGAAACCAAGGTAGTTATTAAACCTAGAAAGGGTAAAAATATCAAACAAAATGAAGGATCTCAATTATCTCTAGAGATTGATTCAGAGTGATAAAGGAAGTAAATTCTCACTGGTATAAATAATGTCCCTTCAGGCTAAGATGGATATCAACCATTTTTACTGGAGGGATAAATATGAGTGAAAAGTACAGAGTTGTAAAAGTCACCTATTCAGAAGAATTGTCTTCAGAATCTGAATTATGGCTAGAGCGATTCATTGAAAAGGCACTTTTAAACCACTTAACTCGTGATGATGATAAACTTCGAACTCTTTTAATTAGTAAAAACCGATAATGAAAGGAACATTTTATGGAAGAACTTAATATTATTGCAGTTTATGGACGTGTAAGTTCTGCAACACAAAGTCTTGAGCTCCAAGAAACTGCTGCTATAAGGTATTTGAAATCAATCGGATTGAATGGTGATGAAGATTTAATTCATTTTTTCCGTGATAAAGATGTATCAGCTACACAACTCCCTATGACTAAAAGATCAGATTTAATGAAGGTCATCGATTTAATTAAAAATGGAAAGGTTAAAAAATTAATTGTCTATAAACGCGATCGTTTGTTTAGAAACTTTTATGAGTGTGTGGATATTAATAGAATATTTTTCAACAATGGTGTTGAAGTAGTTTACACCGCAAGTAATGAACCACCCTTTAGTGGAAAACTAAGTGTTGAAGCATTGTATGGAATATTTAGTCAAGTTGAAGGTGAAAACATTCGGACTCGTACAGCTGATGCTCGAATGCTGTATCCCTCTAGAATATTCGGATATAAACGTATAAAAGGAAAAGAACAAGGAAAAGAAAATGTAAAGTATGTCATTAATCATGAGCAAAAAAAATCTATTGAAGTATTATTTAAAGATTTAAAAAAAGTGGAAAATGAAGATCAATTTTTTGAAGTCCTCATTAAGCGTAGAAAAGGAATAAACAATGTTGATAAGATATTAAAAATACTTAGAAATCCTTTTTATTCTGGACATCATAAATCACATGGTGGTGGATATCAGCCACTTTCTTATGTAGAACCTATCATTAGTTTAAAATTGTTTACTGAAGTTAATGAAATTATTAATAGCTTCTACACCCAATACAAAAATAAAGTTCATGATGTCAATGCAGAGATCCAATTCATTCCACAGTGTGGGATGTGTAAACAAGTTATGAAACATAAGAAGAAAAACGTACTTGATGTTGGCTACTTTGTTTGCAGTTCTAAGCATAAGAGAAATTTTATGGACATTAAGGAATTTAATGATGTAATTACACAAACAGTGTTAGAACATGTGGAGAATATTAGCCCAAGCATTTCTAAGAGATTAATGGAAGAAGGGATTAAACTTAGAAGTAAGGAATTAGTTCGAGAACAAAAGAAAATCTCAAAACGTTGTGACGATTTATCTATAGAAATAAGCATTAGAGGAAAGTCAAAAGGATTCAATTACCAACAAATTTTAAAAGAAATCTATAAATTAAAAAAACAATACAACTTGATAAATAATGACCTTGCAAGTCTTTTAAAACTAAAGTATGAGATAAAAGACATAAAAGCTATGATATTTGATTTTGTTCATGACCTCGAAAAACTGGATTTATTTAAGTTGATTAAACTACTAGTCAAAAAGGCTATTATTTATGATGATCATGTAAGTGTTGAACTATTCCTAGCAAAATACATGAAAGAAGTTGAGACTTCATGAAAAAAGTGAGAGGTATAGGATATTTACGATACTCGGATACAAAACAGCATGGAAATCATTCATTAGATATACAAAAGAGACAAATTCTCTTAACTGCTGAAGAAGAGGGTATTGACATTGTAGCTTGGTGTATAGACGAGGCTACAAGCGCTTTTCACAATAATGTTTCAAAAAGAAAAGGTATTCAAGAGATCTTTCAATATCTTAATGAAGGTGTAATAGCGATTTGTTTTTATGAGGAATCACGGATGACTAGAAGTATTACGGATTTTTATTACGACTTTTATTTACCAATTATAGGTCAATACCCTGATTCAAGATTCTACAGTACTCAATCTATTGGAATTTGGGATCCTAATAATCCATTAGTCCAATCTAAATTAGTTTTTGCATCAGAAGAATCAGAGATTAAATCTTCGAGAGCAAAAGATTCACAGAAAAATTCACTTTCTGCTGGTAAGCGTCCTGGCTCAAAATCACCTGCTGGTTACGATATGATAGACGCATGTCTATTTCCTAATCAAGATGCTGAAGTAATTGAATATATTTACTACCTTGCAAGTTGGGGCTACTCACATCAAAAAATCGCTAACCATTTAAATCGCTGTTCTATAACAACGAAACAGATTATATTTTGGAACAGCAGCACCATTGGTTATATTCTTAACAATAAAGTATATAATGGTGACCTAGCATGGTATGTAAGAACAAAATATGATATCAGCAAACCTAAACCTGATAAAGATATTGAATTATTTAAACAAGTGCATGAGCCAATTATTTCAGTAACACTAGCACATCTTGTTAAACAAATGAACAAATTAAAAGAAAAGCATGGAAAAATGGAAACACCTTATTACCTTCGTAATTTAATCAAATGTTGTAATTGTAATAGTATAATGATAGCCAAGGATAACTCTCCAAAAGGTAAAAAAGGCATGTATATGATTTATAGATGTAATCAGTGTAAGAATTCACTACCAATTATTGAAATTCATAACGTTGTATTAAATGACTTGAAGAATAAATGGTCTAATCAACTAAGTAGCTTTGCTGAAACTGCTAACAAACAACTAAAAGGTTGGTCAGTGAAGTTGGACAGATCAAAAAGAATACTAAGAAAACAACTAGACAGAATACAATACAACGAAAAAATAATGGCCAACGAAATTGCTTCAGACAAAGATTTAGGAGATGTCTTTGTTTCAGCTAAGAAAAACCTTGAGAATGATATCATGTATTTGAATAGCACAAAGGATGAAATTAGCAGAATTTTAAATGACGATTATTACTATGAATTTGTTACACAACTAAAAAAACACTCCTTCTTTAAATTTACAGATACAGAACTGAGAGTATTTTTTCTCATGTATTTTAAAGAAGTAAAAGTCAACTTTGAAAAAGACAATGAATTAGAGATTAATTACAGACTCTCACCGTTTGTGTCTTTGGAAAATGTAACTAGTTACTTTACCGAAAAAATTAACAAGGTCGAGGATTTGTCTGGTTAAAAAACCGAAGATTCGCCATTGAATTTTTAACACTAAGATATACACACATTAAAAACCCTTGTAATCAAGGGTTTTTGGAGGCAATTCTTCGGTTATTTAACCATCGAAGTATACTTCGATGGTTGTAAAATCGAATCATAAATATTCTTCTTGGTCAAAAAACCGAAGAAAAATATATTTTTTAAAAATAGCCTTAAAATATAAAAAAACGAAGATACAATATACTATGTTAACTATAAAGCATATTACTAATGTGAATAGGAAGGAGATGTTCTCGAAATAAGAAACCCCAAAGACATATAGTATTTGTAGATTCACAAATATTGTGAGTAAGAAAAATCGGATTAAATAATGAAAACCGAAATTTAAATTAGCAAAAAACAAAATAACATGAAAAGCGAAAACCGCAAAGTTTAATTAGCTCATTAAAGCTAATACTTTGCGGTTTTTTATTTTTCACAACTAATGTAAGAAAGGATCATCTTTATGAATACAAATATTAATTATTATGCAAGGCCACTATTTCACAACTATAAACCTACTCAAAAATTCAAAAGGAAGTTACCTATTCATATTATAGATCTTCATTTATTTACTTCTTTGGAAAGGAGGAAAACAGATGAAGAACACAAAAAAGACTATTGCTAAACGAATTTATACCGATCCAAAAACTGGATTTAACGAACTTATTAGTTTAATTATTCATAATAAAATTGATGAAATTGTTAATAATGCTAACAAGGTAAGCACTGCTACATCTCAAAATAAACCTGAAGGGTTGGATGTACTATGAGATGTGCAGTTTATATTCGTGTATCAACCGATAAAGAGGAACAAAAAGCATCATTAAAGTATCAACAAGAACTATTTTATAGATATATTAAAGAACAAGGATGGGACATCTACGAATTCTATGTGGATGTCCAATCTGGAACTACTGCGAAGAGAAAAAATCTTCAAAAGATGATTAAAGATGCTGAAGAGAAAAAATTCGATATTATCTTGGCTAAAGAACTTTCTCGGTTAGCACGGAACGGAGAACTTTCATATAAAATAAAAAACTTATGTGAGAATCAAGGCATCCATATCATCACTTTAGATAATGCCATTAATACCACAACTGGAAATACTAATATGTTTGGACTTTACGCTTGGATGTATGAACAAGAATCAGAAAATACGAGTAACCGTGTGAAAGAGACTTTGCGAACAAGAGCACAAAAAGGGCTCTTTAAGGGGTCTAGCCCTCCGTTCGGTTATGAAGTAAGAGATGGAAAGTTGCATATTAGGAGTGACGATTCACCCGATATCGTTAGGAGGATTTTTAGTGAATATTTACGTGGAGCTGGCCGAGAAAGTATAGCAAGAGGGCTCTATAACGATGGTATTTCTACTCCTGCTGAAGTTGCTGGTAAAAAAAATGCTAATGACAAGTGGAATGACTCGACGATTAGACTTATTTTATCAAATCCTCATTATGTTGGTGACTTAGTTCAGGGGCGCACAACTACAGTCAGTGTTACAAGCAAGAAACGGAAAAAAGTTAAAAAGGAACATCAAATCATCCACAAAGATACTCATGAAGCAATTATTCCAAGAGAAATGTTTAATGTTGTTCAGCAACAAATGAAAGTAAGAACTAAATATATTACTGCACCTAAGAAACACCTATTTACTAACATTCTTTACTGCGCTGATTGTGGTAAAGGATTGTGGTATCGAAGTAATCGAAAAGGGTATATTTGTGGCAATTACGCACGGCATGGTAAGAAAGCCTGCAGTAGTCATTTTGTAAAAGAGGAGCATCTTACAAATACGATTTTAACCGACATTAAATTGTTAGTGAAACAAATTAATAAAGAAGAATATCTCAAGCAACTAGAGCTAAAGACAAAGAAATCTAAACATGATCTTATGAAAAGAATAGACAAAGCCAATAAACAAATACTTGTATTTAAAAAACGAAAAGGGAAATATATTAATATGTTGGCTGACGAACAAATAACTCATGAAGATTATCGTGAAAACGTTGAAGCAAGCAATATTGAAATCGAACAATTAGTTAAAAAGAAAAATGAGTTATTATCAAAAATTGAGGATGAACAAGTTATAGATAGTATAGAAAAGTTAAAAGAAGAACTACTCAGCTTCCTTAACTTTAATGAGCTGTCACCAGAAATTTTGTCTCGACTAGTCAATCGTATTGAAGTAAATGAAGACAGCAGTTTTAATATTCACTATCGCTTTTCGGCTCCAATAATCGAATAAAATGCAGCAGGAATCCCCTATTTGGGGCCTGCTGCTTCTTTTAAAACTATCTGCGAGACGCACTCAATGTGCCCCGTATGCGGAAACATATCAACAGGCTGTACTTCCTTCGTCTCATATCCTCCTGCTTCAAGCACTCGTAAGTCTCGTGCTAGTGTTGCCGGGTTACATGACACATAAACGACTCGTTTAGGCTTCATATCGATAATTGTTTTTAGTAGTTCTTCATCACAGCCTTTACGAGGTGGGTCTACCACGATGACGTCTGCGTGTATGCCTTGTTTATACCATGCTGGAATGACTTCTTCGGCTTTTCCTACTGCAAATTCGGCATTTGATATGTCGTTCAACTTTGCATTTCTTTTTGCATCTTCAATTGCTTCTGGTACGATTTCTACACCGTATACTTGTTTTGCTTTTTGTGCTAAAAATAAGGAGATCGTACCGATGCCACAGTACGCATCGATGATTGTCTCATCACCGGTAAGCTCCGCATATTCTAGCGCTTTGTTATAGAGTACTTTTGTTTGTTCTGGGTTTACTTGAAAAAACGATCGTGCTGATATGGCAAATTTGATATTGCCGATATAGTCATAAATATATTCATTTCCCCAAAGAACAGACGTGTCATCACCAAAAATAACATTTGTTCGTTTTGTGTTGACGTTTTGAACGATAGACTTTACGTCAGGAATGCGTTCCACTATTTCTTTTATTATCTTTTTCTTATGAGGGATGTCCGCTGTTTTCGTGATCAGTACGACCATAGCTTCTTTTGTAACTTGACCGTACCTAGCCATAACGTGACGAAGCGTTCCACGATGCTTTTTTTCATCATACGCACGTACGCCATATTTTTCACAGATGGACTTCACTGTTTGCACGACAAAATCATTTTGCTCGTGCTGAATGTCACAAGACTCCATATTAATAATTTCATGAGATCTTTGCTGGTAGAATCCTGCGACAAGTCCTCCTTCACGTTCTCCAACTGGAACCTGTGCTTTATTCCGATAGCGCCATGGATCGTTCATACCCATGACAGGGTGAACTGTCACATTTTCTATATGTCCGATACGAGTTAAGACGTCTTTTACTTGCTTATGCTTTGCTAAAAGCTGCCCTTCATAACTCATATGCTGCAATTGGCAACCACCACATTGCTTATATATCGGGCAGATTGGTTCTATTCGATGTTTGCTTGGTTCAAGTATTTCGATTAAGCGACCAAAACCATAGCCTTTTTTTATTTTTATTACTTTTATTTTAGCCGTTTCACCAGGTAACGCTTGTGGAACGAACAATGGAAACCCATCAATTTTTGCAACCCCTGCTCCATCATGAGTGAGGTCTTCAAACGTTACCGTCACAAACTCATTTTTTTCTATAGGTGCTATTTCCTTTGTCATCATGACTACTTCCTTTTCGATAAAATACTGAAACGATTGTAACATAAATTGTATGTGCTAAGCACCTGAATGATATTCATAACCATCAAAAATAGACCGCGTATGGCGGTCTATCAATAACTTTGTATTCAATAACGAACCTTGTTTACATCTTCCACTACAACTTCTACATATATATATGCTGTATGCTACAAATGTGGATGTTCCTGCTTGAAAACAATTGTGTAGTCCTTCTCAACCGAAACACAGTCTATGACTTTTTTTTCATTTTCATGGCTTTATCTTTCGGTACAAATACTTCAATATGCTGATACAGGTTTACAAATTCACCTGGCATTAAGCCACCGTACTCCCCATCAAGGTTCAATTGCATTTTATCATGTGTTTGCACTTTAATGCGGTTAGCTTTTGCATAGATCACTTTCGGGTCACGAATATGCTCTCCTCTTAGCGCATATGTAGCAATACGAATAAAGTCTGCAAGGTTTGTTTTTTTCAAAATGAGCAAATCAAACATGCCGTCGTTCAATGTTGATTTTGGAGCTAGTTTTTCAAAGCCACCTACAGAGTTTGTGTTTGCTACTAAAAAAAGCATGATTTCTCCTTCAAATAACTTCCCGTCATACTCAATTTCCACTTCTGTAGGACGAATTGAAGGTAGCATTTCAATCCCTTTTAAATAATATGCTAGCTGTCCTAGAATCGTTTTTAACTTACTAGGTACTTCATACGTTAATTCCGTTAGGCGGCCACCACCTGCAATATTAATAAAATATTGCTTATTAACTCTACCCAGATCAATTGGTACTGGTTCACCTTCGACGAGAATATCACAAGCTGCATTAATTGACCGAGGTACGCCGATTGCTCTCGCAAAATCATTCGTTGTTCCTACCGGTATAATCCCTAATTTAGGACGGTATTGCTGTTCTGCAATTCCATTCACAACCTCGTTAATTGTTCCATCTCCACCAGCTGCTATTACAAGGTTATAACGTCTCTTAACAGCAATTTGTGCGGCCTTCGTTGCATCACCTTCACCAGTTGTAGCATGACATGAGGTTTCATAACCAGCTTTTTCAAGCCGCTGAAGTACTTCTGGTAAATGCTTCTTAAATGCTTCACGTCCTGATGTTGGATTATATATAATTCGCGCTCTTTTCATACCCATCATCCTATTTATTATTATGTCTCTTGGCGTTTCCATTCCATCATTTAACATCATAGCTCAAAGATTGTTTTGATGCAAAGAATTTGTAAATCATTATGCAATATACATTTTATACAAAATGATCAATTTTATCTTAAATAATTCTATATATCTTTATATGTATGTTTGTCTTTAGCAGTTCATACAAAAAGATCATTTCTTTCTACATCGAATACAAAAATTATTAGATAATTGTCATCCTAACATAATGACAACTGTATTTGAACATTCGTTGACACTTCAAAATACTATTTTGAGGTTGAACTTTCTCTGACAAAGTTACAGGATTATTAGCGAGAAGAACTATGCACTACAATAACATTAAAAAAAAAAGATTTCGAAATATATTGGAGCATTTGCTTTTTCTACTATATTTTCACCTAAATTGATTAAAATCCCTACAAAAAAATTCGCAATCAAAAAAGCCTCTTAATATTGTTGATCTAGTTATACAATTGTTCACTGATAATTATAATTTTATCCATTTGCAGAAATGTTAATGGGTGAGATAAAGATAGAGAATGAGCAGTTGAGAAACGCCATAAGAAGAGTAAAATGCCCCCCTGTTTAGAGGACCTTAACAAGCTTCAACTGTTAAATCTGTAAAATTGAAATGATAGGAGGCGATATAATTGGGAAGCAGCAATCAAACCTTAAATGTTAATTTCAACTTACTGAAATTTAGACAATCTCAATAACATTTTGTAGTTTACCGCCCAAATTAGTAGTTTTACTATCCGATTTTGGTATTTTACTGTCCAACTTTGGTTCTTTACTGTCCGATTTTGCTGTTTTACTGTCCAATTTTGGTTCTTTACTGTCCGATTTTGCTGTTTTACTGTCCAACTTTGGTTCTTTACTGTCCGATTTTGCTGTTTTACTGTCCAACTTTGGTTCTTTACTGTCCGATTTCGTGTTTTACTGTCCGACCCAACAATTTCCTTATACTCTCAAGTTCAATAGAACTCTGCACCAAGTACATCACGATCATTCATTTATAAGCGCTAACGCTTGTGCTTCACTTCCAGTTACACCTAAAGCGATTTGAGCAAGCATCGAACGTTCCTGCTTTATTAGCATATGTGCTTCATCTACAGTAACAGCTTGAAATTGAATCGTGCCACCTGGTGGGAGCTGTGCGATTTTTGGTAAGTCAGCAGCGATGACCGTACCTATCGTTGTATAGCCACCAATCGTTTGTCGATCGGACATTAAAATAATAGGTTGACCGTTTGCAGGTATTTGGATTGTGCCTACTGGTATTGGTTCAGAGATGATGTCCGCACCGTTGTTATGTACAATGGGTGTAGGAGATGTTAAGCGATAGCCCATGCGATCAGCTTGTTTGACAGTATATGTAGTTTTAACGAATGTTTTTAAACTTGTGCTCGTGAATTGTTCAGTATGGGGGCTACTAATGATGCGAGCAACAATATGTTTACCGTATGTAGGAACAGTATGTGTTGCAAGCCAATGATTGGGTATTACATTACCGCTTTTTAGTAATTTTGATTCCGTGTGCTCTTCATATGAATCATTACATTTTATAATATCTCCATCATTGATTGCTTGCCCTATATCAGCCTTTACATAAGTTGATTGACTTCCCATTACTGTACGCACATCAAAGCCACCAGCTACAGTGATATAAGCACGCATACCTACCTGCGGACCAGAGAATGAGAGTTCATCACCTTTGTTCAACAACAATGCTTTCCATAATGGTGCTGGCTTGCCGTTTATTTTTGCTCCTAAATGAGCGCCGGTGATTGCTATGAGACATCTATTTTCTGCAACTAATAATGGCCCAAGCATCGTAATTTCAATTCCCGCTTCACGTATAGAATTACCAACTAATAAGTTACCGACCTTTAATGCTAATTGATCCATTGCACCGGATACAGGTACGCCATATTTTTGGTAGCCGTATCGACCTAAATCTTGATATGTTGTAAATAACCCTTTCTTTTTCACAAAAAATATTGGCTTACCCATTTTCTAGCCACCTACTTTATTAATAGAAAACCCTTTGTCTTTTAATGTTTTAAACAGCTTCTTTACGAACATCAACGCTTGTGGACCATCCCCATGAACACATACTGTGTCAGCATGTAAATGTATATTTTCTCCTGTTACAGCCGTTACAATTTTTTCTTGAATGATACGAATAATTTGATTGACTGCTATATTGTCATCATCAATGAGTGCATTATGTTCACTGCGAGGTGTTAATGTTCCATCTTGTTGATATGTCCGATCAGCAAATACTTCAGATGCCGTTGTTAAACCCAGTTCTTGACCGGCCTCGATAATCTTACTGTTTGCTAACCCGAAAAGAATGAGCTGTGAGTCTACCACTTTAACTGCGTTAGCTATAGCAGCGGCAATTTGTATATCTTTTGCACCCATATTGTATAGTGCTCCGTGTGGCTTCACATGCTGCATATCTACTTTATGAACTTTGCAAAATGCTTGTAACGCTCCTAGTTGGTAGATAACAAAATGATACACATCTTCTGGAGACACTTTCATTTCTCTCCTACCGAAGCCAATTAAATCTGGAAGCCCTGGATGAGCACCGATAGCTACATTTTTTTCCTTTGCAAGCTTTACTGTCTTTGCCATAACGTTATGGTCACCAGCATGGAAACCACAAGCAATATTCGCAGATGAGACATAGTCAAGAATAGCCTCATCTTGTCCGATCGTATACGCACCAAAGCTCTCGCCTAAGTCGCAGTTTAAGTCAATGCTTTTTAACATAAAGTCACCTCTTTTCCCTATGTTCATAGTGCTTTTTATTTTCCTTTTTTTCTACCTTCACTACGTATGTATCGTTATTCACCTGTTCTTGAATAAAGTAAAACTCATCCTCTGAAATAGGTATAAAGCGAATATACTGTCCAGCACGAAAAAGAAATGGCTTTGCAGAGTCAGCATTAAAAAGTGGTAATGGCGTCCTTCCAACGATGTTCCAGCCACCTGGCGAGTCAACTGGATAAATTCCTGTTTGACGGTCAGCAATACCAACAGAACCAGCAGCGACCTTTGTTCTAGGATTTTTAAGACGAGGCGTAGCAATCGCTTCCTCAACTCCACCTAAATAAGGAAATCCAGGTAAAAAACCCATCATATATATAAAATAATCTATACTAGCGTGCATTTGAATAACATCACTTTCTGAAACACTATTTTCTTGCGCCACTCGAGTAAGATCTATGCCATATTCCCCACCATATAAAGTTGGGACTAAAACGATCTCATTCTGCTCATCACCTTGAGCTGCAAGCTGGTGAAAGACATGCTCTACTGAATCGACAATATGAAATATTTTCAGTTTCAGTGGGTTATAGTATACGTAAAAGCAATGGTAGGATGGTACAATCTCTAAAATTCCATCTATCTTTCTCTCCTCTAACACCTTACATACTTGATGAACTTTCTTATTAGTATATAACGAGATATCATCGCTTAATTGAATCTTCATTCCTGAATCACCAATAGGATAAAATGTGAATGGTTTCAAATCAATCACCTTATACTTTTGTCATTGTGAAAGGGTAATATCGAAAGATGACAACGAATTAAAATAGTAGCGAGTAAAAATGAATTTCCTGCTAAATACTCGCTACCTCTATAGAGCATTCACGGGTTAATTACGCATCATCTAACACACCGATCATCGTTGTAACTGCCTTTAATAAATCTTCACTAGACCAACTTGGTAGCTTCCTATTTTTTAAGGCAAGCTCATGGGAAGCTGGAATATGGACAAACCCAGACGGAACTGATTTATTTTGCTGTTGCAAATATGTAAGCATAGTATACATCACATTGTTACATAAATAAGTTCCAGCAGAATTAGAGATTTCTGCAGGGAGCCCTTCCTCTTGTAGAGTATCTACAAAACGGCGAATTGGTAATGTGGAGAAAACACCATCAGGGCCTTCAATATTTATCGGCTGATCTTTCATAGCGGCACCCGTATTGTCAACAGCACCATCATTACAATTAATCGCAATTCTTTCTGGTGTTATTCGGTTGTTTCCAGCAGCTAACCCTAACGAAATAATAGCATCAGGTGTAATGTCCTCGTATAGCTTTATTATTTCCTTACCTGACTTAGCAAATTCAACTGGTAGCACGCGACCAAACACTTCATAATTTCCAATAATCGTTTTATCTAATTTTGTTACAATGTCCTCAGTTGGATTAATAGGATTATCTAAAAACGGAACAAATCCTGTTAATAGTAGTTTTTTCATAGTAGTAACCCTCCTAATAGAAGTATAGCATGCTACCTATTACTTTAATAACAATTTACAACCTTGAGAATTTGTAACTCTATTGCTCCAGATAAATGAAAGGTAGAATATAATTTCATGGACTTATGATTAAAGTAATTCCTCTTTTTAAAGGCTTCATTGCTGTTATTCTCATACACATCAGTCAATCGAACAACAGCATTATGCTAGCCTTTCTCAAATATTTTTTTCAGTCTTATTACTATTTATTATGTTGTTCGCCCCCAAATTAACAATATCAGCTAATTTATTCCCTAAGAAAACATTATTTAATACTTCATTGTCATCACCAGTTATAGTTAATCCTATATTGCTATTTACTACTTCATTATTTATAAACTTATTGTTATCTCCTAGAATATCTACACCCTCGATCTTGTGGGATTTAATAATATTCCTTGAGATCGTATTCCCTGAATTCTGTATGATAATAGCAAACTCATTTTTCGTAATTAGGTTGTTTGAAAAAATATTATTTGTCGAATTTAACGTGAACCAACCTATACCTATTTCAGACTCTAATATAGTATTGTGTTCAATTAAGTTCCTAGTTGCAGTACCTTCTGAATTAATGATACCACCTATGACGTTTTCATCACTAATGTTATATCTAATCTTGTTAGAATGTCCGTTCAAATTCAATCCAGAAATATCATTCAAGCGAAATAAACAATCCTCAACTGTATTGTTATCTCCTCTTAAAAGAATGCCATAAACAGCATTTGATATCGTTGATACATCTATAATGCTATTTCCATTCCCTCTTAAAAAGATGGCAGTTGCAAAGTTTGTAACTACTAAATCCTTAATGACAACACCATCCACACCCTTTATATCAATGCCTATCCCTGCTTTATCAAACCCCATAATCGTAACAATTGCTTTGTCAGCTGCTTGGATCGAAATATCATTCTTATTTACAATGACATTTTCATTGTATGTTCCTTCAAGGATTTCAATCGTATCTCCAGGCATTGCAAGTTTAATTGCTGAATTTATAGTTGGTGTTTCATCTGAAGGTACAATAAAGATCGTCACATTATCACTTCCTTAGCTTAGAATAAAATATATTATTCTAATATTTTTGAAGTGATTGTATGTTTGTTTTATAAATGATACATTATTATTCCCCTTAAGGAAATCAAACAATAGCTGCTAGTATGATAGTTCACGTAAAAACTTGTCAACATATTCATTAAATTGCTCTGCGTTGCACAAATTACTAGGGTCAAAAGAATGATTAATCGTTTGTAGCCTAGCATTTTTGATTGAATGAGCTATTTCTTCTCCCCATTCTATTGGCATTTTGTCACCCATTAATACTAATGTTGGGGCATCAATTTTATAAAGCTCCTTTCGATAACTAATCTTATTAACAGCTAGTCTTTGCTGAACTAGTTCTGATCTCCTCATGTTTACTATTACTTGTCCCATTGACTCCGCGGCAACTGGCCATTCCTTATAGGTTGCTTTTGTCATATGTTCTAATGCTCTTCTTGGGAGAAAGTATAGTGGAACAGCAAGATAAGAGGATATTTTATATTTTCGTCCGATAACAGCTAGCTCAGTATCACAAAAACTATCTGCAATGACCAGTCCTTTCACATAGTCTGGATAATTTATACCTATAAATTGACATACTACACCTCCGTATGAGACTCCTAAAAACACAGCTTTAGTAATATGTAATTTTTTCAATAGATTTATAACATCTTCTGATTGTTTATCAATAATAGCATTCTTTTTCATATTTAATTCAGATGATTTTCCGTTCCCTCGTAAATCAATCGTTATAATTCTGAATTGTGTACTAAAGTAATCTACTTGAGGTTTATACATTTCATGACCGGCACCAATTCCTGGGATTAAGACCAGTACAGCAGCATTTTTATCCCCACAATCCTCATAATAGATTTGCACATGATCTGTTTCATTAAATGGCATAATGATTCCCTCACTTATTAGTTTGATAAAGTCTTTGTTTAATAGTTTATCCAGATTTAACACATCCCCTGCTAAAAACGATGACAAAAATGTTAAACTAAAAAACTAGCTTCATTTCATATGACAATGTTACTTACATCTATTGATCTTCCCCTCCTTTTTCCCAGCATGTCACGCCATTAGAACACTACCTAAACTTTGTACACAGGGATCATACTATTTAGCTGTTTTTCACTTACTATTACTCCTTCAAAGTTACTACTAAAATGTAAATTTTACTATATTTCCAACTAATTACCATGATAAAATAATAGTGTCGAATTAACAAATATTAGGGGGGAATATGTAAATGGATTATAATGCTGGGATTCTAGGTATAGGAGTGAATATTCCTGAACAAATCATTGGAAATGAAGAAATTGCTCAACGATTTGGGATTACAGAAGAAGTCATTATTAGAAAAACAGGGATATTAGAGAGAAGATATGAATGTGCTGACGCATCGCTAGCGGATATGTGTGAAATAGCTGGGAGAAGAGCGCTCGAAGATGCTGGAGTTGATGCTGATGAAATCGAGATGGTGATTATAGGGACAAATACACATGACACCCATATTACGGCAGCACTCGTTCAAGATCGCATTGGAGCGACAAAATGTGCAGGGCTAGACTTGCATTCTGGATGTTCAAGCTTTATTACAGCTCTAGCTACAGGTGCGCAATATATTCAAACAGGTCTCTATAAGAAAGTACTAGTTATTGCAGTGGATAAGTGTTCATCTTTCATTGATCCGATGGATAAAAAAACTGCACTCATATTTGCAGATGGTGCTTCGGCTGTTGTTGTAGGAGAAGTTCCTCAAGAGAAAGGTATATTAGGAATTAACATGCAGATGGACGGCAGCGGTGGGAAGTACTTACACCTTGATGAAAACAAGAATATCAAAATGGATGGTAGGGCTGTTTTTGAATTTGCAGTTGATAAACTGCCTAAAGCTATCAATAAAGTGTTAGAAGTATCGAAGTTAAACTTGGAAGAAGTCGACTATATCGTACCACATCAATCCAATCTAAGAATTATGGAGCAAGGAATGAAAGCATTAGGTTTCCCTATGGAAAAAGTACACACAAAAACGATTCAGTACTATGGCAATTCTTCTGCTCCTACGATACCAATCGGTCTACATGAAGAGTTAAAGGAAGGAAACATTAAAGATGGAGATTTAATCGTCCTAGTTGGTTACGGTGCGGGCCTTGGATGGGGAGGTATTGCCCTTCGTTGGGGTAAATAAAATGTATGTCTAATAAATTGCTAACAAAGTTAAAGCAGCTAAAGAACAGTGCTTTACTTTAGCTGCTACTTCATCTGAGATTAACAAAAGCAGTTCCTGCAATTTTTGTAACATATTAAACATTTAATACATGCTCTTCTATCGTTCTAGTAATTTTATAAGGGCCTCCACTTTCATTATTTGAAGTGATGACCATCGTCACACCGCTATCAGGGTAAAAAGATGAGTGAAATGATAAGCCTGGATCGTACCCCATTACATGATATTTATAAATTCTATTATTCTTTTTCTTAATCCATATCCCATACCCATAATAGTCATCACCATCTTCATGGATATGAGGAGTTAACAACTCGTTAGTACACTCTTCACTTAATAATTCATAACTAAACAGCCCTTTCCAAAATCTCATCATATCAGGCGCAGTTATAAATACACCACCGTCAGCACCACCTTTAATAGGAATAGCATAGGTGTTTGTTCTCCATGTACCTTCTTCATCGTTATCTATATAGCCAATGGCTGTGTTTTTAGGTAGTCTATCAAGTGAAAAATAGCCCGAATCTCTCATACCGCATGGCTGAAAAATATTCTGTTCGACATACTTAGTAAAACTAAGACCTGTTTGTTGCTCTACAATGAGCCCTAACAAAATAAATCCGGTATTATTATAATGAAATCTCTCGCCAGGTGTGAACATCATTTTCTCTTTTTGGAACATTGGCAGAAAGCTATTTAAAGTATTCATTACGTACATTGGTCTATCTTTCCAAAGGTCTTCATAATCTTCAATAATTTCCTCGTTATAATAATCAGGGACCCCAGAGCTATGGGTTAACAGGTGATGAATCGTTACTGCTTCATCGAAGTGTGGGAATTCAATTTCCAGACACTTATTGAGCCTTGTATTAAATGATATTAACCCCTTCTCTACTAACTGACAAATAGCAATAGAAGTGAATAACTTACAGCCGGATGCAATTCCAAAACGCGTTTTTACTGTGTTAGCAATCTCTTCTGATCTATTTGCGTAGCCATGACTTTCTTCAAAAATATTATTCTTGTCATCCTTCAAAAAAATGACTCCAGAAAACGTTGTATCTTTAACGACTTCTGATATGACTATATTGATGTCCTTCTGCATATTTTGCATAAAAAACGTTCCTTTCATCCTATGTTATTTTATATTCGGTATAATCGACACTCTCTATTACAAGATAATCAATTTACTCAATCTAGTTATTATCCAATTAACATGGAATAATTTGCTATACACTTCATAATCTATTATATATCTATAACACAAGATAAAATATACCGAGAATAAATATAGTCTATTTTCACACTAGCTTGTTTAGTACCTTTTGCTGTGATAAGAAGATCAGCTACAACATTTATCAAAGGAATAAAAACCAACATGATTGTCAACATAGCTTTTACACCAAGCTTATTAATCACTTAGAAATTCGCACCATTCCTCACTTATGTTCTCTCCTAAATTTTAAACAAGTAATTACTTAAACCTATTTTTGCTTTTCGTAATAAGAACTAAATACGAATATAGAGCATCTTTTCTTCTCTAAAGACTACAAAATTCGTATCATACACAACAGCTATTCAAATGTAAGTGAAAAAACAACAAAGTAGAACAACAAGTTTAGGTTGTATGCCACTGTCATTGTTTATATAGATGAATAGGTGACACACATGCTAGCACTGTAAACATATATGTTCTTAGCAAAAAAATCTTACATCAAGAGGTGATTTACAATGAAGAAAACACTAGCTAGAGGCGTTTTGTTAATCATATCCTTAATAATTGTAGCTTGTTCCAATCAATCTGAAGAACAGCTACAGCACAGAAAAACAGAGGAAAACACACTTTCAATTCCGGTTGAAAGAAGTACTTTAACAGCTGTTCTTGACATACCCGAGGGAGCAGATTCTCTACCTATTGCTATTATTATTGCGGGCTCTGGTCCAACAGACAAAGATGGGAATACAGTCGGGGCAAACGGTAAGAACAATAGTCTAAAAATGCTCTCTGAAGCATTAAATGAACGTGGTATTGCAACTCTTCGCTACGACAAACGAGGTGTAGGAGATAATATAAACCTCGTTAACAAAGAAGAAGACTTAACAATCGAATCATACGTACATGATGTTGCAGCAATTGTTCATTATATACAAAAAGATAGCCGTTTTGCTTCAATAAATATTGTTGGACATAGTGAAGGTTCATTAATTGGAATGATAGCTGTACAGGAAGTGGCGGTTGATAAATTTATTTCTTTAGCTGGAGTCGGGCAGTCAGCTGATAAGCTCTTGCTCGAACAACTTGAAGGACAATTACCGCCAAAATTGATGGACGAAACGAAAAATATTCTGAATCAACTTAAGCAAGGAAAACAAGTAACAGATGTTTCTCAAGAATTAAATGTTTTATTTAGGCCTTCTGTGCAACCTTATTTAATTTCTTGGTTTACATATAATCCAGTTGATATTATTAGTTCACTCAACATACCCCTACTAATTATAAATGGGACAAACGATATACAAGTAACTGAAAAAGAAGCACGTCTGCTTAAAGAAGCAAACCCTCAAGCTGAACTATTTATTATAGAAGGAATGAATCATATATTAAAACAAGCCCCTCTTGATAAAGCAGGAAATCTTGCAACTTATACAAACGCTAATTTGCCTCTTGACGAAGAATTAAGTACAAAATTAATTCAGTTTATTTTAAATTAAATGACTGTATGATACGGCCTTCTCCGATATGCCTTAAAGTCATTTCGTTTTAAGGTAATTATCCCTTTACGAAATGACTTGAGAGGCTGGAAGAAGTAGCTACTGATTGATAAAACTATGCTGCTATTAAATGTTCCTTCGATCTTTTATATTTTAAAGAAATATAGATTGATAATATGCCGTTCAATGCTAGAAGGATCATCATTAAATTAGTAAGGAACGCAACGTCCGGACCGAATACTTTAATTGAATGCCAAGGTGATCCAACACTATAACTAAATACCGGCTTAATTGCAAATGCTAATACTAATAACAACATACCAATGATGCTCCACCTTTTTCTTCGTCGAACTGTTACCAATCTTACGGTAATTAATTGGTAGATAAACAACATCATTAATAGAACAGCTATTCCTAATATAATCAACTGCAAGATAGGATTGAACTTCGAAATTTCAACTGGTTCATCACCATGTAAGATGTTTATAATTCCTTGTTTAAGGTTAACAAGTGCCATCTCTTCTAAAGCATGATTTTTATTAGTGAGAATAACACCACCCCACTTTGATTCAGGAAGATAAAATACTTCAGAGTGCGAATCAGGCGTAGAACCTGAATGCCATACCATTTTATCCTCAGAATTTGGGTTTGAAATTCTAACACCTAAACCATAGAATCGATTATCACCTGTTTGAACATGAGGAGTTAAATAAAGGTTCATATATTTTTCATTTAGCAATGAATTTCCATCTTGTTGACTAAGAAAATGTATGAATTGAACCATATCATCTGCACTAGCCGTGATGTACCCATACGGTGCTCCACCATTATCATATGTTACTGAACTTATTCGTGGAATTCCAAACCAAGACTGGTACCCAGCTAAATACCCTCTTTCATATGCTGTATCATGATCCGCTGCAGCATTATTCATACCTAACGGTGAAAATACTTGCTCTTCCATATGCTCACTATACGTTTGATTCGTCACTTCCTCTATAAGGGCACCAAGAATTAGGTAGTTAGCATTACTATATTGATATTTTTCTCCTGGTGTAACTGTTAACTTAGTGTCTGAGAGACTTTCCACATTGTTCTTAATCGCATTAAAATCTTGAGAACCTTGGTCTGATAATAATAAGCCAGAGTATGTACTTATACCACTCGTTTGAGTAAGTAATTGCTTGATTGTTATTTTAGATGCTGCTTCTTTATCTTTAAGGGAAAACCATGGAAGATACATTTGAATAGGATCGTCTAGATGAATGGTACCTTCTTCAATTAATTTCATAATCGCTAAACCCGTTAAGGATTTACTAATTGACCCAACAGTAAATGGAGTTTGAGTCGTAACCGCTTCCTCAGATTCTCCAGTCACCCCCCAACCTTCCGAGTAAAATAGTTCGTTATCTTTAACAATTGCAATTGAAGCACCTGGTATTCGTTGCTCTTCTAAGTAAGACTCTACATATTTTTCGATCGTCTTCTTCAAGTCTTCTTCTGCGAAAGCTCGAGGTTCTTGTTGACTGAAGAAAAATAGATGAAGCAATAAGGACACAAGTATAACTTTACCTATACGTTTTCTTATGTTCATATCTTCACCTCTTATATCGTACTTTACGTAAATAAACCACTACTAGTAATGACACTAACAAGGAAATAGCAAGACTAAAAACCATTAGCATAGCATTCCACCATGTATTATCTGAGATTTGGTATAAAATATTATAGTTAAACGTATTATTCGTGTATGTTGGATCAAATGCTCTAGTTAAAGACATAGAAAATATGAACTGTGTACAAAGATAGGTTACGATGAGGGTAAACACTCCAATGGGAAATACCCTACCTTTCTTTGATTTACTTTGCTGTATTTGTTTAAGCCCAGCAGTTTGATCTATACCATTTATTTCCAAAAAATCAGCAACAAATGTAGCAGGATCTCCTAATTCACTAATCGCATCATCACCATGCTCACGAGCTTCTTGTATATGTTCCAGAAGCTGCTCTTTAATACGACTTCTTTCTTTTGAGCTTATTTGGTACCTTTTTAACTCATCAAGCACTTTGTTTACATATTGTTGTTCTGCAATGCTCAATTCCATTTTCATTCTAGATCCTCTCCCTTTAATCCACTATTTAGTAGAGATTTAATATCACTCTGTAACTCTAACCATTCATCAATTTTCTTTTGAAGATACAATTCTCCTTGATCATTAATTTCATAATACACGCGAACTTTACCACTATCTGTCATTTCACGATAAGTATCCACCCATTCTTGATCTTTTAACTTCGTCAATATTGGGTAAATACTGCCTACTCCTTTCAGTTTTAAATTGTGTTGTTCTAACTCCTTCATAATTTCATACCCATAGCTTTTTTTCTTTGACAAAATCGACAGTACACACATTTCTAAATGACCTTTTATTAAACTTATTCTATTCATAAAATAAATTTAACACACATATATACTTCTTTCAAGTATATAAAAGAAAAAAATGTACTTTTTTTGGAAATAATGGTGTGGATAGTAATATTATCTTGTGCAAACTACACTAAAATATCACCTTTAAGTAATGCTTACATGATTCCTTCCGAGTCAAAGAAACCTACTAACAACAATAAAAAATAATAAAACAACCAAATAAAAAAGCTGACACCTATTACGAAACAGGATCAGCTTTGCAAATGAAATTATTATATTCGCTATTACTGTAGCTAGATATAAGAACAAGAAGTTATAACATTTTATTGAAAGGCTATTTTCAAATTTTGTTGCTTTTCCCCCTACATTTGATTAATTGATGTACTTTAGAGGTAAAAGATCCCCCTATATTCTTGTTTAGCTTTTATTAATGCGAAAACAGCCTATTAACATGATTACTGTGAAGCGTTTTTCCGGTATTCGTCAGTTAAAACACCAGCAAATCCCCAGTTTTCATCTTCAATTTCTTGTATAACAATATGAGTATGCTCTGGCTTTTTTCCTAATACACGACCTAGAGTTTCTGTAAAATCTTTAACGATTTGCTCTTTTTGTTCTCGACTTGCACCTTTTGTTATTTGAAGATTAATATAAGGCATTTCTTCACCCTCCATAAATACTATTAACGGCACCCAATGTAAACAGGTGACATTTTAATATCATACAATAACTATTTTTCATTTCTTCAACTTCTTTTCAACATAGAATGCACCAATGATAAGGAGCACAAAAGCTCCTACAATAAGTAAAGCTGGCGATGAAACACCCTTATGTTCCCCTCTTCTTACAGCTTTTTTATAAACCCCATCTTCAACTTGCACTGCAATGGCTTCATCTGTACTTATACCTTGAATAGCGTAATATTTCGTACCTTCCTTATAAGCATTCGAAAAATTACCTGAGTAAGATTCCATATCCGAATATCTAGTTACCTTACCTATTTTCCTACCTACATTCGTCACAACTTCATCAAGTACTTCATACGTATAACCTTTCCATACGACAAATTCATACGCCCAAGATGTGGCGAAAGAACTGCTTGGTAATAGTAACATATGTGTAAAAGAAAATATTAATACAAGTTTACAAACATGGTTAAACTTCATTACACCCTCCTTCACGTCATTCTCTTACACTACCGACAATCTTATGAATTTATCATTACTAGATTAACATAAAATACCAAATATTTACTATTTTATACGTGGATATTCTATGGTATTATTGCGTTTTATATTTATTTCCGTAAAAAAAGTGCTAATATGATGTAAAACTAGCTTTGGATGTATATCTGGCATCATATGACCTGCATTTGGAATAAGCTTATATTGTGTGTGTGGAATATCTTTCATTAACCGCTGTCCTTGTTCCCTTGTAGTACTAAAAGGATCATTTCCTCCAACCATTATGAGGAGTGGCGTTTTGATCTCTTTATATTTTTCACTTATCTTCTTTGATGTAATTGGAAACGCAAGTACATCTTCACGATTGGCTCTAAAATTAACTGGGCGGAATGCTAAAGCATAAAATTCTTCTTTATAGCCTTCAGGCACACGTTCAGGTTTAAACGTCTCAGTAACCGTAGTATGAGCTAAGCCTTTCCCTATTGGTGACTTTAATAACATATGTAAAAGGATTGACCCAAGCACAGGTGTCACTACTATTCTCGATAATAGATCAGGTTTTTCCGCAGGATAACCTTCTTTGTACATGACCGCCCCTAATGTAACAAGCGCTGCCACATCTTTAGGAAACTGCAATGCATACGATAACGTCATCGTACCACTCCATGAATGTCCGACTAGTATAATAGGTTTCGTAATTCCCATGGCATTAATTGCAGCATGAATCATTCTTGCTTGATCGTTTGGATTCATGTCAATACCTTGTGGTCTATCGCTGTGTCCATACCCCGGTCTATCAAAGGCAATCGCTTGGTAGCCCTCTTCAGCAGCTAGCTTCACTATCTCTTCATAATCCCGACTCGAAAGTATGCCACCATGTAAAAAAACGATTGGTTGACCAGTGCCCTCGCAAATATAATGCAACTGCACTCCATTAACTGTTATAAAGTTCCCCCTGTGCGGAAACAACTTTTCTGCCTTGATAAATTGAAATTTATTGAATACGAACAAAGCAAAACATAACAAAGCTATACTGAGTAAAATAGTGAAAGCCATTTTATCCACCCCTTGTTAATTAATGATAAAGTTCATCAACATACTTGTAGGTATGTTAATATTACTACTTGATCATATCAATTGCATGAGCTTATTTTGTATATTCAATTCCTCTCCACACGATTTTTGCTACTTCCTCTCCTATTGATCTAAGCGGTACAGACTCCGGAGAAACTAACCACATAAGAATCATGCCGTTCATTATTGCGTGCAATGTAACAGCTAGTTTGTGAGGATCTAGATCATCATTCAACCGTTTTTGTTGCTGCATTTGTTGGATGATTTCAGTAGTTCCATTAAACAGCTGTGAGAAGGATTGATGTAACTTTTTATGGATTTCCTCATCTCTCCGTTTAGAAATAAATTCAAAAAATAGTGTTGGCCTTTGCCCTTGGTCATGCTCACATGACATAAATTGACTTTGTAGTAAATTTGATAATGCTTCCTGAGGATTATATGAATAAAATACATCTTTTGACTGTTGAGGTAAGTGATATAAAAGCTGCTTTAGGCTTCTATCAATTAATGCTAAAAAAAGTTCACTCTTGCTTGTAAAATGCCAATATACAGCACCTTTTGTCATGTTTGCATGCTCAGCAACTTGATCCAAAGTCGCTCCGTCATACCCAAGTTGAGTAAATACTTCTTCAGCAGAATCTATAATTTTTGTTCGTGTATCTTTGAATGATTCGTTGCTTGCAGCTTGATACTCTAAAATTTTTATTCGGATGTTTTCTTTACTTCCAATATTTCTTTTAACCGTAGTCCAATGTATATCTGCTTCTCTAGCAATGTCAGCATAAGTAACCTTGTCATAAGCTTTTTCAACTGATACTTTTTTTATAGCTTCATTAATTCTATCTATTAAATTCACACGACCACCTCTATATACATATGTAACAAAAACAAACTTATGAGTATGTATTTATTATATTTTATATATTATGAAAATTCAATTATATTTTAAATGTCATTTCTATTTTAATATTGGCTGTTTCTGCATTGATTTGCTTTTCGTACTTAGATATAAGCACGTCTATACTTAGTGACCGTGGTACCTTTTCTACTTTTAAAATTTATGAACCCTCATAAAATTCATCTAGCTGTCCGGTTTTAGTAAAAAAGCAAAAAAATTTACGAAAAGAGCCTTATTTTTTACTTCAGCCAAACTTCACTGAGCAATTTGATACCTGGTTCAATATCATCTATGTCCATACTAGCAAAACCTAAAATAAATTCCTTTTGTTCTTCTATTGGTGATTGAAACCAAGTGAATGTAGCTGATGCAATATTTATACTTGCATGTTTTGCTAAATCAATAAGCTCACTTTCCTTTTTTGTGCTATGAACCTTTATTAAAAGATGAAAGCCTGCATCCTCACCTAAGACAGATGCTTTTTCTCCAAAATGAGTTTGAATCGAATTTATTGCCTTGTCGTGTTTCTTTCTATAAATATTTCTCATTTTGGCAATATGTCTAGCTAAATAGCCTTCCTTCATAAAAACCTCTAGCGTTTTTTGGTGAATTGGTGAGGATGATTGCTCAAATAATAGTCGCTGTTGTACTAAGTGAAATGTAGAAACTAGTTTTTTTGGCAATACCATATAGTTAATACACATGGCAGGGGCTAATACTTGCGAAAAACCACCTAAGTAAATAACATTTGTGTCATGTAATAATCCTTGTAATGAAGGTATCGGTCTTCCATGATAACGAAACTCACCATCGTAGTCATCTTCAATAATATAGCCATCATGTTGTTTTGCCCACTCTAGCAATTTGAGGCGCTTCGAGACAGGCATGATCATACCACGTGGATACTGATGTGAAGGTGAAACACAAACGATTCTTGACTTACTATCATATAAATGCTGAAGGCTAATCCCACCTTTCTCTAATTCAATTGGTGAAATTTGAAAGCCTTGCTGCTTAAAAGTGGATCGAAATAAAATATATCCTGGGTTTTCTACTGCAACATTCACAGAGTACTCTCGCAAAATTTGACTAATAAAATTAAGTAGTGCATATTGGTCTGCTGCTATGACAACCTGATCTGAAGAACATTGAACCCCTCTGTATTGATACAAATATTTTGCAATTTCATTTCTCAGCCCTTCTTCTCCTTGTGGATCTCCATAAAAAAGTAAATCTTTATTTTCAAGGCGCATAACCTGGTTAAAAAGTCTACGCCACGTTTGAAAAGGAAATGCATTAAAATCATTTTTCGATAAATGAAAATCATATTTATAGACTTGTTTTGGTGTATAACCTTTTACGTTTGCAGTATCAAAAAGATTAACTTGATTATCATATAATGTATTCGGTAAGTTTTTAACATAATATCCACTTTTCGGTTTACTAATAATGTAACCTTCATCTATAAGCTGATGATATGCAAGCTCTACTGGCGTCGTACTAATAGCAAGTAAATCTGCCATCTTTCTAATAGATGGAAGACGCGTATTTTCTGAAATAGTTTGACCGACAATTTCTTGCTTCATATATTCATATATCTGAACATAAAGAGGCATGTTACTGTTTTCATCTAATCTTGGGAGCAGTATCATCTAATCATCCTTCTTCCACATCTGTCCTTTTTAATTATTATAAACTGCACATTTTTAAATATACAATTTACTGATATACTCTTGCTAAATGAACAAGGAGGAATAGACTATGACATCAAATCAACAGCTCCCAGTTCGCTTCTTGACTGGAAATAAAGTTTATTTACGTCCATTGGATGTAGAGGATAGTGAAATATATTTCAGCATGCTATATAACTCAGAAACAAGAAGACTAACAGGTACACAGAGGAGTTATACACGAAAAGAAATTAATAGCTATATTGAGAGCAAATCTGGAGATTCTTCCTCAATTATTTTATTAATTGCACTTTGTTCTTCAGATGACGTAATCGGTGACATTGCCTTACAGGATATTGATACTTTTAACCGCAGTGCCAGCATTCGCATTGCTATAGATGCTGATCAACATCAAGGTAAAGGTTATGGAAGTGAAGCGATTTCCTTAATGTTGGAATACGGATTCGGAATATTAAACCTTCATCGTATCGAACTGGAAGTATTTTCGTTTAACAAACGAGCGTTACATGTTTATGAGAAATTGGGGTTTAAAAAAGAGGGTATACAACGTGACAGACTATATTACGATCATCAATACCATGATGCTATTTTAATGAGTATGCTAGAAGATGAATATCGATTAAGTAAAAAAGATTAGCAGTATCAATCAAATATACTCTTTTATTGGGGTATATTTGATTGATTTATATAACCATCCTTTAGCAACAAAAAGACAATAATAACAGCTAGGCTTTTCACAACGACATTGCTAAAAAATCTTCAATTTGTTTTTGATGATGTATGTCATGATCTACCATGCTTGAAAGATAATCACATAGAGTTAAATGCTCTTTACCTTTGCATGGTTGATTAAATTTTTCTTCAGGAAAATAATTTATTATCGAAACTAATTCTTTACGAACTGAAATAAATTCATCTATTAAATCATTCTTTGAAATACCCGACCTAGCATAGTCAGAAGCTTTTTTATTCATACCTTCAACATCAACTTCTAGTTTTGGGAAAGCTTCTCCTCTCACTAAATAAGACAATCTATTCTCTATTAAAAACATATCCCATAATTTGAAATGAGAGATAATATCAGCTGTAGCCCAAGAACCCTTTTTAATAGGCTTGAGCCATAATTCATCACTCATATTATTTAACGACTGACTCCAGTCAATTAACACTAATTTTTTCTCAATTATATAATCTTTACACATCTTATCCTCCTTAACACCTGCTTAGCATAGTTTAATGGAAATTACACGATCATTTATGTCTATCAACTTCCAAGCCTATTTTTCCTCCAGATAAATTGCATATTATCCTATAAAATATGCTTCGATGCACTATTTTATAATCCCTGCATATTAACAAAATGATCATAGTCCTTTTTATTGACCATTCATTGTTATAGTAACCTCGGACACATTAGTTAGCTAGCATCAGTTGCACAAGGAAGTAGAGATTGACATATCATGTCGAACATTTATTAAAGGATTAATAGTGTCTTTATTGAAATTTAATACGTATCATCTTATAAGGAGAGAATGCTATGGATACTATTCAAGAAGTATTAGACCGATATTACAAGTCTTGGAATGAGGGATTTAAAAGTAAAAATGGAGATGACATAAGAAAATATATGTCTAAAAGTTTTATAGGGTTTTGGGCACATTCAAACCTAAATCATCCCGAACAATATGATTACAATTATGATATTAATGCAGTCTTACAACAATATGATGAGAATACTGAAATGACATTGGAACCCCTTTCTATTACAGAACGTAATAACGGAGATGAACATATCATTTTAGGCACAAAGATCAGCATAATAAATGGTACACCTGCATATGCGAAATGCATGTTTATTTGGAAACGAGAAGAAAACAATTGGAAGTTACTTAGAGAGTTCATTGAGATAGAGAAATAATATACAAGTTACTCCCTGTACATAAATCTAAGTTATTCTTTTCAAACACCAATAAACTTTAACATACTAAATAACCATTACATAGAACGATTCGTAGCTCCATATAAGACTCTTTTCGTAAACTTTGGTGTTATTGTTATCATTACCATAAACAGTCGTCTTTATTGTTAGTCTTCGTTGTACAGAAGAAAAGCTGTCACGAACTCTTGTTGTACGAAAAACAACAATCAATGCGAAAACAGCCTTTAAAGAAAAAAATCGGGGCTGTTTCTTGTCGTTTTTGCATAGATAGTTAACTAGAAATTAACTTCACTTCACTAAATTGTTACTTAGTGTATCGTACTTTGCAGTCATCTATGCTACTATTACGATTAATAACCAGTATTAGTACATATAACCAATTATTACTATAGATTTTTTTTTCATTTCCACCCATACTTACAACTATATTACTGGGGTTTTATGAGGTGCTTTATAAATGAAACATTTACGTAACTTTTTCTATTTTGGTTTTGAACAGGCACGGTCCTGCGTTTTTCCCGTTATTATTTTTCTTTCCCTTGCACTTACAAAATTTATTGAAGTTCCCTTTATTGCTCGATATGACCTTATATTGCTCATTTGTGTAGTAACTCAAGTTTTATTAGTAATATTTAAGTATGAAACTGCAGATGAAGTTAAGGTTATTTTTGTGTTCCATTTAATTGGACTTGCTCTTGAGATATATAAGGTTCATATGGGATCATGGTCTTACCCTGAGAACGCAGTTACAAAAATATACGGTGTTCCTCTGTACAGCGGGTTTATGTATGCAAGTGTAGCTAGTTATATGTGTCAGGCATGGAGAAGATTTGATTTAAAATTGAACAGTTGGCCTCCTTCATGGGTTGTAATCATTTTAGGAGCTGCAATCTATTTTAATTTTTACACACATCACTTCATCTTTGATGTTCGCTGGGTATTAAAGCTTACAATTCTCTTTGTTTTCCTTAAAACATTCGTGTCCTTTACGGTTAACAAAACAACTTATCAAATGCCTCTAGCACTTTCATTTATCCTAATAGGATTTTTTATTTGGATTGCGGAAAATATCGCCACCTTTTTTGGTGCATGGGCGTATCCGAATCAAGAACAGACTTGGGAAATTGTGCATATTGGAAAAATCAGTTCTTGGCTCCTACTTGTTATTGTCAGCCTCATGATCGTTGCTGAGCTTAAACATGTAAAAAACAACAGGAAGCCGTCAAGTGAAATATCCATTTAAAGAGAAGAAAACTCCACTTGGAGCTTTCTCTCTTTTTTATTATTTTCTCCATTTTTAAGAGCCACATCAAATACCTGAATGGTTATGTAATGTTCAATATTGCTGCTGTGTGTCACTATACCTTTTTAACAAATTCTGATTTTAACTTCATAGCCCCAAAGCCATCAATTTTACAATCAATATCATGATCTCCTTCAACTAGACGAATGTTCTTTACTTTGGTCCCCATCTTTACGACTATTGAGCTACCTTTAACTTTAAGGTCTTTAATGACTGTTATAGAATCACCGTTTTTCAAGACATTCCCATTCGAATCTTTAATCACCTTCTGATCTTCATTATTTACGACGTCTCCCTCAGAACTCCACTCATGGGCACATTCTGGGCACACTAGTAAAATCCCATCTTCGTACGTATATGGTGAATTACATTTTGGACAATTTGGCAAGCTCATTTATTTTCCTCCATCCATTCCTATAAGTTGATCGATAGAAACTATATTATCATTTCTTATCGATCGCGTTAACATTGTATTACATTTTCTAAGGCTTTTTTAACTTTGTTGCTATTGTTATTAAAAATAGGGAGTATGATGAGTTTTAAGAGTGGATATAGATTTTAAAAATAGAAAAATTGCCACGAACGTTAATCATACGTATTTAGCTCTATTACGACAAGCTACAATTAATGCGAAAACAACTATTTCTAAGGCTTTTTTTCTTAAAGTTTGTTGCTATTGTTATCAAATTAATACCATTTAGAAAACAGTCTTTACAAAAATGTAGAATTCCCCTCTTTTATAACCCGAATAATAGCCATTCCCAAAAACAAGTTATCTTCAAATGTTCGTTTTTTCGTTTTAAATATAGATGTAATTGTAAAATACACTAATATATTATAGAATATTCAGAATAATAAATGATTAATATGGAGCTGATTCATAATGGAGAATATATTTAACCTACAGGAGCTGATTAATAAATTCAAAGGCTCAGAACACTCATATAATGAGTTTTTTAATACCTCTTCAATGAGTGTAGGTATATATGAGCTAAAAGCTGGTGAGATTGATACTCAGCAACCACATACAGAGGATGAGCTTTATTTTATAATAAGTGGTGAATCACGAATGTTCGTCGGTGAGAATCACTTTACAGTTAAGGACGGATCTTTTGTATTTGTAGAGAAAAATGTGAAACATCAATTTTATGACATAAAAAAAGACCTTACGATTATCGTAATTTTCTCACCAGCAACACTCTTGCAAAATGACAACATTGCATAACATAACCATTTTTAAATAGAAAAGTTATAACTTCCTTCTCTTGACAAACATACCAATTAGTTTGTAAATTCAATATGAAATGTAAAATGTAAGCTTTTAATTTTGTAGATCAACATCAATCATGTTATTCTCGAGTATAGTAAGAAACATTCAGATCATCTAGTTCAAAGAGAAGAGGGTCATCATGAATAAGGAAGAAAACTTAACAATGTCAAAGCGTACATTATCGCAAATTTTAGCGCAAACTGTTAAGACTGGGATCATTAAATCCAATCTGTTTCCTATGTTTGCTGGGTTGACATTGGCTTTATATACGTATCAATTGAGTCTCATTGAGAAAATACCAGAAATAATTTATGCTACCATCGGTTCTATTTTAGTAATGGGTGCGGCTGGAGCTTTTAATAACTTGTATGATAGAGATATTGATTCAATAATGGAAAGAACCAAAAACAGACCCACTGTGACAGGAGAAATACAGCCTAAAACCGTTCTATGGCTAGGTAGCTTCATGACCATCATTGGAATAATAATATTATCATTAGCGACTCCTTTAGCAGCACTTCTCGGGTTTTTGGGCTTGTTTTTTTATGTTGTCCCCTATACGATGTGGAGCAAAAGAAGAACAATTTACAATACAGAGATTGGAAGTATTTCTGGGGCTATGCCTCCACTCATAGGTTGGGCTGCTATTTATCCAGACATTACACATCCTGCCATTCTCGGTCTTTTTGTCATTACAGTTATTTGGCAAATGCCTCATTTCTATGCTATTGCTATACGAAAACACAGTGAATATAAAGCTGCAAATGTTCCAATGCTTCCAGTAATCAAAGGAGTTAAAAGAACGTATATACAAACAAATGTCTACTTAGTTGTATTAATTTTAATTAGTTTTCTTTTCGTATCTTTAAGCACCGGGTTAATGCTTGTAGCACTTCTGTTAAGTATTTCATGGCTTGTTTTAAGTGTTTATGGTTATAAAAGAATGGATTCTGAAAAATGGGCAAAGTCAATGTTTATATTTTCCCTTTTCCATATGACTATTTTATTTTCAACTGTAATCATCTATTCTCTCATGGGCATTTTGTTTGACTTGTAAAACATATATTGAAGATGGCATTAGTAATTTTTAAATAATTTACATGCCCAGATCCAATGAAAACAGCTATTCTTTATGCAGATAGTGGTTATGTATCAGTGTCGACATTTTGGGACTCTTACCATTTTTATGGAGATACTGATCTTAGACCTACTGTCACAAAGCATAGCTGTTTTTCGCCCTTGCAAATTACTTTTTTCCATTATTACACAGATTCCTTAACATAAGATGCTGTCAGCAAATGAGAACAGCTTAAATATGTTAGAAATTTAGTTGACTCCAGCTGATGAATCCCATATCCCTTGTATCTTTCGTATTTGAACAATTTGGCCAATATGATATGCATTATGAGTATTGAAGTTAGCTATCATTGAAGACCATAATGTACCAGAATCAATATGTGCTACACTATAAAGTTTATCTTGATCGCTTTCTTTCACGACAGTTACCCATTCAGACATGATGTTACATAGATGTGATACTGCAGCTGCCCATTCTTCGTTAGAATCATTTACCTTAGACAAATCAAATGTATCATCATTAACGACTTTACCTTTAGGTAGTGGAGCCCCCTTAAAAAACTTCAAATATCGCTCATTCCAAAAAGTTAAATGGCTAACTATTTCCCATATGGAGTTGCTGTCCCCTACTTTCCACATTGCCTGATCCGCTGAAACCCCTTCAAGGGCAACAGTAAGTGGTACAAACCAGTTCTTTTGCTCATGACAAGTTATCATTTGTTCTAATAAAACTTCTTTTAGATCCAATTTAATCGTAGCCTCCTTTAAAGGACTATTTGATAATACATTTTATTATCTCCAAACAGATTTCATGTTTATTATAGACACTTTTGTTAAAGCTCGTTTCGTAAAATTTCTTGTTTGAGTTTTATGTGACCTCAACAATTGTAAAAACAGAAAAGAAACGCTAGATATACGTTCATATATCTAACGAAAAGCAATAAGCAATGCAAAAACAGCCTTTGTAACCGGACTCCTAAATTCAGAAAGTTGACAAGGTATCTCGAACGATAGTTTATACGTGTTTATATCATAGTACAAAAAGAAACAACTGTATGTAAAACAGCGCCGCTCCTAAAAAATACTAAACACGTAATTAAGAAGTTACGGATATTTATATAAGTGTAATTACGAAGAGAATATATTAAACAACTTATTTTTGATGTTCATGATTATTGAATATGAAAAAAAATATAACTAAACTACCTAATATATCGTTATTAATCTCTTTAACATTCGCTATTATACCAACTAGGAATCTCTCTTTTGAAATCGTCCCATTCATCTAGTGTTCTAAGTGTATGGCGCATAAATTTATCCTTTTGATCTAAAGCAACCTTATGCCCCCATACTTCAGCAGAAATAATATGTATCGCTGCATATAGGCGATGAAGTTGCCAAAATAATGTTGGCACACCATCCTGATGATAGCCATCGATGATACCACGAGCGTATGCTTGACTAATAGGTGTTGTGAAATACTCCATTTTATAAAATTCATGATAAGGGTCAGCAATAGTGATTTTCTGCAAATCTATCATTCCGGCAAGCTTTTTATGCTTAACGATTATATTTGCAGGGTGTAAATCGTAATGTTGAATAGCAACAGGTCGATTATTCATTAATGCAAGATTATCATTAATAAAATCTATCACGTAGAGATGCCTCGATGAATCATGAAAAATCTCTTTATATTGTGGTGAAAGTCGTTCAACACGATTTGTCCAAAGCTCATCCCAACATACTGAAGGCTCAGCAATAGGTACAGCATGTAATTTAGAAAGCAACTCTCCCACTTCCTTACCAAGTTCATACTGCTCATCTTCTGTTAACTTATCCATCATCAATTCTGCATTTTCACCTTTTACATAATCAACAATCATATAAGGTGTATCTTCCCATACACCTAAATCATATACATTTGGAACCTGACATCCAGACTCATATGCTTGCTCGATTAAATTAGCTTGCCTAGTCAAAGTTTCTATATTGCTCTTAGGATAGAATCTCAATAAATAACACTCATCAACATTCCATTTTTCATCTTCAGAAAAGCCTTCATGAATTAATTTTGCATGTTTAGCATCCTTTAGAAATGGAATTGTATTAAACTTCAATTGATCCTCCCCCTTACTAATGTAAACCCCTCATCGAACATACATATTTTTCCACATTAATTCTATTATAACAAAACAACACTCTTCAAGCATTAGTTGAAGAGTGTTTGTAATATCTTATTTCTTTTTTATTTCTTCCATCAACAGCTTGTTGACCATTGGTGGATTCGCTTGACCTTTTGTTTTTTTCATAATTTGTCCAACTAAGAAGCCAATGGCTTTTTCTTTCCCGCTTTTGAAGTCCTCAACTGATTGTGGATTTGCATCAAGCACTTCAACAACAATAGGAGTAAGCTGGGCTGGATCAGAGATTTGAACAAGGCCCTTTTCTTTAACGATTTTCTCGGCGTCTCCACCCTTTTCGATAAGCTCTTTAACGACTTTTTTAGCAATTTTTGATGAAATTGTACCATTTTCGATTAATTTGATCATGCTTGCTAATCCTTCAGGGGAAATAGCTATATCAGTAATTTCTTGCTGATTCGCATTTAAATAGGCGGAGATTTCACCCATTATCCAGTTTGAAGCAAGCTTAGCGTCCGAGCCATGGTTAACTGTAGCTTCGAAAAAATCAGACATTTCCTTTGTTAGTGTAAGTACTTGTGCATCATAGGCAGGTAACCCAAGTTCTTCTACATACCTTTTTTGCCTTTGGTCTGGGAGTTCTGGAATTTCAGAACGTACGCGTTCCTTCCATTCGTCATCAATATGTAAAGCAACTAAATCTGGTTCAGGAAAATAACGATAGTCATCAGAACCTTCTTTGACGCGCATGAGCAACGTCTTTTTACTTGCTTCATCATATCTACGTGTTTCTTGCTCAATAATTCCACCAGAACGTAAAACTGCTTCTTGGCGTCTTTCTTCAAATTCAAGACCCTTTTGAACAAAAGCAAATGAGTTTAAGTTTTTCAGTTCTGTCTTCGTACCAAATTCTTTCTGCCCAATAGGTCTTAAAGAAATATTAGCATCACATCGCAGTGAGCCTTCTTCCATTTTACAATCTGACACTCCAGTAAATTGAATAATGGATTTTAGCTTTTCTAAATATGCATATGCTTCCTCAGGTGTACGAATATCTGGTTCTGAAACAATCTCTACAAGTGGCGTTCCTTGACGGTTGAAATCAACTAATGAATAGCCGGCCCCAGAGTGTGTTAATTTTCCTGCATCTTCTTCTAAATGCAAGCGGGTAATGCCAATTTTTTTCTTTTGGCCGTTTACTTCTATTTCAATCCAACCGTTTTCTCCTATTGGTTTGTCAAATTGAGAGATTTGGTAAGCCTTTGGGTTATCCGGATAAAAATAATTTTTACGATCAAATTTAGTATGTGTTGCTACTTCACAATTTAATGCCATAGCTGCCTTCATTCCAAATTCGACTGCCTGCTTATTCAACACAGGTAGCACACCCGGGTAACCAAGGTCAATTACACTCGTTTGCGTATTTGGGGGTGCACCAAAATCAGTCGGACTACTTGAAAAGATTTTTGATTTTGTTTTTAGTTCTACGTGGACTTCAAGCCCTATTACCGTTTCAAAGTTCATCTTCTTCTCACCCCTTACAATACTGGTTTTGCTTTATGATGGTCAGTTGCTTGTTCAAATGCATGTGCAACACGATAAACCGTTGCTTCATCAAAGTGTTTGCCGATTATTTGTAAGCCTAGCGGAAGCCCGTTTGAGAGTCCACATGGAACTGAAATACCTGGTACTCCAGCAAGGTTCACTGGAATTGTGAGAATATCATTGGCATACATCGTTAATGGATCCTCAATATTTTCGCCTATTTTAAATGCCGGTGTTGGCGTTGTTGGGCCTATAATCACATCATATTTTTCAAAAACATCTTCAAAATCTTTTTTAATTAATGTCCGAACTTGCTGCGCTTTTTTATAATATGCGTCATAATATCCTGAGCTTAGTGCAAACGTACCGAGCATGATCCGTCGCTTTACTTCTTCTCCAAAACCTTCGCTACGGGTTTGCTTGTACATGTCGATTAAGCTTTCAGCATTATCCGTTCTGTAACCATAACGTACCCCATCAAAGCGTGCAAGATTTGCCGAAGCCTCTGAAGACGAAAGTAAGTAATACGTGGCTAATGCGTATTTTGAATGTGGAAGTGAGACTTCTTCCCATGTAGCACCTAAGCCTTCAAGAACTTTTAGCGCTTGGAGAACTGACTTACGAACATCATCAGATACACCTTCACCAATATATTCAGTTGGCACAGCAATTTTCAACCCTTTTACATCTCCAGTTAAGGAAGATATAAAATCTGGCACTTCAACGTTAGCGGAAGTAGTATCCATTTGATCATGCCCTGCAATTGCTTGTAATAAATAAGCGTTATCCTCTACATTACGTGTAATTGGTCCGATCTGATCTAATGATGAGGCGAATGCTACTAACCCAAAGCGAGACACCCTGCCATATGTCGGTTTAAATCCAACAACTCCACAAAATGCTGCTGGCTGACGTATCGATCCTCCCGTATCAGAACCAAGTGAAAATAATACTTCACCTGCTGCAACTGCTGTAGCTGAGCCACCACTAGAACCTCCAGGTACATGGTCAGTATTCCACGGGTTTCTTGTTACATGAAAACCGGAATTCTCATTCGAAGATCCCATCGCAAATTCATCCATATTTAACTTACCAATTGTAACCGTTTCAGCATCATATAATCTTTTAACAACAGTAGCATCATAAATCGGATCAAAGTTTTCTAGGATTTTACTCGCGCATGTTGTACGAAGATTTTTTGTGACGATGTTATCCTTAAGTCCTATTGGAAGTCCGAATAAAAGACCATATTCATCCTTATTCCCAATTGCTTCATCCAATTGTTTCGCATATGCACGTGCATTTTCTTCATTTAACGTTAAAAAGGAATTGATTTTATCTTCAACCTCGTTAATTCGTTTATACGACTCATCAACAAGATTTGTAACAGTAATTTCTTTTTTGTGCAAAAGTTTATGTAATTCTGATATTTTATGATCAAATAATGACATGCCTCGCCCCTCCTTATTCTATAATTGATGGCACACGTACTTGTCCACCTTTGTGATCAGGCGCATTTTTTAACACCTCATCTATAGGTAAACCTTCTTTTGCAACATCTTCTCGTAAAACATTCGTCATGTTTAAAACGTGAGAAGTTGGTTCAATATTTGTTGTATCAAGTTCATTTAACTCTTCAGCAAAAGAGATAATTGCATCAAGCTGATTCGTAAACTTCGCTGCTTCCTCTTCTGTAATTGCTAATCGTGCTAAGTTTGCTACGTGCTTCACTTGATCGACTGAAATCCTTGACATATAAAGTCACCTCCATTGGTTGTTCGATCGTTCACAATATACTGATAATATCAAATTTTAGCCCATTAAAGCAATAGATGTATACAATTCCAGTCAAAATAATCCCTTCACTCTACCTTAATCAATAAGAAAGTTGTGCTATTGAGACTAATTTAGGACAGCAACAACTAAATTTATGCAATTGACCAGAACGCTTGGTTTATACGTTTATTTTAGTAGCAAAAGCTACAAATCAATACGAAAACAACCATAAAAAAACACGGAATCTCATCATATAGATTCCGTGTTTCGCTTAAAACTCTAACCAGTCAGCTAAAAAATCACTATAATCCTTCTGAAAATAAGCATTAAAAAATGAAACAAATTTTGTAGTAGTAACATATTCGTATTGGAACTCCGTATAATATGCTGATAAAAACTTAACAGCTTCTTCATGCCCTCCGTTTGCTTGGAAGAACGCCCATAACTCAAGGGGCACTTTCCCGTATAGTGTTCCCATATAACTTTTAGTAAATTTATCTAAACTTACATTAACTTTATCTTCAGTTTCATTTAATGTTGATACCCGTTTTGCAAATTCAAAACTAAAGTCTTCATCTTTTGTTTGCTCATAAAAATATACAGTCGTTGCAAATTCCGTCATTCCTTCATCTAACCATGCATCATGATATGGATCATTTGTAACGAGATAATAAAACCATTGATGTGCAATTTCGTGAATAATCGTATGTAATGATTGTTCACGTAGAGCATCAGACACTTCCACTACGTTTGGATATTCCATTCCACCATCGTTACCAATTAAATCTAATTCTTCGAATGGATAATCACCAATGTTCTTTTCAAAATAATTAAAGCCTTTTTCAGCTTCTTTCATCCCCTCTTGTAAAAGGTCTTCAGCATCAATAGGTACAAATAGACGTAAATTTGTATCATTTGCCTTAATTGAAGTTGTTAGCCATTCATCAGGTTCTAATATGCCTATATAGAAATCTTTTATTTTTTCTCCATGAAGCGTTCCAGAGGCAGAAGGTATTGCTTCACCATCTGGTGCAGAGCTCACAACGAAGTATTCCTTTGGTAACTTATAAGTAATCGTATAATTCCCGTATGGGGTATGATAAGATTCTCCACTCGCCATATAACTCTCAATATTCCAGCCTTCTTGATAGTGAGCTATCATTGGATACCAATGTGCTAAATAATAATTGCCGTTTTTTTGAGAGAGGCGAAGACCATTTTCAGGTATTTCTAGTGTGTAGTCTATAGAAATAGTTGAAGTTAGTCCCGAGTTTATTTGTTCATTTAGCTGAATAAACAAATTATTATTATGTAAGTCGTACGTAGCCTCTTGTCCATTTTGATCCACTGACAAGATTGACACTTCCGCTTTACCCTCTATGAATTCTGGTTTATTTTCTTCGATTAAGGCATTGGGAACTAAATAAAAGGCTACATCGTGCCAAACATCATCTGAAAGATTTGCCACCTCAATTGTTGATGAGATATGAAAAACGCCTTGATCATCTAAAGTTAACGAAATGTCGTAGTCAGCTGAAGCACCCGGTAAAGGTGCAAGTACATTATATGTTGGCTCCTCAACTTCTTCAACCTGCTCATTTTGATTGTCAGCGTCTTCTACTTGCTCATCTTGGGTGTCAGCTTCTTCTACTATCTCGCTTTCTATGTTATTTTCATTCATAGGTTCGTCGTTATTCATTGTTGTCTCTGCTGTTTCTCGAACATATAAAAATGCTCCTATTGCTATTACTATAATGATAACTATAAAAATAGGTACTAAACTGGTTAATTTTCTTTTTGTCATGTTTATCCCCTTCCTAATTTACATACAATTCGACACAAAATTGTAAAATCCTTCAAATTCTATAAAAAGCATTAAAAAAGAACTTAGATGATTTCTAAGTTCTAAGAAAAATGAATCTCTTTTACACTCGCTATTTTTGCAAACCATTGTAATACACCATTGTGATGATCAATAATTTGTTGAGCTGTTAAACCATTCGAACCCCAAGTACTATGTCCATCAGAAACTAACGTAATATCAAACCCCATACTAAAAGCTCGTCGACAAGTTGTGTCTACACAAATATCGGATTGGATTCCAGCAATAACAAGATGATTTATTTTATTTTCCGCTAGTTTTTCAGCTAAGCTTGTATGAAAAAATGAATCTGGGGTAGTTTTTTGAATGATTTCATCACTAGCCATCGGCTCTATTGCTGAATGGATTTCCCAACCTTGCGTTCCTAATTCCAATGGATGTCCTTCACGTCCATTATGTTGAATGTACATGATCGGTACAGATTTCGATCTAGCTCGTAAAATTAGTTGTTTCAAGGTGTTTAATAGACCCGAGGCTTTGTATACTGGGTCTTTTTCAGAAAACATACCATTTTGTACATCAATGATAAGTAATGCTGATTTATTCATTTTGTAACCTCCATTTTTTAAGACCTTTACCCCTTTCAAGTATTTTCTTCACATAAAATTAGATCGAGACTTTGTTTACTTGCCTCAATTAACTTCCTATCATTGTGATCATAACCGTACATAAGAAGTATGATTGTCGTAAATACAGCTTTAAATTTCGCTAACAATAAAGTTTCTTCATCAACTTTTCCATAATGGCTAAAAAATATGTTCCTGCCTTCAGGAGGTAAAAAGCTATATACTATACTTAAATCAACAGCAGGGTGTCCGATATGAACGTCTCCCCAATCAATGAATCCTGAAACTGTGTTGTTCTCATTTACTAGTAAATTACGAATATGAATATCACCATGTACAAGTGTGCTTTTTTGCTCTACATCAATATGATTAACTTGCTCTATGTATGACATTAATGATGAGACTTGATCATATAATTGTAGCGTTTTTATTTGATCTATATATTTTTCTACTACTGGCTTCCTCTTCATAATATCTAATCGTTTTAGTTCATCAAACGGTACACCTAACAATCTAGCTTTTTCTTCAGGAAAGTTATGGAGAGAGCGGAGAAAAGTTGCTAGTATTATTGCAGAGTTCATTCTTTCAAGCTTTGACAATGTATTTGGCGGTGTACCTTCAACACGATAATACCCAGTAAAAGGCCACGGATACTTTCCATTAACACTTTGCCCAAAGAAAATAGGATGTGATATCGCTTGTGGAAGAACTGACGACAAAATAGGAAGTAAGCTATTTTCTGTATTTAATAAATCAACTGCGATCGTCCTTCGTGGAAATCGAAAGACATACTTTTCATTAACGAGATAAACAGTATTATCAAAACCTTTCCCCATTAATGAAACCGTAACAGGATATAGATCCGGGAACTGTGTTTCAATTAAATTCTTAGCGAGCTCTGGCGACACAACTTGTTCAGCATCCCACGGATTGGTCATACGTTACACCTCCAACTTAATATCAATATATAACACAAGATTGGCAATTTCTATATAAAACAGTTTTAAACAAACGTTTGTTTAAATATTTGTTAACTTTTCAAGTTCTCAAGTACAAGTACTTCAGTTCCTACCGTGACAAACGACATGCTATGAAAGAATCATTGAAATATCACATTATTTCGTGTATAAACAATACACAGGCATTAAACATCATAGATAAATCAACATGGAGGAATCGAATGCAATATCATACTCATCTAGCATTTTCAGGAATGGTAGGGTTATCAATGATGGAATGGGCTCAAGTTCCTGACCCAGCATCATATTTTATAGGGCTAGCCATAGGCGCTCTCCTACCAGACATCGACCATCCAAAAAGCAAAATAAGTAACAAAGTTCCGATCTTACCATCAATTATTTCAACGTTTTTTACTCATAGAACGTTTTTTCATAGTCTACTTTTTGTAGGAATATTAACTTTTTTATATGACTTATTACCTGCTTCCCTCGTGACAGGAATCATATTTGGAACTGCTTCACATATCTTAGGTGATATGCTTACACCAGCTGGGGTAAAGCTTTTTTATCCATTTGGACGTTATATTCGTTTACCATTAACTTTTAAAACAGGAGGTAGCATCGAGCAAATTTGTTTCTTTACGTTTATTTTTATCTCGTACAAGCTTATATCCTAAATTATACATTTTTCTAACTATAGGAATCACATTTATATGTGGTTCTTGAAAATTAGAATATAGCATAGGAACAATTCCTAAGCTTGAACATCGGTGAATGAGGTGGAGACTCCACTCTACCTCATTGAAAGAGCTCACCTTAGACGTGATAAATTTAATCAAAATAAACAGGAAAATCAAATAAATGATCACTCAATAACAACATATAGCCTTTGCCCACCATCTATAATCACTACACTCATCTGCTTTCACCTAAGAAGGATACAAACTTTTGCTAAAACAGTCTTATGTTTTTGAACTATGAATATAATATTCTACAAAGAATCCATTCTTATAGCTTTACATTTTATTATGTAAATTGTATAGGGGGGGGTAAGTAATATGTGGTGGATTTTATTAATTATTTTTATCATTTTAGTATTACTAGTTATTGTCAACTTGTCCTTAAGGGACAATAATAAAGATGATAAACCTCACCGTTTCCCCAGTGATTATGATGGTGGTGGTGGCGGAATCTGAAATATCCCTTTAACAATTTGAACTTTGTAATTACTACATTAGTAATAGATGATTTTAATAGACTTTAAATGTGAAAAGATGTCCCTAAATATAATCATGTTGCTCTTATTACAAAAAGCAACCATTAATGTAAAAACAGCCAAAGTAAAAGAAAAGAGTTAGCTAACCACTTTCGTTAAATTATTTATTCCAATCTTCAAATCGTATAAAAGTAATAACGATTTGTTTCTCTTTTGAAATTGTTTTTTCATAAATTCTCTGAGCTGTTATGTTATCTTCAGCTGTTTCAAGTAATACTCTCTTTGCTCCAGTATTTTTTCTAAGGTTATTGCTCTGTTTAGTAATTTTTCGCCAATTTCTTTACCTCTCGCAGCTTCTTTCACATACAAATCATTTCAACACCCATGTCTTCCTCATATTTATAGAGGAAAATGATGGATGCAACTGAACGAAATCAAGAGGACCTCCTCCATTAAATGCAATAAATATGACTGATTCTTTATTAATCAACCTTTCTCGTAACAACTTCCTTGCACCACCAACATCAGACTTTTGCTTACCGAAAACTCGATACAAATCAACTAATTCCGTTAACACTGCAAGCTACCGCACTGTTGCCTTAATAATCTATATAAATCATAAGCCTCCATTTTCCTTCAATGGTTTTACTTTACCATTTATTGATAATAAAATGAAAGTAGTTTAGTAATTCTATTAAACACCTTTATTCATTTCAGTCCCTTGAATTAAACGCTATCCATATACTTTGTTTTTTTTACATATATAAGACAGCAATCGTTTTATTTGTCATTGTTGTTCAAAATTTAAGATGCCATAATCTCTTGTTGTAACCATATATTTAAACATTCGTACGAAAAACAGCCTTCAACTACTACTTGAAATATCGAATGGCGTTATTCAACTATCAGTTGATGTACACTAAATGATTAAATCGATACAATTAAAGCATCAAAAATTAAAGAGGTGATAGTTTTGTTTGACATGAACAAGATTGGTAGAAAAATTGCACAATATAGAAAGTCAAAAAAAATTACGCAGATGGAGTTAGCAGATAAACTGGGAGTTAGCTTTCAAGCAATTAGTAATTGGGAATGTGGTAAAACGATGCCTGATATATCTAAACTGCCTGAACTTGCTCAAATATTTGATGTGACAATTGATGAGATCCTTAACAACGGAGACGGAACACAATTAATAAAAAATATAATAGAGGATAATACATCTGAATATTTAGAACAAAATGATGTTTCTGTAGAAGAATTTTCAAATGTCGCACCCTTAATTCAAACAGATAAAGCTGATGAGGTTTTTCATACCATTAAAGATAACCTTTCAAATAAAGAATTATCATCTATTGCTCCTTTTGTTAGTCAAGACGTTATTGATGATTGTGCTAAAAAAGAGTTTGAAATCAATGGTATTAAAGGTCTTACGGCAATTGCGCCTTTTATTAATCAAGATGTTATTAATGATTTTGCTAAAAAAGAGTTTGAGGTCAATGGTATTAAAGGTCTTGCAGCTATTGCTCCTTTTATTAACCAAGATGTTATTAATGGTTTTGCTAAAAAAGAGTTTGAGATCAATGGTATTAAGAATCTTACAGCTATTGCGCCTTTTATTACTCAAGATGTTATTGATGAGTGTGCTAAAAAAGAATTTGAGGTCAATGGTATTAAAGGTCTTGCAGCTATTGCCCCTTTTATTACTCAAGATGTAATTGTTGATTATGCAAAAAAAGAGTTTGAGGTCAATGGTATTAAAGGTCTTACAGCTATTGCCTCTTTTATTACTCAAGACGTTATTAATGATTGTGCAAAAAAAGAGTTTCGTGTTAATGGAATTAAAGCTTTAACACCAATCGCACCTTATTTAAGTAGTGATACGTTAAGTGAGCTCGCAAAATACAGCTATAATGAAAATGGCATAAGCTCATTAACTTCTATATGCCCTTTTATTGACAAGGAGTTGATCAACGAACTCGCTTTAGATGCTGTTTCAAGTAAAGGAATTTCAGAGATATTACCAATTATCGCCTTTGTTGATCAAGGTTTAATTAATGATTATGTTAAAAAAGGCATGGAGCTATAAGTTAGATAAGCTGTTTGATGTAAGATAGTTTAATTACTGCTATAATCTATTTAAAAGAGGGGGATCAACGTTGATCTCCCTCTCTTTATAATAAATTGTTTGCACAATAATTGTTGCTTTTCGTATTAATAAGTAAGTCCTTATAACCTATAATAATGTCCATTGCTTAAAGTTATTTGTTCCTGTCCTAATTTAGTCTCAATAGCAACAAAGGTTTCCTTAAATGGCCTTATGAAAAGCCCCTATTACTAATACATGATAAATCCCATTGCTTTACGAACTTCAGCTATGACCAGTTCAGCCGATTTTTCTGCCTTCTTCTGCCCCATCTTTAAAATATCTATTACATCAACATCTGAGTATTGTACTTTTTGTTCTTGAATGGGAGCCACAATATTAATAATAGATTGAGAGAGCATGTTTTTACAAACAAGACAACCTATTTCAGCATTTTCACACTGTTGTTGAATGTCCTCTACAATCCGTTTTTCTGTAAAATATGAATGTAAATGAAATACATTACACCCATCCTTAGTTGGATTACCCGGATCTGAACGGTATATTCTATTAGGATCTGTATATGCTCTCTTGACCTTGCTTTGAATGATTTGCGGATGATCTGTCATACTAATATATGAATCATCTGAATCAGATTTACTCATCTTTCCTTTCCCAGATAAGGATGGAATTCTTACAGCATTGTCAATAATAGACTGTGGCTCAACAAAAACCTCACCATATAAATGATTGAACTTGCGGACGATCTTTCTAGCAATTTCTAAATGGACAAGCTGATCTTCTCCAACTGGCACTACCTCACCTTTATGAATCATTATATCTGCTGTCATTAGCACTGGATAACCAACTAAACCATAATTAACATTACTTGGATGCCGTTTTGCTTTTTCTTTAAATGTGGGGCAACGCATTAATTCTCCCATTGGCATAACCATGCTAAAGTATGTGTGCAATTCACATATATGTTTAGCAATTGAAGACTGTGCATACAACATACACTTTGTTGGATCAAGTCCAGCCGATAAGTAATCGCGAGCAGCATTTATGACATTCTCTCTTAATCTTTCACCTTGACGATGAGTTGTTAATGAGTGAAGATCAGCTATAAAATAATGGGCATCATACTTATTTTGCAGTTCGATTAACCCTTTCATTGCACCATAATAATTCCCTAAATGTATATTTCCCGTTGGTCGTATTCCCGACACTAATTTAGTCATCAAAATCCCTCCATTGATAAATATGAATGTTGTTATATGTCATTACATTTAACCTACACCACCAACCATCTTCCATAAAAAATCACTCCTTTCAGTGATGAACTTAATTACGCTAATTGCTTTAGTTTCTTGTCTAAACATGTGCATTTACTATCCAAAAGTGGACGTTTACTGTCCAACGCGGGCGCTTTCTATCCAAAAGCAGGCACTTTCTGTCCAAACATGGACGTTTACTGTCCAAACGCTGCACTTTACTGTCCAACTAAGGGACTTTACTATCCAAAAATGGACGTTTACTGTCCGAACGTGGCCGCACTTTCCAAACGTGGTGGCTTTCTGTCCAAATACCTTATTCTCAATTGTTGCGAGGAGATACTCCCATCTTGTAAACTAAAAAACCGCGGGCCCCTGTCCTATAAAAGGACGAGAAACCCGCGGTACCACCTTCATTAGCTTTTCATACATGCAAAAAAGCTCGCTTCACAAACATATCAGTACAACGTATTGTACGAATATGCGCCTCTTTAACGCAGAGGCATGGTCGCCAAAGCCTACTTGAACAAATCTTTCGGTTTGGAGCTCAGGAGCCCATTCAGTACAACTTCCGCTACTGACTTGCACCTGCCGTCAGCTCTCTAAAACTTCCGTCATACTTACTCTTCTTCTTCATTGCTTCTTCCGAGAATTCATAATTCTGAATTCTTCTTTTATTGTTAAAAAATATTACCACATGTCATGGAAAAAAACAACAGAAGGTGGCTCAAAAAATGTTGATCGCAGCTCTACAGTTTGATTTTAAAACCCCACAGTTAGAACTCCAGATTCAGATTTTGAGTCACCTTCGTATACGATCATATAAAATGTCTATCAGAAAAAATTATAGCGTTTCTGACGTTGTTTTTGCTTGCATATGAAGTAGTAAGTAATCAGGTCCACCTGCTTTTGAGTCTGTACCTGACATGTTAAACCCACCAAATGGCTGATAACCAACGATTGCACCCGTACAACCACGGTTAAAATATAGGTTACCTACATGGAAATCTTCACGTGCTTGCTCAATATGGTCTCTGTTATTTGTAATAACTGCACCAGTTAAACCATAATCTGTATTATTAGCAATGTCCATCGCATGATCGAAATCTTTTGCCTTACAGAATGCAACGACTGGTCCAAAGATTTCTTCCTTCATAAGACGAGCATCTTCTGCAACATCTGCTACTACAGTAGGTTTAATAAACCAGCCAGTTGAGTCATCACCTTCACCACCAGCAACGATCTTACCTTCTGATTTAGCAATTTCAACATAGCTCATCACTTTGTCAAAAGCAGCTTGGTCATTTACAGGACCCATAAACATACCATATTCAGCTGGGTTCCCAACTGATAATTCTTTCGTAAGCTCTACAACTCTATCTAATACTTGGTCATATGCTTCTTCAAGAATAACAGCACGAGAGCAAGCTGAACATTTTTGACCGGAGAAGCCAAATGCTGAAGCTACAATTGATTGTGCTGCTAATTCTAGGTCAGCTTCTTTATCTACTACTATCGTGTCTTTTCCACCCATTTCAGCAATAACACGTTTTAACCAAAGTTGTCCATCGTGAACTTTTGCTGCGCGTTCATTAATACGTACACCTACATCACGAGAACCCGTGAAACTTATGAAACGTGTACGAGGGTGATCCACCAAGTAGTCACCAACCTCTGCACCACTACCTGGAATGTAGTTTACAACGCCTGCTGGAAGCCCTGCTTCTTCTAGTACTTCCATGAACTTCGCTGCAACAACTGGTGTTGTGCTAGCTGGTTTTAATAAAACGGTATTTCCAGATACAAGTGCAGCTGTTGTCATACCAGCCATAATTGCAAACGGGAAATTCCACGGTGATATGATGACGCCTACTCCAAGAGGTATGTAGTTGTATCGATTATATTCAATTTTGCGACTTTCAATTGGAACACCATCTTTTAACGATAGCATTTGACGTCCATAATATTCCAAGAAATCAATAGCCTCAGCAGTATCAGCATCCGCCTCTCTCCAAGGTTTACCTGCTTCTTTAACAAGTAATGCTGAAAACTCATGCTTACGACGTCGAATGATTGCCGCAGCACGGAATAAAATGTCCGCTCGCATTTCTGGCTTTGATTTACGCCATGTTTTAAATGTTTCGTCAGCAACTTGCATTGCTTTTTCAGCAAGTTGTTGATTAGCTTTTGATACAGTACCAATTAGTTCATCTTTTTGTGCAGGATTTACTGAAGTGATTTTATCCTCAGTTGTAATTCGTTCCCCACCAATAATTAGTGGATAATCTTTACCTAAATAAGATTCAACAGTTGCAAGCCCTGCTTCAAATGCTTGTTTGTTTTCCTCTACAGTAAAGTCAACAAATGGTTCATGCTTGTATGGTAATACCATTTTTCGTTCCTCCCCACTGTTTTAAGCGTTTACACACATTACATTTACCATTCTAACTGATAAAACCAGTTACATCAAACATGGTGCAAATAGTCGGAATTTTAAAAAGAATAGTACACTTTAACTATGCTCTTTTTATTCAGGTCATAGTACAATTACACGTAAAATAAGAGAGTTTGTAACATCATCATTCTGTTTAGACTCAGTTACTAAGTGACGTAATCCAAAGCAGTGTAGCTGTCCATGTAACCATTTTTTAGAAGATAAGATGTTACGAAACTCTCGATGTATTTTCGTACTTGTTTCTGAGACTTATTATTGAAAAATATGAACGAAAGGTTCTTCTTCACCAGCTTCACGAATAACAATACTTTCTTGGCCTCTAACTGATGATATATACATCTGCAAGGAGATATAGTTAGGGAATATTTCCATAGCCTCATTTGTTACGTATTGCGTAAAGCCAATGACTTCTGACTTACCGTAAAATTGCATCGGTATTTCTATCGTCATTTGTTGAAGAGTATCATCTTTGTAGAACCCTTTGCCGATAATGCCTGTGTAGTTTGGAAAAAATTGAGCAATGCTATCTTTAAGCCTATTAAATGTAACGACATCCTCACGATGTTCGTTTTCAGCGTCGTCGGAAGGAAATAAATAATATTTTTCATTAATATCAGACCATTTATCAATAGATGAACTATCTGCTTTAACATTTCCTTGTGTAAAGAAATTTCCGGGTACAATCGAAGATTTGCTTTGTTGCTCAAATAATGCAACAACAATTGGAATATTCCCAAGCCCGTCTATTAATTTCACTCGCCTTACAACTTCTTCGGCAATCTTCTTACCCTCTTTCTCAAGCACAGATCGATCAATGTTAACTTCTCTATCATATCCTTGCTCTTGTTTGTAATAATGAACCGAGTTTAATGCAAGACCTATGACAATCCCGCCTAATTCAACAGTTTGTTCATCTTTCTCTACTAAATAATTATGTTCTAATATATGTGCAAGATAGATAGGACTTTCTTGATTTAAATCTGTGAGAGTTGCTTCAGCAGTCGTATCAATACTAGGGTTTAACCCTAAATCTACATAATTTGGATCCTCGTTAAGTTTTTCTTGAAGCTGTTCTGGTGTCAACTTTCGATTTAACCAACTTTGGACCGTCTGGCGATCTAAATACTGTCCTTCTTGGAAAAAATATTCATCTGGAGAAAAGGTATCTTGTGCAATTCGCATAAGTCCTCGTTCCACTTCATCTATGTCATATCGTGTATTGAGCCCTGAAACAACCAGCCCTCTTGATTCACTTGGTTTGATTTGATTATCCTCAGTTAAAACTGTTCGATAAAACTGATCAGAAATTTGATACTTAGGAATGATTGCTTGTTCAGTTGTATCTTCTGATTCATTAACAATTTCTTGTTGTTTCTCAAACTTCGGTGCACACGCAGAGAGTAGTAATAATGTTGATAAAGTTAAGGCAATAATTTTCCGCAATATCATACACCTCTTATTTTTCAAATTCCGTAATTAATCGTTGTTCGTCCCAAACTTCTATTGAGAGCTGTTTAGCCTTTGTTAATTTAGAACCCGCTGCTTCACCTGCAATGACTAAATTAGTACTTTTACTCACACTTCCCGTTACTTTTCCGCCTAAAGTTTCAATCTTTTCTTTTGCATCGTTTCTAGTAAGTTGTTCAAGCTTCCCAGTTAATACAACTGTTTTTCCTGCAAAAAATGAATCGCCGCTTTCTGATGGTAGGGCTTTTACTCCAGTAAAGCTTGTATTTACCCCTAAGCTGTTCAGTTCCTCAATCAATGCTTGAACTTCAGAGCTTGATAAATATGTAACAATCGATTCAGCCATTTTTTCTCCAATTTCATTTATACTAATTAACTGTTCGAATGTTGCTGCTTGAAGTTTTTCAATTGTCTCAAATTCCATAGCCAATGTCTTAGCAGCCTTTGCTCCAACATGGCGAATCCCTAGACCAAATAATAAACGCTCTAATGAATTATGCTTAGAATTGTTTATGGCTTGAATGAGATTTGTAGCCGATTTCTCACCCATACGTTCCAGGTTTAGCAACTCTTCCTTTGTTAACTTATATAAATCAGCAACATCCACAATCAACTGATTCGCAAATAGTTGTGTGATGACTTTTTCACCTAAACCATCTATATTCATCGCATTTCGAGATACAAAGTGAATCAGCCCTTCACGAATTTGAGCAGGACATTTAGGGTTAATACATCTTAACGCAACTTCTTCCTCTAACCTAACAAGCTCACTATTACACTCTGGGCAATGTGTAGGCATATGGAAGCTTAACTCATCTCCAGAGCGCTTTTCAACAATGACATTGACAACTTCTGGTATAATGTCTCCGGCTTTTTTAATCGTAACGTAATCGCCAATTTTAATGTCTTTTTCTCGAATCAAATCTTCATTGTGCAAAGATGCTCTTTGTACAGTTGTCCCAGCTACCTGCACAGGCTCTAAAATAGCTGTAGGTGTAATCACACCAGTGCGTCCAACACTAAGCTCAATTTCTAATAGCTTTGTAACAACTTCTTCAGCTGGGAATTTGTAAGCAATTGCCCAACGAGGACTTTTAGCAGTAGCGCCTAACTGATCTTGTTGTTCCAAAGAATCAACCTTAATCACTATGCCATCTATATCATAAGCAAGGTTCGGACGTTTTTCATGCCAACTTAAAACATACTCGATAACTTCCTCTATATTCCCACAAACTTTTTTCTCGTTACTCACTTTAAAACCTATATTCTCCAAAAAAGCTAACCCTTCACTATGAGACTGGATATTTGTAGCACTCATTTCCGCGATATTATATATAAATATAGACAAATTTCTAGAGGCTGCTATTTTTGTGTCAAGTTGTCTAAGCGACCCAGCTGCTGCATTTCGAGGATTTGCAAATGGTTCTTCTCCTAGCTGTATTCTGTCCTCATTTAATTTCTTAAATGAGGACTTTGGCATATAAGCTTCTCCACGAACTTCCATACTAACTGGCTTATTTAGACGCAATGGAATTGATCGAATGGTCTTTAAATTAGCTGTGATCTCTTCTCCAACGGTACCGTCTCCCCTTGTCGCACCGCGAACAAATACACCGTCTTCGTATTTGAGCGATACAGCTAAACCATCTATCTTCAGTTCACAAACATATCTAATTTCGTCCCCTACTTCTTGACGTACACGTCGATCAAAATCAAATAAATCAACTTCATTAAATGCGTTTCCAAGACTAAGCATTGGCACATCATGTTCCACTTTTGAAAATGATTCTAATACTTCCCCTCCAACGCGCTGTGAAGGAGAGTCAGTTGATTTAAGATCTGGAAACTGTTCTTCAAGCTCAAGTAATTCTTGCATTAATTGATCATATTCGTAATCAGAAACTGTCGGTTGGTCTAGTACATGATACTCATAGTTGTATTTAGTTATTAATGTACTCAATTTCTGTACACGTTTTATCGCTATTTGTCGATCCATCTGTTCACCCTCCTTCATAAATACACACTTTTAGAGTTTATATCATCGTTAATGGACAAAGAGGTTTAAATAATTCTTCTGACTTACTATTACACAAAGTAAATCTCATTAGTTCATTCAATTGTAAAAAGCCTACTTCTATACTTGACTCTTAAGATTTAGTAATAGGTGCAAATTTAGCTAACAAGCGTTTTATGCCTGTTGGACTTGGAAAAGCTATATCAAGTTCTTTCCCCTCACCTTCTCCTTTTACACTAACTACTGTCCCGGTGCCCCACTTTTTATGTGAAGCTTTGTCACCTACTTGCCACTCAATTGAATCTCCACCAGTTGATTTTGCTACCGATTTGAAGCTAGTTTTTGACACGGAACTTCTAGATGTGAATGGGGTATTTTGCTTTTGACTATCTACGATAACATCGAGTAATTCTTCAGGAATTTCTCCTATAAACCTCGATTCACTATTCATCGTCGTTCGTCCAAACAAGGTTCTCATTTCAGCATTGGACAAATGTAGTTCTTTTTCTGCACGTGTAATCCCAACATAAGCTAGTCGACGTTCTTCCTCCATTTCAGCCTCTTCATCAAGTGAGCGACTATGTGGAAAAACTCCTTCTTCCATGCCTAATAGAAATACAACAGGGAACTCAAGTCCTTTTGCTGAATGTAAAGTCATAAGAACAACAGCTTCCTTATCCTGCTCTTCCTCTTCATCTAAACGGTCTATATCTGCAACCAGAGCAAGATCAGTTAGAAATGCGACTAAACTTTTATCATCATTTTGCTTTTCAAAATTTGTTGTAACCGATAAAAATTCTTCTATATTTTCTAATCTGCTCTGTGATTCTAGCGTCTTTTCATTTTTTAACATTTCTCGATAGCCACTTTTTTCCAGGACTTCTTCAACTAACTCCGTTATAGATAAATACTCTTGCATGCTAGTCCAATGGCGAATCATATTACGAAAATCTGTTAGCGCATTTTTAACTCTCGTACTTACACCTATCATGTCTATTTCCCCAAGGGCCTGAAACAATGATAACTCATTGGCGATCGCATAGTTTGCAATTTTATCTACAGAGGCAGCTCCTACCCCACGTTTTGGTACATTAATAACCCTCGTTAGACTGATATCGTCGTCGGGGTTAGCAATCACACGTAAATAAGCAAGAATATCTTTTATTTCCTTACGGTCATAGAACTTAATACCACCAACGATTGTATAGTTGATATTTGATTTTAATAATACTTCCTCCACAACCCTAGATTGTGCATTTGTTCTGTATAAAATTGCAAAATCCGAAAGTTTCTTGCTTCCACTACCCACAAGGTCATTGATTTTTCCAGCAGCATACTGAGCTTCACTAAATTCATTATTTGCACGATAATATGAAATCTTATTACCTTCTGGATTATCTGTCCAAAGATTTTTAGGCTTTCTGTTCATATTTTGTTCAATCACCTTATTTGCTGCTTGCAAGATGCGTTTAGATGATCGATAATTTTGTTCTAATAAGATAACATTTGCATCTGGGTAGTCTTTTTCAAAAGATAGGATATTTGCAATGTCCGCTCCACGCCATCGATAAATAGACTGGTCAGAATCACCTACGACACATAAATTTTCTAGTCGTTCTGCTAACATTTTTACGAGCATATATTGGGCGCGGTTCGTATCTTGGTACTCATCAACATGAATATACTGAAACTTGCGCTGGTAATATTCAAGCACTTCTGGCACACGTTTAAATAAGTGAATAGTAGACATAATGAGATCATCAAAGTCTAGCGCTTGATTCTTTCTAAGACGGCTTTCATATTCACTATAGACGTTACTTACTGTTTCTTCATAATAGCTACCCGTTTGCTTACTATATTCTTCAGCGTCAATCAATTCATTTTTGGCGCTACTAATTGTTGATAAAATCGTTCGAGGGTCAAACTTTTTAGGGTCAATATTCTTTTCTTTAAGTATGTTTTTTACGACTGATTGCTGATCTGAAGAATCTAGAATTGAGAAATTTCGATTTATACCAATTCTGTCAATATCTTTACGTAAAATTCGTACACACATAGAATGAAACGTAGATATCCAAATTTCTTCAGCGGCTGGGCCTAGGAGTGATTGAATACGGTCCTTCATTTCTCTTGCCGCTTTGTTTGTAAAAGTAATTGCTAAAATATTCCACGGAGCAATTTCTTTTTCTGTCATCAAATATACGATCCGATGCGTTAATACCCTAGTCTTACCACTGCCTGCTCCTGCCATTATCAGAAGTGGCCCATCTGTTGCCTTTACTGCCTCTTGTTGCTGCGGATTTAATCCTGTTAACAATCTTTCACTAATATACTGCATGTCCTCACCGCCTATACAAACGTACGTTCTATTCTATCGTATATTTATCATTTTGACAAACTACTCTTTAACTACTTCAACAGTTTCCAGAGCAGCATCAATATTTGAATAAATAATATTACCAACTACTATCGTATCTGCATACTTAGCCATCTCCAAGGCATGTTCCTTTGATGAAATTCCGCCACCATAAAATAACCTCGTATGAGATAACTCGCTTTTGACATCTTTAACAATGTTTACATCACCGTATGTTCCGCTATATTCAAGATAAAAAATTGGTAGGTGATATAAATTTTCGGCAATCCGTGCATATGCAATCACATCTTCATTTGATATGGAAGTGTTAGCTTCTGTTAGTTGTGCTGCTTTACTGTCACCATTTAATATGCAGTATCCTTCAACTAAAATTTCTTCCCAATTCATAATATCTCCATACTCTTTAATAGCTTGATGGTGCATACCAATGGTCCATTGAATATTTTGGCTGTTTAATACAGTCGGAATAAAGTAAAAATCAAATCCTGGGGTTACAGAAGCAATTGTAGAAATCTCAAGTACGCAAGGAACTGTATAACGTCGAATTCTTGACATTAAATGTAGTACATTTTCAAGTGTGACACCATCACTACCCCCAACAAGAACTGCATCAGTACCTGATTCACATATTCTTTCTAAATGTTCATCTGAAATCTCTTTATTTGGGTCAAGCTTAAAGACATGACGCCATTCCCTATAATCATACATTACCTATGCTTCCTCCAATCAAATATCCATTAAACTATTATAACAGAAAAGTGCTCGCACACAGGTATTCCAGCCAAGCACAGAAACTCCTTTTTTAGGGGGATCCACACTCCGATATATGAGTTAAGTGACCTCAAATGTGCGAATAGAAAATTGCATACGCACTGGAAATAAGTATCCAAGTTTTTTTCTTTAGTCTGTTTTCTCATTAAGTGTTGTTTTTCGTTCCAAGAAATAGATACGTATAAACCAAACGGTCGTAGCTTCTTTGCTCATTTTAAATGAGGTCATTTACATAAATTCAATTGTTGATGTCCTAAATTAGTCTCAAATAGCAACAAAGTTTACGAAAAGAGCCTTTCTTTTCGTCGATTATTACTTAAATTAGATTTTCAACATCAAGCCTTAAAATTGCTACAAAAAAGCCGGAGCTAAGTGCAACGGCTTTTGTTCTTTATTTATTTTCGTCATTTACTCTATCTAATGCCATTATATATGCATCATTTCCATAGTTCAAGCAACGCTTCACTCGTGAAATAGTAGCTGTACTCGCCCCAGTTTCAGTTTCTATTTTATGATAAGTAAAGCCATCCTGTAACATTCTAGCGACTTCTAATCGTTGGGCAAGCGATTGAATTTCATTGACTGTACATAAGTCATCAAAAAATTTATAGCATTCTTCTAGATCCCTTAGAGAGAGAACAGCTTTAAATAATTGATCTAGCTCCTTGCCACGTAATTTATCTATTTGCATGACAATCCCATCCTTCTTCTCTTTATTAATATAGTTTTTGTGCACACAAAAAGGAGTGCAACAACATCCTTTGTTATGAAATTTTTTAATTAGGTAAAATAATAACTTCCATCTTTTTTTAGATACTCAATAGAATCTTATTTCTCTAATCATTTCCAGTTGATACAGAACCAGCAAGTCCTGGTGATGTTGGAATAATATTAATCCATGTTTTCCCCGGTAGGAATTTTACATGTTGTCCATCTTTAAATGGAAGGATTCTTCCATCTACGTTTTGCCAATCAATTTCTTGAAGTTTACCTTTTTGAAGTAGATAGCCTTTACCGCCTGATTGTAAATTTATATCTCGACGACCTACTTCATCAATGATTTGATGATTCATTTCAACAATCATAATATTATCTATTAAGACGGGTGTATCAGATTCGAAATCCTTCGTTTGATCTTCGCCAGTAAATCGTGTATATTTTTCCTGAATTTGGTCGTATACATACTCGACAGTAGCATAATAACTATTTGAGTACGTAATCATCACTGATTGAACGTCATCTCCACTTATCTCCTCATCATCACTCGCAAAGGGTAGAGGTGGAATACCAACTTCGTTTGTAATTGAGTAGTTATAACGATCAGTAGCTACTCCATTTAAACCATCAAATAATAAATAGGAATTATGAGGTGCTTTACGGTAATTTGCACGTTCAAATACAGTACCATCATTATCATGGTAACTTCCACTAATATTGTCGATAAGGCCGTTTCGTAATTTTTGCTCTAGTATTGTGTAAGTACCGTGGTAAACATACAATGCATCATAGCCATCACTAAGTTCAATAAAATCATGCCTTGCACTTCTTACAGGACCTACCTTTGCTGGAATATCACTCTGGTAAAAAGCCAATAGTCTAGTAATATCTCCTTCAGTTAGCATTTCATACACTAAGTCTGCTTGAGTTAGCCCCGTTTGAGGTCGAGCATTTGGGTGATTATTAACCATAACCGCAACAGCACGTTGATGAACCGATTCATCATTCGTACCGATCCCTGTTAAAGGAAAATGGTATTCAAACTGTTCTTCTTCAACTACAGTTGTCGTAGTTTCATCGACTTCTTCTTCTGCTTCTACTTGCTCTATATTTTCTTCTACTTCTTTAACAACCTGTTCGTCTTCATTACTACATCCAGTAATAGCAATACCTAATAGAACTGCCATACCTAATTTCCCAACCCTCATTAAAACACAACCTTATCTATCAATATTATCATACTATATCTATACTTTTATATTTTAACGTATTATTGTTGGAAAGAGTACAGTTTTATTCATCACATCGTAAATTCCTTGCTGTGTGATGCGAACATATGGTAAGTGTGTCGATTGTAAAAATAGTAATGAGTATACAGGATCTTCATATTGATAGCCTCGTTCACGTAACACTAATTTAAATTGCTGCTCTTGTGGAATGAGTTCGGCTATTGGCTTCGAAGACATGACTCCATTAAGCTTTAAAGGAATTTCAAAGATGATGGAATTATTTTCAGCTATGACTATTCCACCACCTATTTCTTTCATCCGTGTGTATGCAGCTAGCATGTCAGCTTTATTTTTACCAATTAAGATCAAATCCCCTGTATTAGAAAATGAACTTGCCATACCTAATAAATTCGAGGCAAATCCTTTTATAATGGTGTTCAGACGCCACTTACCATTTCGGTCAACGAGCATTAAAAAGCTCTCATCATGGCTTGTTGATAATTCGTCTACAGAGACATCAATATTTACCGAATACGGCTTCATAATTACATCATTCTCCATCCTCAGCCCTAAAGGCATAGAGAACTGTAAGTCTTCCCATTTTAAATCCCATTTCATATTTAATTGAGGCCAATCTACCTCTTCCCAAGAAAAATGACCAAAGTTATTTGTATTACGACCATCTTTTTTTAGCCACATTCCTTTTGCAAGTACTGATACAGGAGTCGCGTTGTCTTTCTCTGTTAAGAAGTTTATATTCGCTACCCTTCCTGTTGCAATATTGCCATGTAAATACTCTATTTGATAGTATCTAGCAACATTGATTGTTGCCATATTGTATGCGTCAATTGGTGGGACACCCTTGTCTATTGCAATGTTAATCAAGTTGTCAATAAAGCCTTGTTTATAAAATGATGGTGTAGACCCATCAGTTGTATAGAACAAATGATCATATTTGTTAATTCCAAGAGCATGCATTTCATCTATCAACTTAGGTAAGTCTGGTCGAATTGATGAATACCTAAGTGATGTCGTATAGCCCTGCAACAAACGAGTATATACTTCTTCACCAGTCATTGCCTCATGATCACTTGTCGCACCTAACAACATCATTTTTGCAAGTGTTTTTTCAGATGCGCCTGGAAAATGACCTTCAATTTGTTTACGTAAGCGCTTTGCTTCTTGAATCCAAAGAAGCATCATATCATCACCAGCAAGAAGCTTCGGCCAGCCAGTAAGCTCACCACCTTGCAAAACTGCATCATGCTCAAGCCAGGATTTAACAGTAGAATGAGAAAAAATTAACTCTTCATCGTGAATTTCTGTTTGCGGATCAAACCTACACCACCAGTATAAAGTTGATGGTATATTTTTCAATTTAGATACAAAAGAAAACGCTTTCTTTGTTGGTAATTGTAAAACCAAGCTCATATTATCATTTATTAACGTTGTTGTGCCATATTGAGATGCATATTCAGCTAATGAGTGGGGATTATATAACTGAAATGGGTGCGCATGCGGCTCAATATATCCTGGTACTAAATAGTACCCATTACAATCAACGATTTCACATTTATCAATATGAGATGGTAGTTCTTTACCGACATAAATAATTCTTTCATAGTAAATCCAAATATTTGCTTTAACCCACTGATTTAAAACTTGATTTAAATATATTGCATTAGTTAAAACTAATGTTGGTGGTATGATTCCATCAATAACAGCTACATGTTCACGTAGGTGTTTATTCTTCCACCTATATCGTTGGTCGGGCATGGAATTCCTCCATTCAAACAGAATTAAAATAACAGTTGGCTCCGTAATCATCTAGGAAATGCTTTAGATTCAACCACTTGTTGAGATATAAATCGTACGGCTATGTATGCGTTTTCATTAACATATTGACCATCTTTTATTTATTTGGTTTTTTTTCACAATTATTGTTGCTTGCCCAATTAAAAATCAGCTAGGAACAATATATGGGCTTATTTACATTTTACCGTACGAAAGTAATTTGAACAAATGATATTGATATAGGAAGGTGTGTAATCATCTATGAAACCAAACATCAGTATAATCAATGCATTAATCCGTATTACCTGCGGTTTCACTCTACTTTCATGGGCTACTGCTAAGATGGTGAAGAGACCTTGGAGAGAATCATATTTAGTTGTTGCAATGATTGCAGGTATGAAAATTGGTGAAGGAATCACTCGATTTTGTCCATTAACTGCTTGTATTGAAAAATATACATCCAAAAATGAATCAGGAATTAATCTTAATAATGATATGGATTCAATCAACCCATCTTAATTACATCAGCTATAGTATTCTTAACTCAAAGAGGCTTACCTAGGTGGAAAATCCAGAAAAATTCTAGGTTCTTTTTTCTCTAGCTTATTTGGACAACAAGTTGTTTGTCACAATAAAAATTAAGCTACTATATTTTCACAAAACTACCGTGCAGTCATAAAATGAGACCGTAAAAAACAGAACTTACGAAATGATTCTTATCTTTAACAACCTCCTGCAATTTCTACCGCAGGAGGCTACTCATTAAGGGGTTGATTTTATGCTATTAGAATATTTCACAGACATGACATTTGTTCTCACCATATTAATAGGAAGTATTATCGCAATTACTTTTGTGTATGTTCGTAAGAAGCGGGTTCGATAGCTTTATTACCAATATCCTTGCGGTAAAATAACCCTTCACTTTGAATGTGATCTATTTCCTGATAAACTTTGTTTTGAGCTTCTTTTAATGAGCTCCCAGTTGTTACGATAGCTAAGACACGGCCGCCGTTCGTTACAATCTTGTCATGCTGCTTTGCTGTGCCAGCATGAAAAACTAATGTTTTATTGCTCACATTATTTAAGCCTGCAATTTCAGCACCTTTATCATATTGATTTGGATATCCCTTTGAAGCTAACACAACTCCGATAGTTGCTGAATCATTCCAAGTTAACGTCACTCGATTCCCTTCCAAAATTTGAAATAATGTCTCTACAAAATCACTCTCAAGTCTTGGCAAAACTACTTGTGTTTCTGGATCACCAAATCGGGCGTTAAACTCAATCACTTTTGGTCCATCTGTAGTATTAATTAAACCTGCATATAACACACCTGTAAAGGAACGACCTTCAGCTACCATTGCCTCTGCAGTAGGCTTTAAGATCGTTTGTATAGCTTGTTCAACTACTACATCAGAAATTTGTGGTACAGGAGAATATGCACCCATTCCACCAGTATTCGGCCCCTTATCAAAATCGTACGCACGTTTATGATCTTGGGAAATGACCATTGGATAAACTTCTGTTCCATTTACAAATGCCATTAATGAAAATTCTTCACCTGCTAAGAATTCCTCAATGACAACTTGAGTACTAGCATCGCCAAACTTCTCCTCATTCATCATTTCATGTAGGCTTTCAAGTGCGTCTTCCATCGTCATTGCAACAGTGACACCTTTTCCAGCTGCAAGACCATCTGCTTTAATGACGATTGGAGCTCCGACTTTTAAAAGATAGTTCTTTGCTTCCTCATATGATGTAAAGGATTCATATTGACCTGTAGGAATCTCATACTTTTTCATTATATCTTTTGCAAAGGTTTTACTTCCTTCAATTAGAGCAGCTTCCTTTGTTGGACCAAATATAGGTAAATTATTGATTTGAAATGCATTTACGATGCCATTTATTAAAGGTACCTCTGGACCAACAATCGTTAAATCTATCTTCTCGCTTTTTGCAAATTCGAGTAGTGCTTCATGATCATTCTCATCAATATTTACAAGCGTTGCAACATCCTCCATACCTACATTGCCCGGTGCTACAAACACGTTATTAACATTTGAACTTTGAGCTACTTTCCATGCAATTGTATGTTCACGACCGCCCCTACCAACTATCAATACATTCATCGTGTTTCACCTCAGCTACTAATTATCATTATTTATATTACAGCTCATCTGTCTTATCTTCCAATATCCTCTCAGAGATTAAAAGGGCTTCTGCTTTTCTTCTTGTCCAGTTCCGTCTCCTAACCTCTCGAGTCGTTTCACTATTTCACCCGAAGGCAAAAAGCGCCTTCATGTGAAATAGTTCCAACGCTTGTCGGGGATGGTCAAGGCGTTTTCGCTTTTATTTCTTAATGCTTGAAGTGGCGGATGCCTGTGAATACCATTGTAATTCCATATTCATCTGCTTTTTTAATTGAATCTTCATCACGAATTGAACCGCCTGGTTGTATGATTGCAGTTACTCCCGCTTTAGCAGCTGCTTCAACAGTATCACTCATTGGAAAGAATGCATCTGATCCTAGGGCTGATCCTTCAATTTTATCTCCTGCTTGTTCGATTGCAATCTTAGCAGCACCAACTCGATTCATTTGTCCCGCGCCGACACCAATCGTCATATCATCTTTTGCAATGACAATTGCATTAGATTTAACATGCTTCACAACTTTCCATGCTAACTTAAGATCTGCCCATTCTTGATCAGTTGGTTCACGTTTCGTAGGAATTGTTATAGATGCATCTTCCAACGATTTCGCATCCTCATCCTGTACAAGTAAGCCTCCTTGCACGGAAGTAAGACGTTTGCCATCATGCTGTTGGCTAGAAAAATCAACTTTTAATAAACGAATATTTTTCTTCTGTGTCAATATATTTAATGCTTCCTCGCTAAATGATGGAGCGATGACGATTTCTAGAAATATCTCATGCATAAGCTGTGCAGTTTCTTTATCTACTTCGCGATTCACTACAACGATTCCACCGAAGATAGATGTAGCATCTGCTTCATATGCTTTTTTATATGCTTCTAGTACGTGTGAGCCTACACCTACGCCGCAAGGGTTCATATGCTTAACAGCAACTGCAGCTGGCTCATTAAATTCTTTAACGATTTCTAATGCTGCATCTGCATCATTGATATTGTTGTAAGATAATTCTTTACCATGTAATTTATCAGCGTTTGCGATAGAGTAATTAGTTCCTAAAGGCTTCTTATAAAATGTAGCCTTTTGGTGAGGATTTTCTCCATATCGTAAGTCTTGTTTCTTTTCAAACGTAACTGTATATGACTCTGGACTTTCTTCACCTGTCACTTCTGTCAAATATTCTGCTATAAGTGCATCATATCTAGCTGTATGTCTAAAGACTTTTGCAGCAAGGTTTTGCTTTGTTTCAAATGTTACGGAGTTGTTCTCACTTATTTCTGTTAGTACTTTTTCATAATCTGCTGGGTCTACTACAACTGTTACATCTTGATAGTTTTTTGCTGCTGAACGAAGCATTGACGGCCCACCGATATCAATATTTTCGATTGCGTCTTTTAAGGTTACATCTGGTTTTTCAATTGTTTGTTGGAAAGGGTATAAATTCACAACAACTACATCAATAGGTGTGATATTATGTTCAGTTATTTGTTTTACATGAGCATCGTTATCCCTTACTGCTAGTAAACCACCATGAATATTCGGATGAAGAGTTTTCACACGTCCATCTAGTATTTCTGGAAAGCCAGTAATTTCAGAAATACCAATGACTTTGATTCCATTGTCCTCAAGAATCTTTTTCGTACCACCTGTTGAAATTACTTCGATACCACAATCAATTAAGCCTTGTACAAATGGTACTATTCCTTCCTTATCTGATACACTTACTAGCGCTCTTCTCACTGTTTCTTCCTCCTATTTACTCATGTTATTCGTTTCTGCAAAAATTTTTTGTAAAGTGTTTGGGTAAAATTGATGCTCAATTTGATGGATTCGTTCCTCAATACTTTCAATCGTCTCGCCTGCATGTATGTGCAATTCTTCTTGAGCAATAACAGGGCCTGTATCCATTCCTTCATCAACGTAATGAACCGTTACACCCGTCTTGGCTGCCCCGGCTCTGAATGCTTGACCAATAGCATCCTTGCCTGGGAAAGCTGGTAATAAAGAAGGATGAATGTTAACAATGTTACCACTGTACGCAGAAAGCAACGTGCTACCAACTAAGCGCATATAACCTGCCAGGACAATGAAATCTACATCATTTTCTTTAAGTATTAAAACGATTTCTTGCTCAAATGATTCCTTATTATCATAATCTTTTGGTGAAAAAGAAAAAACATTAACATTAGCTTGCTGTGCGCGTTGTATGACTTTCGCATGTGGTTTGTCACACACAAGTAGTTTTACATTAGCCTCAAGATGTCCGTTATAAACGGCGTCGACAATCGCTTGAAAATTTGTGCCACTCCCTGAGGCAAATACAGCTATATTTTTCATTTTAGTGCTCCTCCACCGTACGTTACACCTTCACCTGCTTTTACCCTACCGATCAGAAATGCTTTTTCACCAGCTGCTTCTAACAATTGAATGGCTTCGTGCATATTTTCTTCACTCATCGTCAACACCATACCGATCCCCATGTTAAAAATCGAAAACATCTCTCTTTTATCTAACTTTCCTTTTGCTTGAATAAGATCAAATATAGGAGGTATTGGCCATGATCCGAAATCTACCTCTGCACCTAATCCCTTTGGTAGCATGCGGGGAATATTTTCGTCAAACCCCCCGCCAGTAATATGTGCCATGCCATTTACTTGACTTTGTTTTAACAAAGATAAAATTGGTTTGACATATATTTTAGTAGGACGTAATAATTCTTCTCCAAGTGCTGAAGTACAGTCACCATAAGTATTCGTTAAATCAAGCTGAGCTTCTTCTAATAATATTTTTCTTACAAGTGAATAACCATTACTATGAATGCCGTTTGAGGATAGACCTATTAAGACATCCCCCTCTTTAATAGCTTCACCTGTAACAAGCTTATTTTTCTCTGCAACTCCGACAGTAAAACCCGCCAAGTCATACTCTTCTTCGTCATACATGCCAGGCATTTCTGCAGTTTCGCCACCGATTAAAGCACAACCAGCTTGCTCACAACCATCTGCAATACCCTTCACAATCGCTTCTATTTTCTCAGGAGAGGATTTACCGCAAGCGATGTAATCTAGGAAAAACATCGGTTCTGCACCTTGTACAACGATATCATTTACACACATTGCCACAGCATCAATACCAATCGTGTCGTGCTTATCCATCATAAATGCGAGCATAAGCTTTGTTCCTACACCGTCTGTTCCCGAAATAAGCACTGGCTCTTTTACATTCATTTTTGATAAATCAAACATGCCACCAAAGCCACCAATTGCACCTAGCACCTCAGGTCTGCCTGTTTTTAATATATGCTTCTTCATTCGTGATACCGCTTCATAGCCAGCTTCAATATCGACTCCAGCTTGTTTGTAAGCATTCGCCATATGTTTATCCTCCTAAATCAAATGTTGGGTATTGTTAAGTTAGTACTTTTTCGTGAGGGAGAACCGTATCTGGGTAAATTTCTGTTGGATATTTCCCAGTAAAACATGCCATACACTGACCTCTATATTCGCCTTCATACGGTCTTCCAATCGCTGATACAAGCCCTTCTTCACTTAAAAATGAAATTGAATCTGCCCCTATAATCTTCCGTATTTCCTCAACTGAATGTGAGGATGCAATTAACTCCTCATGTGTTGATGTATCAATACCATAAAAGCAAGGATTTTTAATTGGAGGTGAACTGATTCTAACGTGAACCTCTTTTGCACCCGCATCCCTTAACATTGTTACGATACGGCGGCTCGTTGTTCCACGAACGATGGAATCATCAACCATTACAACTCTTTTGCCCTCCACTACACCCCGTACAGGAGAGAGCTTCATTTTGACACCTTGTTCGCGTAAAGCTTGCGATGGCTGAATAAACGTTCTTCCAACATAGCGATTTTTAATTAAACCTAACTCATAAGGTATACCAGACGCTTCGGCGTAGCCAATTGCAGCCGAAATACTTGAATCCGGAACCCCTGTAACAACATCTGCATCAATAGGTGCTTCATATGCTAGCTTTTTCCCAAGGCTTTTTCTCGCAGTATGAATATTAATTCCATCTATATTACTATCAGGCCTTGAAAAATAAATATATTCCATACTACAAATTGCACGATTCATTGTCACTGTAAACCTTTCAGAATGAATGCCTGTTTCATCAATAATGATTAGCTCCCCAGGCTCTACATCACGTTCATAGGTAGCTCCAACTACATCAAATGCACATGTTTCTGAAGCCACAACGTAAGCATCTCCTAATCTCCCAATTGATAACGGTCGTAAGCCATTCGGATCAAGTGCAACCATCATTTGAGTTTCATCCATAATTAAAAAGGCATAAGCACCCTTTAACATGGATAAGGCATTTTTCACACGTTCCTTAAAGGTAGAGAAGCCGCTTCTCTTAATAAGGTGAGCTAATACTTCAGTATCTGAAGTTGTTTGAAAAATACTACCTTGACTCTCCAATTGATGCTTAAGAGCCATTGCATTAACAAGGTTACCGTTATGAGCCATAGCCAAGCTCCCTTTTTGCGAATGGAATAAGAGGGGCTGAACATTTTCAATCCCACTCCCACCTGCTGTGGCATAACGAACGTGACCTATTGCAGCAGAGCCTTGAATTTCAGTTAATTTCCCACCACTGAAAACTTCTGCTACAAGGCCCTCACCTCGGACACCTTTTAATTTTTTTTCATCACTTACTACAATCCCAGCTCCTTCTTGTCCTCGGTGTTGAAGACTGTGTAAGCCGTAATAAGTAATTTGTGACGCATCCTTATGACCCCAAATACCGAATAACCCACACTCTTCATTCAAGCCTTTTAATTCAGCAAGCATGGAATAGCTCCTTTCCAAGCATTTTCAGCTTCTTCTACCGAAATATGGATCAAATCTTCACCTTGCTCGTTATCGATTATTAACATTGGTTCTACGCTAACTTCACCAATTAAAGTGGCTTGAACAAGCTGTTCAAACGCTTGTTGATTTTCTTTTTTCACTGTCACAATAAATCGAGATTGTGTTTCACTAAATAATGAAGTGACTGCATCTCCACTTATCTTAACGTTACACCCTAAACCTTCAGTACCAAATAAGCATTCTGCAATAGCTACTGCAAATCCGCCTTCAGCAATGTCATGTGCAGATTGTATAACACCACTTTGGATCGCAGTTAGCAGCTGTTTTTGACGAGTTTGTTCAACGTTTAAATTCAATTCAGGTGCCTTACCAAAAATACGACCTTCGGTTAATTTTTGTAATTCACTTCCTCCAAACTCTTCCTTGGATTCACCAATTACATAAATTAAATCACCTTCAGCTTTAAAGTGCTGTGTCGTAATATGATCTAAATCTTTAATTAAGCCCACCATTCCTACAACTGGAGTCGGATAAATAGCCGTTCCGTTTGTCTCATTGTATAAAGATACATTTCCGCCAATGACTGGTGTCTTCAAAGTATCACAAGCAACACTCATACCGTCTACTGCTTTTTCAATCTGCCAGAAAATTTCAGGTTTCTCTGGATTCCCGAAGTTTAAGCAGTCTGTAATTGCAAGTGGCTCCGCACCAGAACAGACGATGTTTCTTGCAGCTTCACTCACCGCGATTTTACCGCCAACCTCTGGATCTAGATATAAGTAACGAGAATTACAATCCGTTGTCATTGCTAACGCTTTGTTTGTTCCACGAACTCTTACGACCGCTGCATCTGACCCTGGGGATACGGCTGTATTCGTACGTACCATATAATCATATTGGTCATATACCCATTCTTTACTTGCAATTGTCGGCTGTGACAGTAACTGCAATAACGTCTCTTTATAGTCATTTACTTTAGGAACCTCTACAGCCATCTCCTGAAATTGTTGATAATATGAAGGTTCTGTAGAAGGCTTATGATAAACTGGCGCATCTTCAGCCAAAGCATCAACTGGCACATCAGCGATAACATCACCTTTATGATAAAGACGGAGCATTTTATCATCGGTTACTTTTCCAACTGCTACAGCATCAAGACCATATTTTACTACGATTTGCTGTATCTCTTGTTCTCTACCTTTTTCAACAACAATTAACATCCGTTCCTGTGACTCTGAAAGCATCATCTCATAACCAGTCATACCTGTTTCGCGTTGAGGAACTAAATCTAAATTCATTTCAATTCCTGAACCAGCTTTACTTGCCATCTCTGCTGAAGAGCTTGTTAAACCTGCAGCTCCCATATCCTGAATACCTACTAACGCATCACATTTTACTAGTTCAAGGCATGCTTCAAGCAATAACTTCTCCATGAAAGGGTCACCAACTTGCACGGCAGGACGTTTTTCTTCCGATTGTTCTGATAACTCCTCTGACGCAAATGTCGCTCCGTGGATCCCATCGCGCCCTGTTTTGGCACCAACATACATGACTGTATTTCCGATCCCTTTTGCTTGCCCTTTTTGAATATCCTCATGATCAATTAAACCAACACACATCGCGTTAACAAGCGGGTTTCCGTCATAAGATGGTTCAAATTGGATTTCTCCACCTACTGTTGGTATGCCGACACAGTTTCCGTAACCAGCGATTCCTGCAACTACTTCTTCAAACAAATATTTCATACGTGGGGTAACCAATTCACCAAAACGTAGAGAGTTTAATAAAGCTATTGGACGAGCACCCATTGAAAAAACATCCCGTATAATTCCACCTACACCTGTTGCAGCCCCTTGGTAGGGCTCAATAGCGGATGGGTGATTATGACTTTCGATTTTAAAAACGACAGCTTGATTGTCACCGATATCAACAATACCTGCCCCTTCACCAGGACCTTGTAGCACTTTTTCACCGCTTGTCGGAAATTTGCTAAGCACTGGCTTAGAGTTTTTATAACTACAATGCTCTGACCACATAACTGAAAATAAACCCGTTTCAGTATAGTTAGGAAGACGGTTTAAAATGCCTTCTATTGTAGCAAACTCTTCATCACTTAATCCCATTTCTCTGTATATTTTTTCATCTTTTATCTGTTGTGGACTTGGTTCAAGAAGTAACGACATGAGTTTCCCTCCAATTTTTCACTATCGATTGAAACAGCTTTAAGCCATCAGCACTACCTAATAAATCTTCAACAGCTCGCTCAGGGTGTGGCATCATACCAAGTACATTCCCCTTATCATTCACAATGCCAGCTATATCTTCTAAACTACCATTAGGATTTTCAGAGCTATATTTAAATACAATTTGCTTGTTTTCTTTCAGTCTGTGCAATGTTTCTTCATCACAATAATAGTTTCCTTCTCCGTGAGCTATAGGAATGGTAATTACTTCACCTTGCTCATAGCTAGATGTAAACATCGTTTCGTTATTTTCAACAGTAAGTTCCACAGGTCGGCAAATAAATTTTAAACTGTTATTATGTCTCATTGCTCCAGGTAGTAGATTTGCCTCTAATAAAATTTGAAAGCCATTACAGACTCCTAAAATAGGTTTCCCCATATCTGCTGCTTTTTTAATTTCTGTCATGACCTTTGAAAAGCGAGCAATTGCTCCACTACGGAGATAATCTCCATAAGAGAATCCACCTGGAAGTAGGATTCCATCAAAATGAGCTATATCAACAGCATCATGCCATACATATTCTACCTCTGCACCTAGACTATCTTTGATCGCATGATACATATCTACATCACAGTTAGATCCTGGAAATACAATTACGGCAAATTTCACTGTGAGATGACCTCCTCAACTTCATAGCGGTAATCTTCTATAACAGTATTTGCTAATAACTTCTCGCACATTTCTTGAACGATCTCATCAATATCTCTATCAGTTTTGTCGATTTGTAACTCCATATATTTACCGATGCGTACATCTTCAACTTCTTTATATGACAAGCTATGAAGTGAGTTTTTCACCGCACTTCCTTGTGGATCCAATACACTCTCTCGTAACGTAACAAACACTTTCACTTTAAACATGTTGTGAGCCCCCTAAGCGTTTTAGTATTTCTTCATAAGCATCTGTAAGCTGACCTAAATCTCTACGAAAGACATCTTTATCAAATCTTTCATTCGTTTCCATATCCCATAAACGGCACGTATCTGGAGAAACTTCATCTGCTAAAATGATCGCACCTTCTTCAGTGATTCCAAATTCAAGTTTAAAATCTACTAAACGAACACCACATCCATGAAAATGTTCTACTAATATTCTATTAATTTCTAATGCTACTTTTTTCAAGTGTAAGACTTGCTCATCTGTTGCCACTTGCAATATTGCAATATGGTCTTCAGTAATAAGTGGGTCACCTAAATCATCATCTTTGTAATAAAATTCAACAACAGGTTGATTTATAGGTGTACCTTCTTCAATCCCTAGGCGTTTAGCAAGGCTCCCAGCAACTAAATTACGCACAACAACTTCAAGAGGAATAATTGTAACTTTCTTTACAAGCTGCTCAGTTTCTGACACCTTTTTAATAAAATGATTTTCAATATTTGAGCGATGCAACTTTTCAAATAGCAAGCTTGTAATTTCATTATTAAGTCGCCCTTTACCAAATATCTGTGCTTTTTTTTCACCGTTATAAGCGGTTGCACTATCTTTGTACTCTACCCACACAACGTTTGGATCATTTGTACGATATATTTTTTTTGCTTTTCCCTCATATAGCATTGCTAATTTTTCCATTGCTTTCGCCCTCCTTTATTAAGCCTTAAAGATTTAAACGATTAAAGATTGCATCTACATTTTTTATATGGTAGTTATAATCGAAGCATTCATTAATTTGCTCATTAGTTAAGCGCGAAGTAATCATATCAGTTGACTCAATCAGCTGACGGAAAGGTACTTGTGTTTCCCAAGCTTCCATCGCTTTTGGTTGAACAATATCATATGCTTCTTCTCGGGTCATTCCTGTATCAATAAGTGCTAATAAAACTCGTTGGGAATAGATTAAACCTAGTGTACGATCCATATTTTTCTTCATATTCTCTGGAAAAACAGTAAGGTTTTTAACAATGTTACCGAAACGGTTAAGCATATAATTTAGAGCTATTGTCGCATCTGGTAAAATAATTCTTTCTGCTGAAGAATGAGATATATCTCTCTCATGCCATAATGGGACATTCTCGTATGCTGTCATCATATAGCCTCTAATGACCCTTGCCATACCAGTCATATTTTCTGACCCAATAGGATTACGTTTATGCGGCATTGCTGACGATCCCTTTTGACCTTTGGCAAAGAATTCTTCCACTTCGCGTGTTTCGCTTTTTTGAAGACCACGAATTTCCACAGCAAATTTTTCGATTGATGTAGCAATTAAAGCAAGAGCTGCCATATATTCAGCATGGCGATCACGTTGCAGTGTTTGCGTAGAAATAGGAGCTGCTTCTAAGCCTAACTTTTCACATACATACTTCTCTACAAATGGATCGATATTAGCATACGTTCCTACTGCTCCTGATATTTTGCCAACTCTAACACCATCTGCAGCCCTTTTAAAACGGTCAAGATTACGTTTCATTTCCTCATACCATAATGCAAGCTTTAAACCAAATGTTGTTGGCTCGGCATGGACACCGTGAGTACGTCCCATCATGACCGTATATTTATGCTCCTGAGCTTTTTCTTTTAAAATGGCAACAAAGTTTTCAATATCTTTTAGAAGAAGGTCATTTGCTTGTTTCAATAAATAAGAAAGTGCTGTGTCAACAACATCAGTAGATGTTAAGCCATAATGCACCCATTTACGCTCTTCACCTAATGTTTCTGAAACAGCACGAGTGAAGGCTACAACATCATGTCTAGTTTGTTCCTCTATTTCATGAATACGATTAATATCAAACGAAGCATTTTGTCGAATGAGCTTTACATCCTCTTTTGGAATATCTCCAAGTTCTGCCCATGCTTCACAAGCTAAAATTTCGACCTCTAACCATGCTTTAAAGCGATTTTCTTCTGTCCAAATTGCTCCCATTTCAGGGCGAGTATAACGTTCAATCATTTATCATTCTCCTCCGACCAAATATTTAGCTTATTCGCTTGCTTGATTGCTTCTTCATTATTATCCGCCAAAATGTTAATATGACCCATTTTTCTCTTTACTTTCGCCTCTTTTTTCCCATATAGATGGAGCTTACACGTAGTGAATTTTGTAATATTGTTCATCACAGCTTCTACATGCTCACCTAAAATATTCATCATCACAACTGGTGTTAGTAGGTCCGTTTCTCCTAATGGCAAATTGCATATTGCCCTAATATGCTGCTCAAATTGTGAGGTTTTACATGCTTCCATCGTATAATGCCCTGAGTTATGGGGCCTTGGCGCTAGTTCATTTATAAATATTTTGCCTTCTTTTGTAACAAACATTTCAACTGCCAATGTTCCGACCATTTGCAATGTTTCTGCTAGATTTATTGCTATTTGATGCGCTTCATTAACTATTTTATCAGTAGTTCTAGCGGGTACAACTGATTGATGTAAGATATTATCTACATGAATATTCTCCGCTACCGGGAATGCCTTTACTTCCCCCGCCATGCTTCTTGAAACGATGACCGATATTTCTTTCTCAAAAGAAATCCAAGCCTCTAAAACACAGGGGCCATGGTCTAAGAGTGGTAATGCTTTGCTAATATCTTCATCATTACGAATAACGGCTTGACCTTTGCCATCATATCCACCTCGACATGTTTTCAGCACACAAGGATATTCTAATTGATTTAATGCATCTATTAATTTCTCTTCAGAATCTACTAATATATATGGAGCAACCTCAACTCCGGCATCCGCAATGGTAGCTTTTTCTGTCGAACGATCTTGTGTTATCGCCAATAAACGACTACCTTGTGGTAAACGGGCATTCTGTTCAAGCCATATTAAAGCATCATAATCTATATTTTCAAATTCATACGTCACTACATCACTATGATGTGCTAACTTCTTAATAGCATCAATATCATCAAAATTACCAACGATTTCGATGTCAGCGACTTGACCACAAGGTGAATTTGGCGTAGGATCTAATACAGCAATATTATACCCCATTTGCTTAGCAGCAATCGCCATCATTCTACCGAGTTGTCCACCACCAATGATTCCGATCGTCTCTCCTGGTAATATGCATTCGTTAATCAAGCATATCACTACTTTCTAATACATTATTTCGAATAGTCTCGCGTCTATGTTCTAATGAGGCTGCGACCTCAGGAAGATGTGTACTTAATATTTCACCTGCTAACAGCCCAGCATTTGTTGCACCTGCCTTGCCAATTGCGACAGTTGCTACTGGTACTCCCCCAGGCATTTGAACGATTGAAAGCAACGAATCCATGCCGTTAAGAGCTTTAGATTGTACTGGCACTCCGATAACTGGTAGTGTTGTTTTTGAAGCAACCATTCCAGGTAAGTGAGCAGCACCTCCAGCACCTGCAATAATAACTTTAATGCCTCGCATTCTAGCTGATTCTGCATAGTCAAACATTAGATCTGGAGTTCGGTGTGCTGACACAACTTTCTTTTCGAATGGAATTGATAATTCTTCAAGTATGTCGCAAGCATGTTTCATCGTTTCCCAATCAGAAGTACTTCCCATGATTACTCCAACGAGCGGCTTCATTGTTTTCCTCTCCTTATTATTCACTTTGTTCCTATAATAAAAGCCCAGCATAGAACGCTCCCTAATAAGGAAAAGCACTCTACCTGGGCAAAGACACCTTGTGTCCACTTTACAGGCCAAGCTGTTAGTTTACAGCTTAATACTCTTCCTCATAGTCCAATAATTTACGGTTATTGGGTAGAAACTTTTGGGCCTTATTCCCATTATTATATGAGGCAAATAATTTTCTCTAGTGACATCTTAACAATGGACGATAAAGATTGTCAACAGAAACATCGAACGTTTTAAGTTTATTTATTTTATATTGTTCGTGTTTTCTAAATTAACTTTCCTTCAAAGACAATTGTACTCCCACTGGGGACAATTGATACTTTACCGCCTTTTTCGACTTCCTTAAAGACCGGTTCTTCCGTTCGTCTAGTTGGTGAATATCCTTCCTTGTTCATGCGGTTTAGACAATCACTTATTGTCTCATTTTCATCAACAACAAACTTTTTTTTCTTCGGCTTTTTACTATTCATCAAACATTTCCTTTCTATGCTAGTTCCTATTTATTAGGCACGTTTAACGAACCATAACATATAATATTACAGCAGTAAAGGAGGCCAGTCTTACATGATAGATTTTGATCAATTTAAAAACCTTAATAACCTCAAAGATCAATGGGGGCATTTTTTCGGAAAGGACTTTTTAAGTGGTTTTGATTCAATTTTTAATGGCTTTCAATCTCAAGCACCAGTAAATATTTATCAATCACATAATGAGTTATTAGTCGTGGTCAGTATGCCTGGGCTTGATAAAGAAAGCGATGTTGATCTCTATGTAAATAAAAATAATCAAACATTAGAAGTAAAAGGCAACATTAACTTAGCATTTAAAGGCTTTGATCTACAAGAGCAAGGTATACAAGAAGGAACAGTTGAAAAAAATATTGAATTACCGTTTCCAGTGATAGATGATCGAATTGACGCAAGCTATCATAATGGACTTCTAATTATTCATTTACACAAATTAATCTCAAAAGATGCAAAGAAAAAAATAAAAGTCCATAAAATAGAGGATTAAAAGAAAAGTGGAGTCGACTGTTTAACCTCGAAAAGCGTTGGAACCTTTGCAACTGAAGACGCTTTTTGTCTTCTGATGCAAAGGTGAAACGACTCGAGAGGTTAGGAGACAGAACTAGACAAGAAAGAAAAGCGCAAGCGCCTTGCTCATCCCCGACAAGCACTGGAGGCATTTTCTCTGAAGGCGCTTTTTTCCTTCGGGTGAAGTAGTGAAACGACCTCGAGAGGCAAGGAGGTGGAGCTAGACAAGAAGAAACGAGCTGATTACATTACGTGATTAACACTCATAATAAATTTGCCCTTTAGAATAGTAGGGAAATATCTTGGAGGCGTAAGATACAAAACAGCTAAATGACTATTTAAGTCTTTTCGCTGTTTGCATAGACATAAAAAAACACAGAGTATAAGTACTCTGTGTTTTTTTATTGCCTGGCAACGTCCTACTCTCACAGGGGGAAACCCCCAACTACCATCGGCGCTGAAGAGCTTAACTTCCGTGTTCGGTATGGGAACGGGTGTGACCTCTTCGCTATCGCCACCAGACATAATATTTAGGAATAAGTTGATATTCCTTCAAAACTAGATAATAGACATTCATTGAACAAAGCTTGCTCTGCATTTCTAACTTGGTTAAGTCCTCGATCTATTAGTATCTGTCAGCTCCACGTGTCACCACGCTTCCACCTCAGACCTATCAACCTCGTCATCTTCGAGGGATCTTACTAGCTTACGCTATGGGAAATCT